>JALOQD010000146.1 GCA_025453525.1 Myxococcota bacterium
GATGCCGTGCGCGCCGAGGTCGCGGACTTTCAGGCGAAGACCGGTCGCGCTGTGTCCCTCCACGTCGTGCTCGTCGGCGACGACCCGGCGAGCCACTTGTACGTCCGCAATAAGGCGCGCGCCTGCGCCAAGGTCGGCATCGCCTCGGTGGAGCACCGCTTGGCCGCTACCGTCCTGCAAGCCGAGATCCTCTCCCTGGTGAAGCGCCTCAACGCCGACCGCGCCGTGGATGGCATTTTGCTGCAGCTGCCCATGCCCGCTCACGTGGAGTCCCTAGCCTTGCTCGAGGAAATCGATCCTGCCAAGGACGTCGATGGCTTCCACTCGACCAACGTCGGACGCATGATGACCGGTAGGCCCGCCCTTCTTCCCTGCACACCCAAGGGCTGTCTGCGCCTGTTGGACTCCGCGGACATTCCCATCGACGGCCGCAGCGCCGTGGTGGTGGGCCGCTCCAATATCGTGGGCAAGCCCATGGCCATGCTGCTCCTTAGCCGCAATGCCACGGTGACGATCTGCCATTCGCACACCCAGCACCTGGCTCACCTCATCGCCGAAGCAGACATCGTCGTGGCCGCGGTGGGCAAAGCCAGTCTCATCAAGGGAGAATGGATAAAAAGCGGCGCCGCGGTGGTAGACGTGGGCAGCAATCAACTCGAGGATGGCCGGTTCGTGGGAGACGTGGACTTCGAGACCGCCTCTGTACGGGCCGCCTGGATCACACCGGTGCCCGGCGGGGTGGGACCGATGACGATCGCCTGCTTGCTCGAGAATACCGTGGAAGCGGCGAAGCGCCGGTTGGCGGGGATGGGTGACCGCTGGCCGCGTTAGTTTCTAGAGCACGAACCAGCGCCTCGGGACGAAAACCTGTTCGTAGATCTCCACCGCGTAGGCATCGGTCATCCCGGCCAAGAAGTCCGCAAAGGCGCTACTCCCACGAAGACGACGTATGATTGCCGACCCTACATCCTTCTGGGCTCGACTGACGGCCACGATGACGCAGGACCCTTCGACACGAACTTCCCGGAATCCTCCCATCTCGCCGCGATGTCTCAGAGGTCGGACGTACTGGGTCGTTTTGGCAAACGCGAGAACGATTGCGCGAGAGCCGGCACGCGCTTTTCTCGAAACCAATTCGCTTTTTGGCCGGTCTTCTCCTGGCACGGCGTTTGTAAGGGCGTGGAAAACAGTCAATGGACGCGGCGCCCGTGAGGGGCCCAGAAGGAAAGACGAAGATGAAATGCAATCTTATTTTGACTGGAATCCTGGTCAGCGCAGCAGTGCTCGCGCTCGGAACAACGGCCTTTGCCCATGAGCGAGGCGGCGGAGGCAATCACGCAGAGAAAGGGGGAAAGCACGAGGGCATCGGACGGATGGTAAAGGGAGGTCGCTCATGATCATGACCCGCGGGTTTCTCACCTTGATTGTTGGGTACCGATTCCGCATCCTTTGCGCCGGTTGCCCCGTCGTCTGCGGGAAAAGAGCCCACACCGCCTTCGACTCCCGTCGAGGCTCCCCTCGTTGAGCCCTGGCAGGGCACGCCCAAGGAGCTCGGCGAAGCTTTTGTGGACATGCTCGCCGCGGGGCTCTACGAGCAGGCCGCCGCACACTTCTCGGACGAGATGGCCAAGGCGATGAGCGGCAAGGAGCTCGGCGAGAGCTTCAGCGAGCTGACTAAGAACGTCGGCCCATTTACCGATCGCGTCGAGACGACCGTGTCGCGGAAAGGCGATTTTGACATCGTCGAGGTGGTCTGCCGCTTCGGCAAGATGCGTGTGCCGGTGCGCGTCGTGTTCGGCAAGGATCAGCACATCTACGGGCTGTGGTATGACCGGCCCAGGCATCCCTGGGCGCCTCCGCCCTACGCCCACACGGCAAACATCGACGAGCGAGAAGTCACCGTCGGCGTTGACGGGGGGTGGGCGCTGCCAGGCACCTTGACCGTACCCAAGGGGCTCGGGCCGTTTCCGGCGCTCGTGCTCGTTCACGGCTCAGGGCCGAGCGATCGCGACGAGAGCGGACCTTTTGGGACGCAGCGCGTGTTCAAGGACCTTGCCTTTGGTCTCACCTCGAAGGGCATTGCCGTGCTGCGCTACGACAAGCGCACGCACGTCTTCCGAGATCGGCTCAAGAACGACCCCAAGCTCGACGCCGACTTCACACAAAAGCAGGAGTACGTCGATGACGCGCTGGCCGGAGTGGCTCTGCTCATGACGACGCCGACAATCGACCCCAAACGCATCTTCGTGCTCGGACACTCCGAAGGCGGTGCGCTGGCGCCGCGGATCGCAGCGGCGAGCCAGGACGTGCGCGGCATCGTCATGCTAGCGGCGGGCGCACGGGACTTCTGCACGGTCCTGCTCGAACAGATGGATTATCTGTTCTCCCTTGACGGTGAGGTGTCGGCCGCAGAGACCTCTAGCGTCGATAGGATGAAAAAGGCCTGCGCCGTTTTGGATGGGAAGGAGCTCTCGCAAAAAACCGATGCGGCGGACCTGCCCTTTGGCATTTCCCCAAAATACTGGCTCGATGCCAAGCAATTCAATGCGCTCAAGGCAGCGGGGCGCCTCAAGAAGCCGATCCTATTGCTGCAGGGCGAACGCGACTACCAAGTTACGATGGAAGACTTCGCACTGTGGAAAAAGACCCTCGAAGGCAGAAAAAATGTGACGATGAAAACCTACCCCAAGCTGCACCACTCCTTCATGGAGGGCAAGGCGGCCGGTAAGAGCACCCCCGACGAATACCACCTGCCCGAGAACGTCGCGTCGTATGTCATCGACGACATCGCCGCATGGATCGCCGCCGTTCGGAGTCCTTGAGCCTCTGTGGGCCGCTCCTGGGCAAAGCACCGAGGCAGAGGGGTGCGCAGTTTTGGCTAGAGCACGAACCAGCGCCTCGGGACGAAAACCTGTTCGTAGATCTCCACCGCGTAAGCATCGGTCATCCCGGCCAAAAAGTCCCTGATGTCGTCTTGTGGCGTGCCATCGCGCAGCGCCGTGGGCCAGTGCTCTTCGTAGAAGCGATCGACGTCGGAGACGAAATGCTCCCACAGGCGCTCGATGAGGTTCATGGCCTTGTGGAACTCGCCGTGCACATTTTCATTGTAGTAGACATTGCGGTAGAGGAAGTCGCGCAGAACCTCGAGTCTGGTTGCTGCGGCGTCGGACATTCCGATGCGACGATGGATCTCGAGGTCTGTGTTCTCTAGGACGTCGAGGACGAGGTTCGTCAGTCGCTCCGAGTGGGTGGCGCCCATGGACAGAATGTCGGCCGGCAATTCTTGGGGCCGCAAGACCTTGGCCCTCATCGCGTCATCGAGGTCGTGATTGACGTAGGCGAAGATGTCGGCGAGCCGCACGATTTGGCCTTCGAGAGAGGCGGGAAGAAGCTCGTCGGGCAAACTCAAGAGAGGCCCCTGCCCCTTGGAGTGCTTGAGGATCCCGTCGCGCACGTCCCTCGTCAAGTTGAGCCCCGCGCCGTCGCGCTCGAGTTTCTCGACGACTCGAAGACTCTGCCGCTCGTGGCGAAAGCCGCCGGGAACGAGCTTCTGCAGCGCCGCCTCTCCAGCGTGACCAAAGGGCGAATGGCCGAGGTCGTGAGCCAGGGCGATGGCTTCGGTGAGGTCTTCGTTGAGGTCTAGGGCGCGAGCCAAGGTGCGGCCGATCTGCGCGACCTCCAGGCAGTGAACGAGCCGGGTGCGGTAGTGATCGCCCTTGGGCCACAAAAACACCTGGGTTTTGCCGCGCAACCTCCGAAACGCCTTGCTGTGCTGCACTCGGTGGCTGTCTCGCTGGAACTCGGTGCGCACCTCGCAGATGGGTTCCTCTCGGTCGCGCCCGCCGTGCTCGTCTGAGCGCGTAGCGTGACAGCTCAGGATGAGCCGCTCGCGGGCCAGGGTCTTTTGTCGCGGGCTGAGAGTCGTCATGGTTTTCTTTCCTCGAGCCAAATAACGGCGCCGTTATCAGAGGCTACGACGAGCTGCCTTTCGCTGAGCACCGCCACGGTGGAATCGATCTCGGCGTGGAGGTCGAGACGCCAAACGATCTCTCCTCCGAGCCCGTCGATGGCATAGAGATAGCCGTCGCGAGAGCCCACGTACACCCGTCCCTCGCTGTCCAAGACAGGAGAGGCGCGCAAAGGCCCTCCTGTCGCTGTCGTAAAGAGGGGTTTGCCCGTGTCCGCCGCCAGTGCGTAGAGCGAGCCGTCCATGGACGCCGCGTAGACCGTACGCTCAGCTTTATCGACAGCCACTCCGGCGCGCACCGGTCCTTGCGTCTTGGTTCTCCAGCGCATGCCTCCGGTCGCTGCGAGTCGGTAGACGTAGCCATCGCCAGAGCCGAATACCACGTCATTGTTGGACAATGCCGCTGCCGCTCCCTCGATCGGACCGCGGGTGGCGTAGGCCCACTCCACCGTGCCGTCGGGTCTTGCGGTGTAGAGTCGGTGATCATGCGCACCCACGACGATGCGTCCGTCTAGGCGCACCGTGGCAGGCGCGCTGACATGGCCTCCGAGGTCCAGGTGCCACAGTTTTTGACCGCTCGCCGCCACGGCGTGCAGGCCGTCGGCGCCGACGTAGAGCGCACCGTTGGGAGCGATGGTTGGGGACGCATCCACGTCTTGTGCGGCACGGTACGTCCACCGCACTGTGCCCTCGGCGCCAAAGGCGAGCAGGGTTCCGTCGTCGCAGCCCACGTATACGACACCGGCCTCGCTCACGGCTGCGGAAGAAAAGAAAGGCTCGTCGCAGACATAGCTCCAACGCAAGCGGCCGTCTTTGCGCAAGGCGCTGAAGGTACGATCCACCGAGCCGATATACAGCGAGTCATCGGGGCCGAGCACGGCAGAGGCAAAGACCCGCGCACCGGTGTGGAACGAAGACACTTCCACTGGCCGTGTTCTCGGCCCTGGCCGGTCGACGCGATAGAGATGGCGAGAATCTCCTCCGTCCATGGCGAACGGGGCGTTGGGCTCGACCTCCACCCCGGGGACCGATATGTGCGTGTCTGAGGCGAGGGGCTCGACTGAGGTGGCTTGCGTTTTTTCGGGCTCCTGTTCGGCGCTGCGCGGGTTCGACGACGCGCGGGGCCCACAGCCGAGCCAAAGGGCCGCGCCGCAGATCAAGCAAATGAGCGATGAGGCGATGCGCGCCATGAGGGGCACAGTAGCACCAATTCCGCTGGGTTGTCAGTTGGAGAAATCTTTAGTCATGCAAGCGATAGTCGTCGTCGTCGTCGTCGTTGTCCGTAGAACGCGCTGGCGCCGTGGAAAGCGGCGCGGCCGAGTCATCCAAAACAACAGCTTTGTTGCGGTGCCGTCGACTGCGCGAGGTGGGCTTGGGCGTCATCTGAACCACGATGGTCGTATCTTTGTCGGGGATGAACGCCAGCTCGAAGGCATTGAACCCCTCGGCCACCACCCGCAGCGGGACCGAGGCGCTTCGGGGTTTGACGCGAAATGGGTTGGCGGCCACCAGACCGCCGTCGAACTGGACCCTGGCCTTGCTCGGCAAATCGATGAGATGAATGCGCACGCTGTCTGGACGGGGAGAAGGAGCTTCCGTGACCCTAGGAGTCTGTGGCGTTGTGGCCGCGACAGGCGCCTCGGGCGCTTCGGGCAGGGTTGGCAGCGCGGCGATTTTCGCTTTGTCCTCTCTCGAGGCAGAGCGACTCTCGAAGACGAGCACCGCGCCGATGATGCCCGCTGTGACGAGCAGCGAGCCGACGAAGACGCCCGCGAGCATGAGCCCAAGACCCCTCGACGGTCCTCGATGCGTGCCTGATCCGGACCATGTATCGACGGTCGCTGGTCGCTCTTCGTCCACCGTATCGATGGGTTCTCGAAACTGGGCAGTCGGAGGCTCGGGGCGGCCGAGGTCGCCCAGGCCGACGAACGCGCTACTCACTCGTGTGGCCATGGTTTTTGCACCGTTGAACCGCACTTCGTCCGACGCGATGGCCGACACGGCAAGGCGCATCGCCGCCGCGCTCGCATAGCGGTCCTTGGGCTCGCGGGACATGGCCTTTAAAATCAGCGGTTCGGCCTGGCGCGGGAACGCCGGGTTGGCCTTGTGCGGGGGCGTCATCTTTTGACTCATGATGCGGCCGAGCACTGCCGTGTAGTTGGGTGCGTCGAACGGTCGTCGGCCGGTGAGCATCTCATAGAGCACGACGCCGCAAGCATAGATGTCGGCCCGGTGGTCGATCTCCTGACCGAGGAGTTGCTCGATGGGCATGTAATGGGGCGTGCCGACGATGGCGCCGAGTTGGGTGAGCTGGGTGAAATTCCCGGCTTGTCGCGTGAACTTCGACACACCAAAATCGATGATCTTCACTTCCACGCCACCGGCCTCGTTTTTAGCGAGAAAGATGTTCTCGGGTTTGAGATCTCGATGCACGATGCCGGCCTGGTGGGCGGCGCTCAGAGCCTCGAGCACGGGCGTGATGAGCGCGGCAGCCTCGGAAAGGGACAGCACGCCCACTCGCTCGATGAGGGTGCCCAGGCTCTCGCCCTTGAGGTACTCCATGGCGAGGTAAGGCTCGCCCCAGGGGGCCTGGCCAGCGTCGAAGATGTTGACGATCGCGGGATGGGCAATGGCGGCTGTGGCCTGGGCCTCCCGATAGAAGCGCTTGATCGCGCTTGGATCCTTGACCTTTTCGGACCGCAGCACCTTGAGCGCGACCTTCTGGTGAAGCACGGTGTGGTCGGCGAGGTACACGGCGGCCATACCGCCTTCGCCCAAAAGGTCCACGAGCTGGTACTTGCCGTCCACGAGTTGCCCGATGTAGGCGCGTTTATCCATTTTGGGCTGCGTGCGCTCCGTTCCCATTGAGCGGTATTCTATTCTATAACCCGAGTGTCCGTATTGTCTGGTGCCTTGGGTCGCGAGGCAAGAATAGAAAGAGAGAAAAAAGTGCCATGAGGCTCGTTTCCTGGAACGTCAACGGACTGCGCTCGGTCCTGCAAAAGGGCTTTTATGAATTCGTCGCAGAAGTGAATGCCGACATCCTCTGCCTACAGGAGGTTCGCGCGCAGCCCGAGCAGGTAGAGCTAGACCTTCCCGGCTATGAGCAGCACTGGAACCCGGCGCGCAAGAAGGGATACTCAGGCACGATGTTCTTGTCTCGCCTGCCGCTTTCGACCGTGAGCCGCGGCATGGCCCTGCCAGAGCATGACGACGAAGGCCGCGTCCTTTGGGCCGAGCTCGAGGATTTCTTCTTGGTCAATGTCTACACGCCCAATTCGCAAGCCGGCCTGACCCGGCTCGAGTACCGCACCGCGCAGTGGGACCCGGCGTTTCGCGCCTTCCTCAAGCAGCTCGAGCGCACCAAACCCGTGGTTTTCTGCGGCGATCTCAACGTCGCGCACAAAGAGATCGACCTGGCCAATCCCAAGGCCAATCGCAAAAACGCCGGCTTTACCGACGAAGAGCGCGCCACCTTCACCGCGCTCCTCGATGCCGGATTCGTCGACGCGTTCCGAGAGTTCACGGAGGAAGGCGGCCACTACACTTGGTGGAGTCACTTCGGAAAGTCTCGCGAGCGCAATGTAGGTTGGAGGATCGACTATTTCTGCGTTTCGCAGAGCCTGCGGCCAAGGCTCAAGCGCGCCGAGATTCTGCCCAAGGTCATGGGTTCGGATCATTGCCCGGTGGTGCTGGAAATCTAACGAGGAAGCTTAAAGATGCGCATTCTCCTGGCCGAGCGTGGCTCCCAGGAGGGGAGAAGGAAATTTCATGACCCAGATTCGCGGCATTCAATCCATCAAGGCTTCCCAGCCGACGATCGAAGGCGCTGGTGTTCGTTTGCGCCGAGCGTTCGGGTTTCGCGAGGCGACGGCGTTCGATCCGTTCCTGTTGCTCGACGATTTTAGGGGGCCCGACCCCGCGCATTACGAGGCGGGCTTTCCCTGGCATCCCCATCGCGGCATCGAGACCATCACCTACATGCTCGAAGGGCAGGTGGAGCACGGTGACTCTTTGGGCCATCGCGGCGTCATCGGCGCGGGTGACGTGCAGTGGATGACCGCGGGCAGGGGGATCATCCATCAAGAAATGCCCAAGGCAGGGGAGGGCGGTCGCATGGGCGGCTTCCAGCTGTGGGCCAATCTGCCAGCCAGTCACAAAATGATGCCTCCGCGGTATCGCGAAGTCGCGGCCGCCCAAATCCCACGTTTCGAGCAGGGGAAGGGCGTCGAGTGTCGGCTCATCGCTGGCCAGCTCGGTGGAGAGCACGGGCCGATCCAGGACGTCGTAACCGCTCCGCTCTTCGTCGATGTCACGGTGGCGCCCGAAACCTCCGCGTCCTTGCCCATCGACAGTGCGATGGAGGCCTTGGCATATACGTTCGAGGGCCGCGCCGAGATGGGCAACGCCTCGTCCCTGGCGACCGTGGTGGACGGCTCCATCGTGCGATTCGGACCTGGGGACGTCGTCTCGGTGCGAACCGGCAAAGTGGGCGTTCGCTTCTTGCTCTGCGCCGGACGGCCGCTGCGCGAGCCCGTGTCCTGGCGAGGACCCATCGTCATGAACACGGAGGAAGAGCTCGATCGCGCGTTCGCCGAGTACAGGTCCGGGACATTCATGAGTGGACCCCCACAGGACGCGCTCTAAGGCGGCCCTCACCCTGACCCTCTCCCGGGGGGAGAGGGCAATGGGGCCCTCCCCCCGACCCTCTCCCGGGGGGAGAGGGCAATGGAGCCCTCACCCCGACCCTCTCCCGGGGGGAGAGGGCAATGGAGCCCTCACCCCGACCCTCTCCCGGGGGGAGAGGGCAATGGAGCTGATCCACTCAGCGGACGTGAACCCAACGCCCTCGCCTTCCACTCCTGCGCGGTTTCGACCTCGTTTCACCCTTCTCCCGCCGGGAGAAGGGCCGGGGATGAGGGCTCCAAGGCCGGCCGCGAAGGCGCCCTTTAAGTCACCCGCTCGAGCTCTTTCCATCTGCCGCGCTCGCGGTAGCCGATCCGAGCGTAGATCTGGTTGGAGGTGGGGTTGTGGGCATCGGCGAACAAGATGCATCGCTCGTGGCCTGTGGCGAGCAAGCTCCTCGTCAAGGCTGCGGTCATGGCCGTGGCGTAGCCGCGGCCTCTCCACGGCACGGGAGTGTACACGCCGTAGAGTCTCGCGCCTGCGAGCCTTTTGTGGCTGTGGGCGATGCTCGCTCGAATGCCGTCCACATCCCAGACATAGAGGCGCCCGTCTTTGAGTTGCTCCGCGACGCGCCGGCTCACAAGATGGATGTCGTCAGCGACCTTGGTTTCTCTGACGAACTCCTCCTGCCACTGGGTCACGAGATCGAGGTCCGCTCGTTCGGCGCGACGCAACCGTCCTTCCACCGGACGGGGCTCGAGAACCACTCTGGTTTCGTACAACACGAGCTCGTGGCGACACCGAAAGGCCTCCTCGGTCGCCGCTGTCCACGCCGAAGCGAAGGCGTCGATGCACGGGTCTGGACCAATGACGGTGGGCAGGACCAGGCCGCGGCGGGCCATTTCGCTGGCCAGGGCCGCGGCTGCCGACCAGTGCATGACCGGAAGGAACACGGTGCGCGGCAGGGCGAACACGGCAAACCCCACGGTTTTGCCCTGGCGCAGGGCGACGAGCAGTTGAAAGCCCAGCCCATCGCTGCCGTCAGGGGCTCGATGGCGAGAGAGCGCGTCATCGATGAGCGCGTGTTCGGCAGGACGCGCGGCAAGATACTCACCTGCCAGCGACAAGAACTGGGTGTCGGAGCTGCACAGCTCGATGCGAATCGAATCGGGCATGATTCAAAATCCATCCTACCTCGCCCCGAGCGCTCGCGTCATCCTCGTTGCAAAGGCTTGGCCGTCACCTTGAGATCGAGGCTGTGGCGCTTTCCCGCGCGCCACAAAGCGAGAGAAACCGTGTTGCCGATTCCAGCCGTGGCCGTGAGCCACGACAACTCGGCGGCGCTGCCGACCCTTTGCCCGTTGAACGCGACGACGATGTCGCCCGGCTCCACCCCCACTCCTGCGGCCGGCGTGCCAGGATAGACGTCGGTCACCATCACGCCCGTCTCCTGGGGATTGAGCCCGTACCGAGAGGACAACTGCGGCGGCAGCTCGGCTACGCTGATTCCGAGCCAAGCCGGGGCCACACGACCTGTCCGCCGGAGCTGGGACAAAATGGCCTTGACCATGTTGATGGGCACGGCAAAGCCGATGCCTTGCCCGGCCGAAGACACAGCGGTGTTCATGCCCACCACCTCGCCGACGGTGTTGATGAGTGGGCCGCCCGAGTTGCCGGGGTTGATGGAGGCGTCGGTCTGGATGAAGTTCTGGTAGCCACGCTCGTTCATGCCCAGCTCTCGCGAGGCCCTGCCCTTGGCGCTGACGATGCCCGCGGTCACGGTCTGGGACAGGCCGAAGGGGTTGCCGATGGCGAGCACCCACTCGCCCACTTCCAAGGCGTCGGAGTCGCCGAGCACCGCAGGCGTCAGATCCGCTGCCTGCACATGCAGAAGCGCGACATCGATGCCAGGCTCAGCGCCCACGGGGGTGGCGCTCACCTCCTGGCCATCCTCCAGGGTCACTAGGATCTCCTGCGCGCCTCGCACCACATGGTAGTTGGTGAGCACGTAGCCCTGTGTGTCGAGGATGAAACCGGTGCCCAAGGAGCGCTGGATTCTGTCCCTGGGCACGCGGCCGAGCAAGCCGTCGAACAGAGGCCAACCTCCGAGCGGGCTCTCGCGTACGATCTGGGCCGTGAAGATGGACACCACCGAAGACTTGACCTGCTTGACAACTGGAACGAACGAGCCGGGCGTCGATGGGTAGACGACCCGTACCTCTGGAGTTGGCGCCGCTGTTTCGCGTGGTGGTGCCGGCGCGATGAGGCTAGCGGGTTGGGGATTGTCCTGCACGGGCCGACAGCCTGCCCCAAGACCCAGGAGCGCAGAAAGGACGAGACCGCGATTCGTCAAGGAGCACAAGCTGCCGTGCACTTTACGCCTTGCGCTCTTTGCAGCGCGCTGCTTCGCGGATGAAGGCCATGCGCAGGTTGTAGAGGATATCGCCGAGCAGGCGCTCCTCTTCCCCGTTGAGGTTGCCCTTGGTCTTTTCCTGGAGGAGCGACAAGATGTCGATGGTCTGCTTGGCCATCGGCAGATTGGCGCAGGGCTCGCCAGAGTCCGGGTGTGGCAACAAGCCGAGGTGATAGGTGGCCGAAGAGCTCAGGGACAAGACGAAGGTTGCAAAGTCGATGGGGACGTTGGGATCGCCATCGAGCTCTTCGCCCATGCTGTCGAGGGGATCACCGGTGCTGGTGTCGTCGATCATCGGCTCTCCGTTCGCCCTGCGGCGAGTGTGTCAGGCGTCTGCGCTTTCGTCGCCATCGGCGATGTGGTCCGCCTCTGCCCTCGGGCCCGCCGCTGTCTCGAGGTGCGCGGCCTGAGAAGAGAGATCGGGAAGCCTGGCGAGCTCTTTTTCGTACTCATCGAGGGAGACCAGGCCCGCATTCACGTACCTTCGAACCACTCTAATGTCGAACTTGCGAATATCCATGTACTTTTGTTCTCCTATGACAGGCCGAGGTCCATTTACAGATTTAGGGGGCTTTCTGTCAAGAGCGGATTAAGAAAGCCTCTCCTCATACCGAGCCGAAAGCGCCGACCAGGTTCGATCTCTCGTGGCGGCGGCTGCTGCCTGCCCGAGCCGAGCCCGCAGCGCAGGATGGTCCGCGAGCTTGGCAATGGCCTGGGACAGCGACCGAGCATCTCCTGGAGTCGCCAGTAGGCCGGTTTCCCCGTGCGTGACCAACTCGCCGACGCCGCCGGTGCGGGACGCGACGACGGGCAGCCCGCTGGCCATGGCTTCCACGAGACCCAGGGGCATTCCCTCCTTTCGGCCCGACGCGAGCTCGAGGGACGGCAACACGTAGATGTCGGCCTGTCGCAAAAGATCGGGCCTTTGCTGCGGGGGCACGCGACCGAGAAAGGTCGCATCCAGGCCGTGCTGTTCGGCCCATTGCTCGAGCGCCGGACGCGAAGGACCGTCGCCGCCGACGAGAAGCCGCGCTCGTGGAATCCCCTCGAGCGCCTGGAGTAGCACCTCGAGGCCCTTGATGGGCACCAGGCGACCGAGGCACACGACAGTGACCGGCTGCTTGGTCTCGTAGGTGCGCTCCTTCCCGAGCTGCGCGAATCGATCGTCATACCCCATGGGCAACACCTCGATCCGCGGCTCCAAGGTCGATCTCTCTTTTGGAGGAAGAAGGCGGAGCAGCTTGCACCGCAGGTCCTGTGAAACGCACCCCACCATCGTGCACGACCTCGCTACATGCGCTGCGATGGCGCCTCCGCCCAGGAGCCTGCCGAGCAAATGAACGTCTCCAGAATGGGCGATGGAAAGGTGAGGGATCTTTTGATCGAGAGCATGACGAACGGCCAGGCCGCTGGGCACGAGCCAGTGGCTGACGACGGCATCCCAGGTCGAAGCGAGGCGCCTGGCAGTGCAAGAGAGGCTCAAGGTCGCAGGAGCGGCGAGCCATGCATGTCGAGGGCTTTCCTCGAATCGCTCGGGCGCCCCTGGGCTATAAAAGAGCCTCTGAAAAGCTCGCTTCGGAGCATAGGGAGCCTCGAAGGCGCGGATGCCGCCGAGCCAGCCGGGCCTTCTTGACCAATGCGGCGCGACATCGCTTCCCGGAGCCACGACTTCGACACTGTGTCCGCGAGCGATGAGGGCTTGGGCCATCTCCAGTACGAAGATCCCTGCGCATTCGTCGGCGAAGCGCGGAAAGGAGCTCGTGACAAAGCCGATCTTCACTTCGTTCTCACGAAACGTGGGTGGACCCGACCGGAAAGCACTCGCCGAGCCAAGGAGCGAACCAGCACCTTGGGCACGCCGAACACAGCGGTGCGCAGGGAAATGCCCGACTGCTCCATTCCATAAATGGGACGGACCGGCACCTGAGCCAGCCGTCCGCCGCAGATGCGCAGCTCGGCCAGCATGTCATTGGGAAAGCCATAGCGAGGATAAAGGACGTTGAGATCCATCATCGACAGGAGCTGGGTCGAGGCAGCGGTGTAGCCGCACTGAGAGTCGCGCACCTCGAAAAACCCGGAGCAGAGCTTGGTGGCCCAGGTGAGCACATGGTTGCCGATCAGCCTCTCCCAAGGCATCACTCGATGCACTCCGGGCCACGACAGGCGATCGCCCTTGACGTAGTCGGCCTCGCCGCGCACCACGGGCTCGAGGAGCCTCGGCAGATCCTTTGGATCCATCTGCGCATCGCCGGCCATGACCACCGCTACGTTGGCGCGCAGGCGGATGGCCTCGCGATACCCCGTGACCACGGCCGCACCCACCCCGCGATTGTTCTCGTGGCGCAAAACGACGAGGTTCGCGTCCTGATGTTGCAGCAGAGCCTCCCGCGTTCCGTCGGTGCTGGCGTCATCCACTACGATGATGTGATCGACATAGGCCGGGATGCACGACACGGCCTGGGTGATCAGGCGACGTTCGTTGTGGGCAGGGACTATGACGGCGATGCGCTTGTCCTCGAACACGGCGCGGATTCATAACACGGTTTCCCGCTCGGAAAATAGAAGAAAGGTGGATCAAGCCAGGCGCTTGCGGAACTTGAGGCTCGCGGTGGAAAAGACGACGAGCCCGATGCCCAC
>JALOQD010000147.1 GCA_025453525.1 Myxococcota bacterium
GAAAACCGGCCCTGCCTGGGCATGGACCTGGTGCTGGCCCAGAGCTTCACCGATCGCCCGTCCGAGCCGTCGCGCCGGCCGCGGATCAAGGTGTTCAGCCTAGACAAGGCCAAGACCGACGAGCTGCTCGACAGCTACCGGGGCCACGTAGGCGGTTATCGCGAGGTCTACTACGGTTTTGTCAACGCCGCGCAAGCGGGCAAGAGACCCACCGTGGAGTGGCCGAGAGGCAGCTACCCACCGTCCTGCGCCGTGCCCATCGGCTAGGACTGGCAGCGCGGGTCCGAGACCCCCCTAAGCGCCGACACCCCAATCGTCCAAGGGCCGAGCTGCGCCTTATGACCCGTTGTTTGCGCCCAGATGAGCCAGCACAGACCCGAGTTCTGCCAGACCGCGCCGAAATTCGAGAGTTACAGCACGTACCGCGCCCCAATCGAGCCCAGGACCGCAGCCAGGAAGCCTCCATATCCACCGACGCTGAGCCCGCGAGCCGCAGGCTCCGGAAAAACTGCGTGATATTCATTTGTTCCCTTTGGGTGGGATGGGGTGTCTAACTGGGCTTTGTCGAAATAGACGCAACCTGGCTTGGCAGAGAGAGACAGGCGAAGTTTGTGTTTCTCGCCGACGAGGCGGGACAGCATTTTGGAGAGATCGTCGACCACTTTGTTGGGTGAGATGACAGAGGGTTTGGCCGTTTGTTTGCGACTGAACACCAAAAGCTGTCGCGTGAGCCCCGCGGCCCGGTGGCCGGCCTTGACGATCTCGGCGGCATCGGCCTTGGCTTCGGGGCTGGAGGATGACTCCATGAGGAATTCGCCGTAGGAGATGATGACCGACAGGAGGTTGTTGAAGTCGTGGGCCACTCCGCCGGCGAGTCGGCCGATCGCATCCATTTTTTGAGCGTGATAGAGCTGCTGCTCGAGCTCTCGTTGCGCGGTGACGTCGGTCATAATGTAAACGCTCCCCGAGGGAAGGCCATCTGGACCGGAAAGGGGGGTCAATCCACGACAATTGACATATAGAGAGAACAGGCGGGGGCCATCGGGGACGTTCGGAGCGAGGTGGACAAGTGATGATAGGACAGCACGTTGGAGTTCTGTTTTGTGCCATCTTGCATCGATCTGATTCTAACGCTTCCGCCGTTTGTCCCAAAGCGCCTTGACCACGAACAACGGCCACCATAAGCCCGCGGCGATGCCCAGCCCTATGTTTGCCATCGACGATATTGCTCCCAGCCACTCGAAGGGACTGTCGTCCACGAGGTACGTCCAGGTCGACGTAGGCCGCAGCAGGCCCTCTTTGGAATCGTTAATGCCCGACGGGGTGATCTCAGCGCGTTCAAAGGCCGCAACTATCTGTTCGTCCACGGATTGGCGCATGTCGTCGAAGGCTTCGAACGCCGCTTTTCGGAACTCGAGCAGCGGCACCTTGCCGCCGAGACTCGAAAGGTGAATGCCTTCGCGAATATCCTCGATAGCGAGAAGATGGTCGGACCAGGCACGATCCATGAAATACAGGGTGAGTCGATGCTCGACCTCGAACAGCACCGATTCTGCGATCGACGCACGGCAGTCATTCCACTTGTCGTTGCAGTGCTCCTCGAGTAGACCCCGCCGCTGGCCCGCGAGCACGTGCTCTCGCTCCTCTTGCCAGGCACATCGCTGACTCTCCACGAGGCTGGCGTATTCCCAGAGCGTGCGACGGATTTTGCAGCTCTCTCCCTCGATTTTACGCTGGACCACCGACAGTTTCTCAGTGACCGTGGGGTCGTCGATGGGGCTGTCGCGACGTAGCTCGCGCACAGCGGCGGGAATCCATTCGGCTAGGGAATACCGCACCATGAGATCGTCTTCGAGGCTCAGAAAGAATCGCGACATGCCCGGATCTCCCTGGCGGCCGCTGCGACCTCGGAGTTGGTTGTCGATGCGACGGCTCTCAAATCGGCTGGTGCCGATGACGTAGAGTCCACCCGCGTCGATGACGGCGTCTCGCCCGACCCCGTCCGATCCGCCGAGCTTGATGTCTGTTCCGCGACCTGCCATGTTGGTGGCCACGGTGACCGCCCCCGAAGCTCCGGCTTCGGCGATGATCGCTGCCTCGACGGCATCGTTCGCCGCATTGAGCACCTGACAATCGACCCCGGCTTTGCGCAGCAACAAGGCGTAGAGCTCCGACTCTTCTACACTGGCCGTGCCGATGAGCACGGGCCTCGAGGCCCGGTGAGCCGAGATCACCTCTGCCACGACTGCGCCGTGCTTGGCTTGCTTGTGGGTGAAGAGCACATCGTCGAGATCCAGCCGGATGCAGGGCAGGTTGGGCGGGATGACCACGGTCGTCAAACCGTACAACAAGGCGAGCTCGTCGTCGGCCGGCAGCGCGGTGCCAGTCATGCCACACAGGTGGGGATACAGCCGAATGAGATGTGGAATGGCGATTGAATTGAGCACGCAGCCTTGGGGCTGCGCAGGTACGCCCTCCTTTGCCTCCACGGCACAGTGCAGTCCATGAGGCCAACGCCGGCCTTGGGCCACTCTTCCAGTGAATTCATCCACGATTTCGATGACGCCGTCGCGGACGATGTAGTCCACGTTGCGCCGGAGAAGCGCCTTGGCGTGCAGTGCCTGGTTGAGTCCAGTCATGAGCGGTCGGCCGGCCTCGTTCTGAAGAGGTCCGCAGCCCAGTGCTCTCTCGATGTAGTCAAAACCCTCTTCGGTGAAGGACACGGTGCGAGCGCCATCGTCGATATGGAAATGTTTCGATGGGAGCAGCCCATTCGTCAACCTAGCGAGATCCGTGCGGTCATGACCTTCGAAGTCTTCGTCCTGGCCGCCGGCGATGACGAGAGGCACGCGCGCTTCATCGATGAGCACGGAGTCCGCCTCATCGACGACCGCGAAATGAAACGGGCGAAGCACTGCCTGTGACAAATCCACGATGAGACTCTGGCGCAGAAGATCGTAGCCCACCTCGCGCGCTGTTGCGTAGGTCACGTCCGCCTTGTACGCCGCTCGGCGCTCGTCGGCAGACATTCCCTGGCAGACGATTCCCACGGTGAGTCCGAGAAGCTCGTAAGCCGGCCCCATCCACACCGCGTCTCGGGTCGCCAGGTAGTCGTTGAAGGTGAGCACGTGGGCACCCTTGCCCTGCAACGCGCGCAGCACCGCTGGGATGACAGCCACGAGTGTCTTGCCCTCTCCTGTCTGCATCTCAACGAGATTTCCCTGCGCCATGGCCAAACCGGCGACGAGCTGCACGTCGTAGTGACGCAATCGCAGGGCTCGGCTGCAGGCCTCCCGCACCAGGGCCGCTCCTTCGATGAGGAACCGCACATCCAGATCGAACGAACCGCTTCGAGAACGTAGCGCCGCAGCGCGTGACTGCAGCTCTTCGTTCGTACAGTTTTCCAGACCGGTTTCCACATGGTGGGCTTCGATGGCGGGCAACAATCGTTCCCACGGCGAGAGGTCATAGACTACGGCTCGGCCCCGCGCCGCGTCGATGGCGCGACTAAGCCTTTGGCGGATTCCGGTCTTGGGATGATGGATGGCCATCTCACTGCCGTTGGCGCAGGGCCTCCTGGTGTATCGCGATGGCCCGTGCCGCCCACAATTCGACTCCCTCGAGAGCTCGCTCTTTTGCCGCAGCCCGGATCCGCTCGAACGTCGCGATGGCTTTTTGGTCAGCGCGCTCGTTCGTGTAGGCCTGGCTCAGGGCCTCGACCTCGGGTTCCATGACGGGTTCGAGGATGGGCAGAAAGGTGACACCGGCGCCGAGGGCGATGAGGAGCGCGGCAGGCGCGAGCTTTCTCAAAGGTCTGGGCGTGTGCTGGGCCGTGTCGAGGAGCCACGCGAGAGCGACGGCTGTACCGATGGCGAGCAGTGGCTGAGCTGGTGCGCGAAAGCGCGATGAAACGAAGAACACCACCATGATGAGCAACGAATAGGCACACACGCCATGGATCGCCCTGGTTCCGGGCGGTCCGCCGCGCCACAGAAGGGCGAGCCCGAGGAGCCCGAGCGGCAGCAGCCAACCAAAGGTGACAAAGGGGAGGCGCAAGAGGGGTGCGGCGAGCTCGAGAAACGGCAGGCTCCACGAGTCTGGGTTCTCGACGCTATTGAGGCCGAAGAGTGCCTTTCGGCCGAGGAGGCCGAGCCAGCGCCGCGGATCCTGGGCGATTTCATGGAGCGCTTGGCCACTCCAGTACGAGGAAACCTCGGCGTCGTTCAACGGTCGAACCAGGGCTTCTTCGGCCTTTTCGTGGAAGAACTCGAAGGCCTCGGCAGCAGTAGCGCAGCCCAGGCCTGGCTCGAGACGGCCCGTGGAGCGGCGGTAGTTGCCGAAGAAGAGGTTCATGCCCGCGCTGTGAGTCACGGGCACGAACGCGTTGCCTCGAACGTAGTTGGACACCGTGACCGGAGCGATGGGCAGGAGCGTGGCGATCACGAGAAGCGCGGCCATGGCGCATCGCCGCGCAAGGGGCAGGCTCTGCCCAGCGCTCCACAGGATGAAGAAGGCCATGGGCGCGAGCAGCAAACTGTTGGGGCGACACACGGCTCCGATGCCCAGGGTCAGACCCAGCAGGGCAGAGGTCCCGAGGCTCGGACGCTGCGCGCTCCAAAGGCACATCCACACAGCGGCCAGCGCGAGCATGACCGACAACGAAGTGTCGAGCAGGGCAATATCGAAACCCACGAGAGGCCGTGAAAGCGCCACCATCATTCCTGCGAACAGGCCGACTCCCGACCCGCTCACGCGCCTACCGACGAGGGCCGTGAGCAGCACGCTGCCTGTGCCGACACCAATCTGGGGGATCACCACGGAAAACACCGATGGACCCAGGAGCCAGTACCACAGGGCTTGCCAGAATGTGGCCAAAGGGCTCAGCCCAAACACTGGCGCGAGACTCCCCTCGGACAGGCCTGCCAGCGCGAGCCCGTCTCGGCGGTAGTGCGCGAGATCCGCAGCCACGAGATACGATTGGGGCAGCGCCCAAACCCCAAACATGACGGCCACTCGAACGGACACGGACAACAGGGCAAGAACGAAAAGAGCTGTCCCGAACCGCTGTTCGAGCAGAGCGGGGAAGCTCGACCATCGGCTGGTCCTCGGCAAGGGTTTGTCGACGTGAACAGGGTGTCGACGTTTCTTCGATTTATCGACCATCGTTGTTACGCCATAGCATGCTGTATCCACGGGTGCCATGAGCCGGCCATCCTTGAGCACCCGGGGATGAGTTTGGCGTTCGCAAAGAGCCTTTCCTCAAGAGCATTGGCACATATCGGCACAGTTGGCTCTACGGCAACCCATTGTATCTGCTAATATTTATAAAGCCAGCAGACTCGGCACGGCAGTTGCTTCGCAATCCATTGTCATGTCGCGAGCCCACATAGGGTGGGCGAAAGACCACGGTATCCGGTGGGAAGCAGCGATTGGCAAATGAGGAGAATAAAGATGTTTAAACAAATCGCTAAATCAGGGATTGCGGTGATGTTGAGCGCGGGGATGTTCCTCGCTGGATGTTCCGGGAACTCAGGCCTGGACGACACCGAAGACCCGATCCCGACCTCGAGCATTATCGAGGATCCCAGCACGGCATTGACAACGATTGACGACACTTCTAGCGACACCGAGACAACCAATTATTGGTGCGATGGAGTGCAGGTTTACTCCGATGAAGAGGACGCCTGCGTGGACAATCCGTGCGTAGTCTCAAACCCGTGCACCGCAGCTCACACCGCCTGTGTGTTTGATGACTATAAGCCGGGTAACTACGATTGCCCCTGCGAGGTCGGCGCCCGGGCAGACGAGCAGGGAGAGTGTCAGCCCATCCCCGGCGCTACCTGCGACCACGCCATCGCCCTGCCTGGGACCGAGGGCAACGTGGAGATCCCTCGGGGCAACTATCCCAATACCATCGAGGGCAACTGCAGCGCCTACAACCTGCCTGAGGTCGTGTACACGCTCGTCGCCTCCTCGCGCAGCTTGCTCGTGGCCTCGGCCGCCTTTAATGAGCCTTGCTACTCGCTGGGTGCGCTGTACGTCCAAGCCGAGTGCGGGGGTGAGGGTAGCCTGGCCTGCGGCGAGTACCTCGAGGGTGAGGGCGGGCAGCAGCCGGCACCCTTACCTAGAGAAGCAGGAGAACCCGACACCACCTCCGCCAGCGACGAGTCCCCCAACAGCACCGACCCCGAGGTCGAGAGCGACACCTGGCCGCAGGACACCGAGGCTTGCGAACGCTTAGATTTGCGGGTGCAAGCCGTCGTCGAACCTGGTCAATACTCGCTCATCGTCGAGTCCGGGGACTTGGCTGCGTTAGGGGCCCGGCTGTCCTACGCGTTGGTCGCGGATCCCTGCGCCGGGGTGGCCTGCGACGGGGGCAAGAGCTGCGTGCCCAACGAGGACTGGCTCGCCTACGAGTGCCACTGCGCCCAAGGCTCCGTAGAGATAGATGGATTGTGTATCGACGATCCGTGCGTTCCGAACCCCTGTGGCGATGCGGCGGGCTCGCTCTGTACCATGGTCACAGCCGGCGACCACCAGTGCAGCTGCCTGCCCGGTTTCGAGAACGGCGAAGAAGGCTGCCGAGTGGACCCCAATGCTCGGGGTGAGGGCTGCGGCGATCTGCTACCGGCGCTCGATGAAACCAATTTCGAACAGCAATTCGATGAAGACATTTTCTACGCCGAGAACTACGCGGACGACGCTCAGGGAAGCTGCGGAGGCGCAGGACCGGATCTGGTTCTCACCCTCCATGTGCGCGTGCCCTCTTACTTCTACGCTGGCCTCAACGGCGGCAATCCCATTGTTTACGTGCGCAACCAGTGCGGAAATCCAGCCTCTGAACTCGTCTGCGCGACGGTCGACCCGCGCTGCGAAGAATGGGACGCCTCTGACACCGAATCCCAGACCGACAGCCTGGGCTGCGAGCTGGCCAGCATCGACATCGAGCTCGACCCAGGTGACTACTCGGTCTTTTTCGACAACGACTCCTCATCCGGTCCGTTGAACTACTACTGGGGTCTCTCCCCCCTGTGAGCCGGGCTCTGACGGTAACGCTTCAGCTTAGGCTTAACGCGCTCGAACCCTCGATTACCTTCGCTCCCCCGACAGTTCATCGGCCGTTCGAAACTCTTGCCTTTCGGTCGAGCAGAGCAGAGAAGCGGTGAGCGCGATTCTTCCAAAAAGCAGTTGCCAAGTTCAGGACGCCAGTGTTACGAAAAACCCGATTTTGTTACCAGGTGTTTCGACACCGGGCCGGTTCACCGAGAAGAGAGGGTGAGCTTCATGCATATGGCAGATGCGCTTCTATCTCCCGCAGTGGGCGCCGCTGGGTGGGCAGTGGCCGGTGGGTTAACCATCTATAGCGCGAAGAAGCTCAGAATCGCGGGCGACGAGAAGCTCGTGCCGCTCATGGGCGTGAGCGCGGCGTTCGTGTTCGCTGCGCAGATGATCAACTTCACCATTCCCGGTACGGGTTCGAGCGGTCACTTGGGGGGAGGTCTGCTTCTCGCGGCCATGCTCGGTCCCCATGCGGCGCTGCTCGCCATTGCGTCGGTCCTCGCTGTTCAGGCTTTGTTGTTCGGCGACGGCGGCCTGCTCGCGCTTGGGTGCAATACCCTCAACCTCGGATTGTTTCCCTGCTTTGTCGCCTATCCCTTGTACCGAGCAGTGCTGGGCCACACCCCCACCCGTTCGAGGCTCTGGATGGGCTCGCTGCTCGGCGCTGTCGTCGGCTTGCAGCTCGGCGCGTTTGCCGTGGTGATCGAGACTCTGCTCTCGGGCAAATCGCAGCTTCCCTTGGGCGGGTTTGTGTTGCTCATGCAGCCCATTCACCTGGCCATCGGCGTTGTGGAAGGCCTGGCCACGGCGACCGTGCTGCTGTTCGTGACCAAGGCGCGACCGGAGCTTTTCGATGGAGAGGCAGCCCGGGCCCATCGCGCTGGAAGGTCCGTTGTCGTGGCGCTCGGCATCGCTGCGCTGCTCATCGGCGGGGGGCTCAGCGCCCTGGCTTCGACGCAGCCGGACGGGCTCGAATGGTCGATCTCGCGCACTGCTGGAACAGAAGAGCTCGACGCTCCGAGCGATGGCGCGCACGGGTTTCTCGCAGGGTTACAGGCCAAGGCCGCGCTGCTTCCAGACTACGGCTTTGGGTCGACCCCCAATGATGGGGACGTCGATGCCTGGCCGACAGCCGATGCGGGCACGAGCGTTTCGGGCATTGTGGGCGCTGCGCTCACGCTCTTCATCATGCTCGGCTTGGGCTTTGCCCTGCGGCGCAAACGCGCGACGACCTGAACGCATTCTTCATGACGACTCTCGAGCAGCGGCTTTTCGACCTGGGTCGAATGGATCTTTTGGCGCGCCAGGACACGGCGGTGCATCGGCTCGATCCTCGGGCCAAGCTCGTCGCGACTCTCGGGTTCATCGCCGTGGTGGCGTCGTTCGAGGCGCATGCCCTCACCGAGCTTTTGCCATTTCTCGCCTATCCCATCGCGCTCGCAGGCTTCGGCAATGTCTCCGTGCGATACCTCCTGCGCAAGGCCGTCTATGTGTTGCCCTTTGTGCTGTTCATCGGGATCTTCAATCCGCTCTTTGAGCCACAAGTCGTCTTTCGCGTTGGACCTCTGGCCGTGTCGGCTGGCTGGATCTCTTGTGCTTCCCTCGTCGCGCGCGGTCTGCTCGCGGTGCTCGGCGCTCTGGCTCTGCTCGCGGTCACGGGCATGGGCAACGTTTGCGCGGCGTTCGAAAAGCTCGGCATGCCGCGGGTGCTCGCCACGCAGCTCTTGCTCTTGTACCGCTACCTCTTCGTGCTGGCCCACGACGTGGCGCGGATGGCCAGAGCGCGCTCCATGCGGAGCGTGGGCAATGCCGGAATGGGTTTGAGTGTCTACGGTTCGGTGCTCGGGCATCTTCTGCTGCGCACCCTCGATCGAGCCGAGCGCATTCACCTCGCCATGCGGTGCCGCGGGTTCGACGGGCAGGTGCGCGGTCTTTCCACAGGTCGTTGGCGCGTTGCCGACACGCTGTTCATCCTCGGTTGCGCCGCGTGCTTTTACGCAGCCCGCCGCTATGACCTCACGCTGCTGCTCGGTCAGCTCGCCACGAGGCTGGGATCATGAGCCATCATATCGTCGAGGCGCGAGAGCTCGCGTTCGCCTATCCAGACGGCACCGCGGCGCTGCGCGGAGTCTCCTTCACGATTCATCACGGCGAGGCCGTGGCGCTCGTGGGCGCTAACGGAGCGGGGAAGTCCACCCTGCTCATGCACCTGTGTGGTCACCACCTGCCGAGCGCGGGCAGCGTCAATATCGGGGGGCTCTCCCTGTCTCGTGGCACGCTCGTGGCTATTCGCCGAGCCGTGGGCGTGGTGTTCGGAGATCCGGACGATCAGCTCTTCATGCCCACCATCCTCGAGGACGTGGCGTTTGGGCCTCTGAACTTGGGGTTGTCTCCAGAGGAGGCGAGGAATAGGGCCTTGGAGGCGCTTTCGACCGTGGGGCTCGCGACCTTGGGAGACAAGCCGCCGTATCATCTGTCGGCCGGTGAGAAGCGGCGCGCGGCCATCGCCTCGGTTCTCGCCATGAACCCCGATATCTTGCTCATGGATGAGCCCACGGCCAACCTGGATCCGCGCGGTCGACGCTCGCTCATCGGCCTACTGAAGTCGTTCGAGCACACCAAAATCATAGCGACTCACGATCTCGATATGGCCCTCGAGGTCTGTCCGCGCACCATCGTCATGGACGGTGGGGCAGTGCTGCGAGATGGAGCCACACTCGAGGTGCTGACCGACGATGCCTTGCTCGAGCAGGCCGGCTTAGAGCGTCCGCTGCGCTTGCAAGGCTGCCCTGTGTGCGGCCAGGCTCGGATGCATGGAAAGCCCCATGGATGAAGATGTGGGAATGAAGGCCCAATGACCCGCCAGCGCTTGTGAAAGAATCTCCGACCGAGGAGATTTTTTCATAAGCGCTCAGTATGCCCCGGCGTAGTGGGACGCAAGCGGTGCTTCTCTGAGAGCTTGGCCGACCATGCTGGTCAGCCTCGAGGCCGAGAACGGCTTGGAGAGGAATCCGGCGAGACGACTGTGAAGCTCGTTGGTGAGCATGCCGTCGGTGTAGCCGCTCATGACGACGACGGGTATTTGGGTGGACGAGCGGTGCAGCTCGTCGAGCACGGCTGCGCCGTTCATGCCTGGCATCACGAGATCCATGACGACGAGGTCAATGGCGTCGTTCGAGTCGAGCAGACCCAGGGCCGTGGCCCCGTCCCCGGCAGTGACGATGAGATAGCCAGCGTGCTCGAGTATCCTTCGACACGTGGACCGGACCAGCGGGTCGTCATCGATGAGCAGAATGGTGTGGGGTGCTTCCACTTTTGGCCTCATCGGGCTTCGGTACGGCGCTTCGGACAATTGCCAGAAAATAGGACATTGCGCAGGCGTTTACAAATAATTAGCCTTGGGAAAATTTCCACGCCGTTGGGCTGCGTGGAGCTCCATGTGGGGGAGTTTTTTTTGATGCGTATGTTGCCGCCTCTATATTTGGGAATGATAATACGAGGAGAGATATTCAAGAGAACGAGAGGAGCTGAGAAATGCAACGGACTGTAAAATTTATTGTTTTCGTACTAAGTGCAGTACTTTGTCACTGCACAGGGAACAATGAGCAATCGCCGCCCGACGTCCATTCGTATGACACTGAAGAGTGGTATACCGACTACTCCACGGATACTTTACCCGACGATTCCGATGGGGATTCTGACGATGAAGACCCAGGGATTCACAATTCTGTCATTACACCGCTTCCGGGAAGCTTCCCCACGGCGTGCGAGTGGGATTGGACGGTTCGAATATTGCACTATATGCCCATGACCATCGTGCCAAGACGGATGTATTTTGCCTCCTGCAATACCGGTTCAGCCTATCCGGAGCTCTTTGTCTCCCTCACCCTGGGCCCCGATGCCGCCCATCCGAAAAGGGATCCCACAGGTGGAGCAATTGTGCGCTTCCGATACAATGCCTCCAAACAAGAATTCGCAAAGGTCGAGCAGCGATATTTTCCCGAATGCCTGGAAATGCATGGTATCGCAGCCAGCGCCGATTGTTCCACAGTGGCAGCCCTTTGCCGCATTAAAAGTGGCACCCCCGGTGCGGACAAGGACTCCTTGGCCACCCATCCAAGTGCGGACTGGATGACACAACCCTACTATTGTGGTGACAAAAAAAACGACGAAATGTGGCTTCATGAATGGAATAACGGCAGCCTGGGGAGTGGGCTGAAGCGCTACATCGTTCACAAGGCAATCGGTAGCTGGGAATACGGCAATAACTATTTGAGTTTTGGGGAAGATGACAACACCTACGGGATCGCCGTAAAAGCAACCGTTGGCGACCAATCCTGTCACGAGGCCGATGCGTTCTTGGTGCTCGACCGAACCGGCTACGACATGACCAATCGGGCCTGGTCGTGGGCCTGCGGCACGGGTCATACACTCTTTAATCGCCCCGCCTTCGATCCGACGACCAAGAAATACGCAATGATGTGCAGCACCGACTATAATGAGGCCGCCATTGGGGGCATGGGGGCCTACTTCTTTCGCATGGAAGACAGCCCCGCATTGGAGTTCCATCATTTGAATCTGGAAGGCATCAAGAACAAGGGCGGAGCCTCCACACTGTTGGCGCTGCCCGGCGGTGGGTTCATGGGAGTCCTGGTGGGCGTGGATGGTGAGATCAGCCCCGATGTGGGCTATCCCCTCGAACCTCCCACGGCGATAGGGCTCGTGACCTTTGACGCCACCGGGAGCCAGGTGGGTGAAATCAACTGGACAGTAAAAGACCCGAGCGCTTACTTGTCCTATTCCCAGCTTGCCCCTCTCGGGAACGATCGATACCTGCTCGGTTGGGGGGTCATGAAGAAGCTGAGCGATCCTACGGACACGACGGACGAGAGTTACAGAATACCATGGCAATATTACGTCGTGGAGATTGACAAGGAAGGAAACCGTCTGACTGAACCTCTGTTGCTCGACGGCGCTGGATGGGGCGAGCAGGATCAGATGGTCCCCTTGGGAAATGGTCGTGTGGCCTGGGCCTATATCGAAAAGCCGGCATTGATGACGAATGGCGCCTATCCCCCTTGCAACTCAGACAGCTTGCAGATATCAGTGTACGTCTCACCGCAAAAATAGAGGAGTAGAGGGCCCTCGGTGTGGGGCATCGTGACCCAACAAGGGACGCCCCCAACTTTATTTCAACGACCCGCTAAAAGACCGATACGAGGAAACTGGGTATCCCGTGGAAGGCCGAGGACTGTCTGAGTCGTCCTTTTCATGCCCGAGTTCCAAAAG
>JALOQD010000006.1 GCA_025453525.1 Myxococcota bacterium
ACGGGTCTCGGTTGCCCCTTCAACCAATGTCTTTCTTCATTTTTTGCTCACCCGCGCCCGTGCGCGAGCGCAGCCTCGACTGGTGATGGTGGATCCTGGCCACCTCCTCCCCTTGCCATAACCGCGGCAAGAGATCTAGGCTCGAGGGGAGCACTTGTGCGGAGGTTTATCATGAGCCGCTTCATCGGCAAGATCCTTCTTCGGGCTTTCGGCATTGTCGCCGCCTCTTTTGCCCTGGCCCTATCGGCCAACGCGTTGCGGCCAGGCGGTATTCCCATCGTGGCACCCGTGCCTTACGACATCTTTGCCCCCTGTCGCGACTCGGAGGCGAAGGTCGAGTCTGTGTGCGCACAGTGCCTGGCCGGAAAGACCGATGTGCTTTACCTGGACGCACGGCCGGCAGAGGAGTTCGCCGCAGGCCACGTGGAAGGGGCGCTCAACGTTCCGTATTCCGTACTGCAAGGCGCGAGCGACGACGACGTGGAGAAAGTGCGACGAGAGGCCAAGGCGCGCGGTTTGAGCGCACTCGTGGTTTACGGCGCTCTGCAAGACCCTGAGTCGACCGATGGCGTCATTGACCTGGCCAAGCCGCTGGCCGAGCAGCTCTTCGAGGCAGGCCTCTCGAATGCCCGTCACTACGAAGGAAGCCTCGATGAATTGAAGAAGTCGGCGCCTTGGAAGGTCCAAGGAGGTGCGCCATGAGCGACAAGATGTCCTTGTGGCTCGATGGAGGCAAAGTCGCGGGCCGCTTGCTGCTCGCCGGGACATTTGCATGGGCATGCGTACACAAGATCGCCGAGCCCTTCGATTTCGCATTGCAGGTGGCCACCTATCAGATCCTGCCGCTGTCGCTCATCAACCTCATGGCCATTGTGCTGCCTTGGCTCGAAGCTGTGCTGGCGGTGCTGCTCGTGCTCGGACTATGGACGAGGGCTTCGAGTTTGGTGACAGCTGGGCTCAACCTCATGTTCATCGTCGCGATTGGAATGGCTTTGCACGCCAAGCTGCATCTGCAGTGCGGGTGTTTTGCCTCGGAGGGCGCAGGAGAGGAAATGGACGCCTCGCTCATTGTTCGGGATGTGGGGCTTTTGCTGGTCTGCGTTTTTCTCCTCTTCGCCAAGCCAGACCGATGGACTCTCGATCGCTTTTTAGGAAAGGAGCGTCACTCATGACCTTTTTGCATTGTCTTGCGCGCAGCGCCCTCGTTCTTGCCGCGCTAGCCTGGTGCGGGCCTGCCGCGGCCGAGGTTCCCTGGTCTGCGCTCATGGGCATCGACGCCAAGACCCTCGATGGCGCGCAGAAGGGCAGAGTTGAAAAATTGCTCGATGGGCTTGCCAACACCCGCGGCTGCGAAGGAACCTTAAGCTCGTGCATCAAGGAAGGAGATCTCACCGCTCGTCGGCACGGTGGCTACGTGGCTCGCATGGTGCGGAAAAACAAAACCGACAAGGACATCGAGTCCGGCATCGCCGACCGTGCGGCCTCGGCGTTTCCGGCGCGAACCTTCAAAGTGAACGTCGAAGATCGCCCGAGCCGGGGGAAGGACTCCGCCCCTGTGAGCTTGGTGGAGTTTGCCTGCTTCGAGTGTCCGTACTGCGCTTACCTCGCGCCCAAGCTCGCGGATCTTGGGAAGACCTTTGGCGGCAAGGTGCGCCATGTGTACAAATTCTTCCCAGTACGAAGCCATGAGCGGGGTGTGCCTGCGGCTCTTTCGGGTCTTGCAGCTTTCCGACAGGACAAGTTTTGGCCCATGCACGACCTCTTGTACTCGAATCGGGCAGCCCTTGGAGACAAAGAACTGCAAGCCTATGCCAAAAAGGTGGGACTCGACATCGCCCAGTACAAAGCCGCTATCGCGGCGCCCGAGTCGATGAAGGTTGTCGAAAAAGATAAGCTCGAGGGCATGCGCCTAGGTGTCGACGGCACGCCGGCTTTTTTCGTCAATGGCAAGTTGTACAAGGGCAGTGCCGATTACGATGAGCTCATGGATCGCATTGCAGAGGAAATCGACATCGTGGAAGGGCGTGTCCGCTAGCGCACGAGCTTCTTGCATTCGTTGACGTAGCGCTTGTGGCCCTCGGACTCGGCGCACCGTTTGTAAGCGGCTTGGGAGTCGTGAACGCGGCCTTCGAGTTGGTGAATGTAGCCGATGGCGAGCCAGGCCATGGCGTTTTGGGGGTTGAGCCCCACGGCTTGCTGCCCCAGCATTAGGGCCTCGGCTCGGGTCTTGGCACCTTCCATGAGGGCGATGGCGAGTCGAGCGGGCGCCTCATCGTTCTGAGGATTGAGGACCATGGCTTCGCGTAGCAGGGGGACCTGTTGTTTGCGACCCAGGGTTTCTGACTTGGCGATGAGCTCTGCATAGCTCGCATCTGTACCGGTTGGCGCGGAAATGGGCGCAGGCTCGGTCGCGGGCGCTGTTCCGATCAGGGGCTTGTCCTTTGCCCTCGCAAGCGGAGCGCTCGGTTGGTCCTCTCGCTCTGTCGTATCAGGCGCGCTGTCTTGCGGTGCCGTGGCGATCTGTTTGATCTCGGTCGGTCGGGGTTCTAGCGCACTGGGTTGTGGGAGCGGCTCATCGGGCTTTTGCGCAACGTTGCTGTCGACGGGTCCATCGTCGACAGTCGCGCTCGTTTGCGCCCCATAGAACTGCCACCCAACCACAGCTGCCGCGGCGAGAGCGATGGCCGCGATGGCTGTCACGATGAGGCCCTTGCTGCTCCTTGCGGGCGGCGTGGGATCCCAGGATTCGAGGGGTACTGGGGGCCTGGACAGAACCTCGGAGTCAGATTCTCTGACCCCGAGGCGAACAGACTGGGGAGCGGTGGAACGACCACGAGCGACCTTAGCGAAGGACTCTCCGTTGAAGTATTCCGTGTCCTCGCGCGCCTGGTCAGGAGGCTCTGTGTCTTTGGGTGGAGGGGCTTCGGCATCTAGGGCAGCGACGATGCGCCCCGCTGGATCCGAATCCGCGGTGGGGTTCTGCGCTCCATTGCTCCAATGGTCCGATGCCGCGACTGGGTCTTGAACCTTTGGTTGCGGCGGAGGTGGGCCTGGCTGTGTGGCGGACGGAGCATGATGATCTGTGGGAATGAGGCTCTTCGTCTCGCGGTCCGAGTCATCGTCGCCCTTGGCTTGCGGCGGCGCTGCCGGGACTGGCGGCGGCGCTGCCGGGACTGGCGGCGGCGCTGCCGGGACTGGCGGCGGCGCTGCTGGGGCCCTATCCTTTGCTCCTTGAGATTCCACAGACGTCTGTGGTGCTGGAGGCTCCTGGTGTCTGGGAACGATTTTGCCCGTGGCGTCCCGCACAAATTCCAACGTCGAGCTTATTGGGTGGTTGGGAAACGGCAAGGGACCGGGATCGGAGAGCCGCGAGGGATCGATGGATCTTCCCTCGAACGAAGAAAGAGGATGGTCCCAGCTGCGCGGCGGCGTGGTCAGCGCCGGTGGCGGTTGAGTCGGCGAGGCGGGAGAGACGGAGCCGTCGTCCCGCGTGAGCGACTCGATGAAACCCAGTCCCCGTACTGCGACGGACAGCCTGGGAGCGGGACTTCCAGGAGGAGGGTCTTCGTCGGCGCGACTCATGCGCAGGGTTTCGAACATTTTGGTCCCGGGCGAGGTAGGGCCTTCGTCCGTCACATCATCAGGCGCGGGGACCAAGCTGGGTGGGCCACCCACCACGTCGCTGGGTTCGCTCGAGTGAAACGGAGTCTCTGCCTGATCCGAGCTCTGAGGGATGAACTCGGAACTCTCGGTGTGATGCCCCAGCGTTTCGCTCGCGACTTCGGTGATGAGGCCCTCAAAGTATAGCTTGGTGATAACGGTCAGTGCCTCGAGATCGCCGAGATCGCCTAGATCCACCACCTCCATGAGCGTGTGCTTGCCGTCGAAGTGCTTGAGGATGCCATTGATTTCGTCGGGGATCTCACCGAGGCGTTCGGCGATGACGGCAATGTCCACATCGAACGTCGATGCCAGCGATGGAAGCTGTTCCTGAAGCCGGCCCCATTCGTCGAGGCGGCGCATTCCCTCCATGAGCAGGCCCTGGGTGGACAACTCGATGGTCTCCTCGCCCTCGACGCCCTTGAACTCAATTTCGAAGTGCCCATGGCTCCACACGAGCATGCGGTACACAGCGTCGGCGGCTTTGCGGTTGCGCGTCGAGGCGTTGATGACCTTGCCGTCGCGGAAAAAAATCTGCCCCAGATCTTCGTCGTGAAGGATGTGGATCACGCCGGTTTTGCGGCTGATGTCGATCGTTTGGAGCAGATCCAGGACGCCCATGTCGATCAGTTCGCCCGAGAAGCTCGTCTTAGAGCCGCGGCGCTCGAGGCGCTCCCGCTGGCGACGCTGGATGGCGAGGTTGACCCGCGCGAGGATTTCTCGAATGAAGATCGGCTTGTTGAGGTAGTCATCAACGCCGAGCTCGAGGCCGCGAATTTTGTCTTCAATGGACTTCTGGGCCGTCAGGAAGATGAAGGGGATCGGCGCCCATTTCTCATTTTGTTTGAGCAGGGTGCACAGCTCGAAGCCGTCCATTTCGGGCATGGCAGTGTCCGAAATGACGAGATCCGGCTCGGCGAATTCCATTTTTTCGAGCGCGTCCTTGCCGTTGACGGCCTTGGTGACGCTGTAACCGGCCTTCTTCAGGCTGACCTCGAGCACGCGCAGGCTCTTCTGGTCAGCATCCACTATGAGTACGTTCTGTTTCGCCAACGCTTATTGCCCTCGCCGGCTAGCGACATTTTTTCTAAATTCAGACAAGTATACGTCAATATGAACAATCCGGTAGCGAGCATCTCTTGTCAAGGAAAGGAGGGCTCTTTGAATGTTCGCAAGGCAAGTCATTGGACAAGACCGTGGATGAGGGGGTATGTTTTACCGAAGCAACTGTGCCAATGGAGGACTGCCGTGAGAGCAACTGTATTCGTCGTATTGACTCTGTGCCTCGTTTGGATGGGCGGATGCAACAAAGGTTTCAGCATCGATGACGTTGCGCCAGCCGTGGGTGTGATGGCAGGCAACGAACCGGTCAAAATCCGCGGGAGCGGGTTCGATCCGCAGACCGGCTACACCGTCTATTTCGGAACCAGCAAGTCGCCCCATGTCGTCGTGAGCGGCAGTGACAGCATCACAGCCACGACTCCAACCTCGGAGAAGCCCGGAGCCGTGGATGTGCGGGTGCTCACCGACTCGGGCGAGGAGTATCTCCTGCGCCGCGCCTTTCGGTACATCGAGAAGGCGGACCTCGACATCCGGGACTTTGGCCAGCGCCGCAGCCAGAGAGAGAAGGGAACCGATCAATAGCGGTTGTTCCCTAGTTCTTTGGCCTCGCACAAGATCGACTTCCCATTCGGGGGCGGAGTTTGTAACTCGTCCAGCCTTGAGGCTCCTCGAGTGAATACCACTCGTGCTTTAGCCGACGGCTCTTGCAGGGTGGTCGAGTAGTACCTCGTCAAGCCTCCGATGACGGGTACTCAATCCCCCTGACCCCCTTTGTTCAAAGGGGGAAATCGCCATTCCGACCCGACTTTTTTGAGTTGACTGAGCAGTAGCAGCGATGGCGCATGGGCGGCCAGTCGGGCGATCAACCTCGGACGCAGTTTCGCCCGTCGCCTTTGGCTTGATACATCTTGGCGTCGGCTTTTTGAATGAGCTCGTTGGGCGTGAGAGGATCGCCGCAAGTGTCGGCTACACCGATGCTCACGGTCACGGGGATCTCCTCGCCTTCGAAGATAAACGTGTAGCCCGCGACCCTTTGGCGCAGTTGGTCGGCAAGCTCCAGGGCGCCTTCGGCGTTGGTTTCGGGTAGGAGGATAGCGAACTCCTCGCCGCCGTAGCGAGCGAAGATCTCCTCGCGCCGCGATCTCGTGGAGATGACTCGCGCGAGTGCCTGGAGCACGTAGTCGCCGGCCAGGTGTCCGTACTTGTCGTTGATGCGCTTGAAGAAGTCGACATCGAACATCAGCATGGACAGCGGGCGTTGGTAGCGCTGAGCGCGCGACATCTCACGCTCCAGAGCCTCGAGGAAGTAGCGCTTGTTGTAGATTTCCGTCAGACCGTCCTTGATGGTCATGCGGTAGATCTCTTCGTGGTAGGCAGACTCCACGTCGTTGCCCATGAGGTACTTGAAGATGGTGTCGCCGATCTTGATCTGGTCGCCGTTCTCGAGCTCTTGAGAGAGGATCTGGCGGTTGTTGACGTAGGTGCCGTTGGTGCTCTGCAAGTCGGTCACGACGCGCTTGCGACCTTCGATGGTGAGGCGCGCATGGCGCCTGGACACGGAGTCGCTGTTGATGACGATGTTGTTGGCCTGGTCGCGGCCGATGGTCATCATCTTGGGGGAGAGCTCGTGCTTGCGGCCCATGTCCGTGCCAGGCGGGTAGATGTGGACGAGAGCATCCTGATGGCTCTCGGGCGGCTCGAACGTGAGAGCGTCAGTGACACGGGTTTTACTTTCGATATCGTCCGGTTCGTACATTGCCCGTTTTTCGGCTCGTTTGATCGCCGTGTTCCTTTACTTAAGGCAATTGAGCATTTTAGATTATCACAATTCCATGAAAGTGCATCCTTCTGACCTGGTTTCTGTTTCCGAGGGCGTGTTGTGTGCCGGTGTAGGGCTCGAGCACGGGGCCTTGAGCGGCATCGCGTCCTTGCTTGCCCGAGAAGGGGCAGTGGCCGCTGGCGTGGTCCGCGCGGGTCCGCTACCAGAATGGATCACCAAGCGCTACGAGGCATGGCTTTGCTCAGGCAACGCCAAGGGGCTCGACTACCTGGGTCGCCACCACGGTCCTCGGTTCGATACGAGCCATGTGGGGCTTCTTCAAAAAGGAGCGAGTCTCGTGCTGTGCGCAGCGTTTCCCTACGCGGACGGTGCGAGACAGGACGGACTGTGGCCGCTGGTGGCGCGCCATGCGCGAGGTGTGGACTACCACCTCACGGTGCGCGATCGGCTCGCCCGCGTTTCATTGGCCATCGAGCAGCTCGTGCCCGGCAGTCGCTGTCGAGTGGTAGTGGATACGGCGCCTCTGCTCGAGCGCAGCTTGGCCGTGGCGTGCGGGCTCGGCACTATCGGTCGCAGTGGCATGCTGCTGGTGCCATCCGTGGGGCCCAAGGTCGTGCTGGGCGAGATCATTTGCGCAGAAGTGCCGGCAGATGGCGCGGCTCAGTGGCCAGAGTCACGGAGTGAGGACTTTCCAGACTGTGGTGATTGTCGCGCCTGCGTGGATGCCTGTCCTCTGAGAGCGATCCAAAAGGACGGCACAGTCGATGTGCGCCGTTGCCTTTCTTACTGGACCATTGAGGCGCCGGACCAAGAGCTCCCGATTGAGGTGATGAAGACGAGTCAGCTGTTGTTTGGTTGCGATGTGTGCACCGAGGTTTGTCCCAAGTGCCGCCCGATGGCGACCGCGCTCGAGCCCGGACCCAGCGGCGGTCTGGATGCCTTGTCCCTGGTCCAACTGGAGGATGTGTCGAATGAGGAGCTTTCGAAAGCCCTGCGCGGCACGGCCCTCGAGCGCACCGGCATCTCGCGTGTGCGGCGCAATGCCCGGGCGGTTGCGCATCAGCTGCCGCGGACGAGGCTCTGAACGATAGTGAAATCGCTTTCGGCAATCGCGCCAGTGCGCACGCAGCGCAGCTCTCCGCCAGGAGCGAGAAGCACGTTGATGGGAATGGCAGTGTCCTTGCGCAGGCCGTGAGGGATGAGCCAGTCACTGAGGGCTGCGGCCTTGAACAGGCGCAGAGACACGCCGGGGGCTACATTGTGCCGCGTAGCGAGGAAGGTGTTGAGCTCAGCGGGGTCTTCGTCCACGGATACGTACCAAAGGTCGAGCGCCGCTCCTTGATTGCTCAGGCTCTGGACCCACCGGTCGATGAGCGGCATCTCGCGCAGACACGGACCGCACCAGGTGGCCCAGAAGTTGAGCCACACCCATCTATCCTTGGGTAGTGGGCTCGGCTGTGTGCCCAAGCGGGCCACCGTGGCTGGCGGGAGGAACAGCTTAGGGCCTTTGCCGGATTCGCGATAGAGGTCGCACCAAGTGCGGGGCGATGGCTCGCTGCCCTTGGCCATCACGGCGATGACTCTTTCCGAAGGCCGCGCAGACCGCGTCGAGGACCGGTCAGAGCATGCGATGCACAGCAGGCTCAACGCGATGAGTGCGAGACCGAATACTCGAGGCGTCATCATAGTCTGCAGTCGATCCATGCGATGAACGCCGACCGGTTGAGCTCTGCGGCCGAGCAGGGTTGATCACCGCGGGAGCGCTTCCACCCGCAGTACTCATCTTCGAGTTGGGCAAACTCCTCGCCCAGCCACAAAAGACCCACTTCCTTGTCGAGGTCTGGATCGTTGAACCTTTGGCGCAAGTGAGCGAGCACTGCATTGGCGCGGCCCTCGGAGAGCGTGCGATTTGTTTCGGTCGAGCCATCGGGGGAGGCGCGGGACACTACGAAAAAGTAGCTGGCGCCACGCTGGTCAGAGAACGTTCTGTCGAGAAAATCGATGGCCGAAGCGTCGAGCTCGGTCTTGCCCTGATCGAATTGAATGATCGCCGCCCGATCGGCGAGAGGTCGAAAAAGCGCGTTGAAGTCGGCTCCGGACATGGCCGCTACGTTCTTGGCCTGGAGAGGCTCGCAGCCGCGGCTCACCTGGCCTTCCTTTATCAGACCACACGAGGTCAGCACTCGGCGCAGGATGACCTTGAGCTCGGCCGAACAGTACCCCTCGTCCGCGACCGCAGCCACCGCGACCTTCTGTCCTTCACCCACAGAGCGAACGGCATCGGCGCGGCGAGCGGCGCTGCTGGTCCACGACGAAACCGAGATGACGACGATGCTCAGCGTGAGCACTCCGAGCACGCCTTGAGTGATGAGGTGTTTCATTGGGGCACCTCCTGCGTGCGAGCGGCCACCGAGGTGCCAGCGATGAGCTGCGAGAGAGCGAACTCGAGTCCCAGATCGCTGTCTTCGGCGCACAGGCGCTTGCCGCGGATGTAGAGCTGTGGGGTCATGATCGGGACGGCGTTGGCCACGAGCCAGCGCAGAGACTTGTTGATTTGCGCTTTGACCGCAGGTTTGCCGATGCAGTTCGCGACAGCAGGGAACTGCTCCCGGATTGTGGCATCGAGCTTTGCTGGATCGCTCGCGCCCAGAGCGCGCAGCTTTTCGTTGTTGAGGAGGGCCCAGTCGATCACCGCCGAAGCATTATTGCCGGCGCACAGCACGGCCTGGCTCACTTGACAAGCGCCAGGGTGGGGCGATTCGCTGAGCATCCAGTTGCAGGTCTTATCGAGGGGAAACAGCACTCCTGTCAGGGAGAGCTTGCTGTCGAAATCGCTGCTGCGCAGCCGGTCCTTGAACCCCTTGCACGCTGGGCACAGGGGGTCGATGATCTCGATCGCCGGGGTGCCTCCGACGCTGCCTCCGAGCGGAATTTGGATGCGGTACTTGTCTTCGGGCTGCAACAGCTCGCCGCAGCGGGATATGGCCGTGCTGACCATCGGCTTGATGCCGAGATAGAAGAAGAGAGGCACGAAGACAAAGACCACGCCCAGCACAAACTGTCCCATGTACAAGGGCCACGCGAGGCCGTGGGGGCGCTCGGGGTCTGGGGAGCGCCGGGCGACGACGAAGAGGCCGATGGCCGCGCCGAGGCAGCCAAAGGAGGCCAAATAGATGCCCCCGCAGTTGGTGCACACCGTTCCGATTTCGGCCACAGAGATGTACCAATAGTAGATCGAGGTCAGCACCGGAAGGCTCGCCGCCGCGACCATATACCCCATCTCTTCCGGCCTTCCCGGGGCGCGGCGCAACAGCATGGAGAGGCCGAGAAACACCAGATAGGCGAACACAGAGAGGCCGAGCAGGGCAATGGGAATGCCGCCCCAAGTCACGTCTCGCATGAGGGCCGAATACGGGCTCATCATGACAGCGTAGCAGCCGCTCTCGCCCGTCGAATCCGGTGTGCCCAGGCCCGGCAGGGCCGAACAGGAAACCGAGTGAACCTGCCGGTCGAGGTGGGCGATATAGTCGTGGGTCGACACTGCGGTGAAGGCGACGCCTATCGCGGCGAAGACCGTGAACAAGACGAGAAGCGCAGGATGTGCTTTGTTTTCCACCGCGATAGTTCTCCTTGCTAGCGGCTTCTTTCTAAGCCGAGTTTGCTGGCGCCCGCTTTGTTAATGGCCCGAACAGGGCGCCCGAGTCATCTTTCAGGCTCCTTTGAGGCCCTTTACATAGATGATTTTGTCGTCTCCGGCGACGTAGAAATCGGGGATTCTACCCTGGGGGTCGTATCCGCATGCAACATAGAACTTGTTGGTGGGGTCGTACAATTCCCGGCTCGAGGTTTCGACGATCGTCATGCGCCCGCCTCTTCTCGCTATGTCGTTCTCGGCATGGGTCATCATCCGCTTGCCAAGGCCCCTGCCCTGATAGCTCGGGTCAATGGCAAGCCAATAGATGTCATAAGTGCCAATGCAACAAGGTGTGGGGCCGTAGCAGATCCACCCGAGCACCTGCCCGTTTGTGGCCACGCTGCACAGCGATTGATAGTGGCCCTGCGGCCCCTTGGTCAGAGCGTCATCGAGCACCTCTCTTGCCACAGCGAACTCGTCGGGACGGAAAAAGCCGGTGCGCGCCAAGAGGTCGAGGATGGGCTTTCGGTCGGCTTTCGCGGTGGTGCGGAGAATCGGCTCGTCGGCGAGGCCCTCTTTGCGGGATGCCCGCGCATCCTTTTGGGTTGGAACGGCATACGATCCGCCCGCTGCTCCCTGGACTGCGAGGCGGACGAACTCGTGATACTCGATGCCAGCCGCGGTCAGCGCCGCGGCGAAGCCAGCGTCTCTAGAAATGTCTGGGTTGGGGTTTGCCTCGAGAACATAGGGTCGGTCGTTCTCATCCAAGCGGAAGTCGATCCGCGCGTATCCTTGCAGTCCCATGGCGCGCCATGTGCGGCGGCATAACTCGCGAACCTCGTCGGCCAAGGCCGAGGGAAGGGGAGCGGGCAGGATGCGCGGGGTGTTGTCATAGGCGAAAGAGCCTTTTTCCCATTTTGCGGCATAGTCCACGATGCGCGGTCGGTCTTTGCCAAAGGCGCGGAAGTCGATCTCGGCGATCGGCAATACTTCGAGACGCCCCTCGAGGCCGAACAGAGAGACGTTCAGCTCGCGGCCGTTGATGAATTCCTCGATGAGCGCTGCCTGACCGAACTGCTGGTGAATCTGGGATACCAACTCCCGCAGACGGCGCCCCCCCACGTCGATGACGGAGCTGGGGTGGATGCCTTCTGAGGCATCGGTGTCGGCAGGCTTTACGATGAAGGGCGGCGGTGGCAGATCGTCTTCGGGAATCTCCTCGCCCACAGCCACCCGCACGGCGTCCGGAGTGGGGATCCCGGTGCAGCGAAGCAGGGACTTGGTCTTCCATTTGTCGAGCGACAAGATCTGAGCAGCCGTGTCATTGCCGGTGAAGCTTTTATGGAGGGCGCGCAGCACGGTGGGCACATGAGCCGCATCCGTCGGTCCGTCCCAAAATCCCTCGACGAGGTTGAACACTACGGACTCGCAGGCTGATGCTATGATTGGGACGATCTCCGAGAGATAGCGAGCAGAGGCGGTGCGATGCTCGATACCGAGTTGCGTGAGGGCTTGTGTGACGGCCTCGACCTCGTCGAGCACGCCCGCTTCACTCTCGAGGTACTGGCCCTGCGCCTCGCGGCGGGGCTCATTGTACAGCACTAGGACAGGGGGAAGCTCAGCGACCATGGCTGGCCTCCACTCGAGTCATCGCGCTGTCGATGATGGCTCGCAAGAGCTCTGAGTATTGCATACCCTCCCACGTCGCGATCATCGGGAGATCCGAGTGGGTCGGATGCAGCCCGGGGAGGGGATTGATCTCGAGAAAGCTCGGGTTGCCTTGTGGGTCGAGCTTGATGTCCACGCGGCTCGCATCGCGGCACTCGAGCACTTTATGGGATTCGACTGCCAATTGCTCGATGGCCAGCTTGAGCGGTCCTTCGGCGAGACGGCTGTAGCGACATGTGCGTTCACAGGTCTCCTTGATTTCAAAGGAGTAAATGCCCTTGGACGCTGGGTCGAGCATTTCGATTTCCATGGTGCCGATGGCTCGGGCCCCTGCGCCAGTGCCCAGAATGCCAGTCGTGAACTCGCGACCTGGCAGATACTCCTCGACGATTACGGGCTGTAGGTAGCGCTCTAGTAGGAACGCGCACACTTCGCGTAGCTGCGAAGTGCTCTCGAGGCGCGACCGAAGATCGATTCCCTTCCCCGTGCCTTCTGCCAGGGGTTTGGCAAACAATGGAGGGGAGAGGTCGACTCGCTCGACGTCCGCGGGGCGGCGGACGACATGGAACCTGGGCGTGGGGAGGCCGGCGTCCCGGACCAGCCTCTTGGTGATGGCCTTATCGAGGGTTACGGCGCAGACGAGTGGATCGGAGAACGTAAACGGAATGCCGTGGGCCTCCAGAATGCTGGGGACATGGGCCTCGCGGCTTCGTCCTCCGGTGCCTTCGCAAATGTTGAACACGAGATCCCAGTGCTCGCCGCGCGCCAGGCACTGGCATAGGCTGCGGGCGTGGCCGATGCGCACCACGCGAAAGCCCAGGGAGGAAATGGTATCCTCGAGCGCTTCGATGGTGCTCGGTTGGTCGAATTCGGCGACGTCTTCTTCGCGCCAGCCCATGGCCAAGTAATCTTCGCGTAAATCGTATGTGAGTCCCACGATTCTCGACATGGTAATCGTCCTTTGGGATGGGGTGGGTGCGTCCCTTTTCGAGCGCGCCTCGACCGCTTTTCGGTGGTTAGGCTACACCCGCGCTGCGTTTGTTGGAAGAGGATCTTCCGGCGCGCCGTGCGTGGCGAGTGGTCGTCGCTGGTTGAATGGCAGAGGCGCGACCGGTGGACAAATCGTAGACTGTTGCGGCCTGTGGCAGTGCCGTTCGAAGCTGGGCCACTGCCGACAAGTTGGGTTCTGGGTAGCTGACGAGCATGCCCTCGAAGTTGCGCAGCACGGTGTGCGTCGGGCTGGTGGAAACCACGTAGTTCGGCAGTACCGGCACCTTGCCTCCGCCGTGGGGGGCATCGACGATGAAGGTCGGGATGGCCAGTCCGCTGAGTCTGCCTCTCAGGTACTCCATAATCTCGATGCCGCGGGACAGGGGAGTCCGCAGGTGCTCCACACCGCGCACGAGATCGCACTGGAACAGGTAGTACGGTCGAACGCGGTTCCGGGTGAGCTCGCGGCACAATTGCTCCACGATGCGCGGATCGTCGTTGACGCCGCAGAGCAGCACGGACTGGTTGCCCAGAGGGATGCCAGCATCGGCGAGCTTGGCACAGGCCGCCCTAGCCGCAGTCGTGAGCTCCGTTGGGTGGTTGAAGTGGGTGTTGATCCACAGCGGATGATAGCGCCTCAGCATCTCGACGAGCTCGTCGGTGATGCGCATGGGCATCGTCACTGGAGTGCGAGTGCCGATGCGAACGATGTCGATGCTGCGCACCGAGCGCAGCTCTTTGAGGATGCGCTCGAGCGCCGGTGTGGGCATGGTGAGAGGATCTCCACCGGAGATGATGACGTCGTGAATCTCCGGATGCGCCTCGAGGTAAGCCACGGCCGCTTTGAGGCGATTGTGGCTCAGTGTGCTCTCCCGATGTCCGGCCACGCGCTTGCGGGTGCAGTGTCGGCAGTACATCGCGCAGGTGGTCGTCGAAACCAGCAGCGCCCGATCCGGATAGCGGTGGATGAGCCCTGGCACGGCCATGTCGTGGTCTTCTTCCAGGGGATCATCTTGTAGGAAGAACGGATCTATGAGCTCTCCCGCGTCGGGCATAGCCATGCGGTAGATCGGATCGCGTTCGTCCCAATGTCGAATCAGAGAGGCGTAATAGGGCGTGATCGCCATGGGGAATCGCTCCATGGCACGGCTCACGCCTTCTTCGAAATCGAGACCGGGATGGAACTGCCGCAAGTCGGCCAAGGTGCGGATGCGGTTTCGCATCTGCCACTGCCAGTCCTGCCACTGCTCGTCGGTGGCCGGCAGCGGGCTTGACGACATTATCGCCCTGTTGTCGTTGTCTGTGGTGAGTGCGGGTTTGCCGGGAGGTTCCTCAGATCCGGAGGGAGGTTCCTCGGCAGCAGCGGGAGGTTGCTCTGTCTCTTTGCGCGATGGGCTTGCAGAATGCGTCATTCTTCGTCCTCTTGAACCTTTGCGTCCGTCGTGATTCGGTCACCCATTTCGAACATGGCGCGTAACAATCTTCGTGCCAAGGGCGCTGAACACCCGTCCTGTGGCCCGCATTGTTGCTCTAATAAGGCAATGTGCACGCAACTTCCCGGGCGCGCAAGGAAAATTGTGGGTCGTCGCAGAGGAACCGGAAGCTCTTATGCCTTTTTAAAACGGAATTAACAATTCCTAAAAAAATGCATTCGGAATCTTTTGTTCCGCTGTCGTGACCTGGTCAGGGGAAGGGTTCGACGTAGATGATTTGCACACAAGGGTAGTAGACGCCTATTCTGCGCAGTGTTCTGGTAACGGCGGAGGCAAAAAAAGATGGCGCAGTCAGTGAGTGTCAGCGTTCGCGGGGTGAGGGGGCGGTGCGATCCTCGGACGATTCGCCGCAGGGCGACCCAGCTCCTGACTTTGGTCGGCCGACCTGAGGCTGAGCTCAGCGTGGTGCTGTGCGACGATGATTTCATAGCTGGGCTCAACCAGGCCTATCGGGCTAAAAGTGGAGCCACCGATGTGCTTTCCTTTGCCATGGCTGAGGGAGAGGACGGCGATTTCGCAGGAGAGACGCTCGGTGATGTCGTTATTTCGATAGACACGGCAGCTCGCCAGGCGCTGGAGCTCGGGCACTCGTTGTTGGATGAAGTCACCTCGTTACTCGTCCACGGCGTTCTCCATCTTCTAGGTTACGATCATATCAAGCCCGAAGATTCCCGAAAGATGTTCGCGCAAGCTCGGGAATTAGAGAAAAAAATGCGTACCAGAACCGAAACTGCCCGCAAAAACTACGCCCCTGGGAGCCAATAACTCGAGACTCCAATGCTCAATGGTTTTGTGCTTTTGCACTAAATTGAGAGAAGCGCCCTGTGAATTGGTTGTGGGTCTTTTGCGACCTTAACATGGGTTTGCAAGGACCCTTCTGTTGAGCCAGAGGGTTGGCCTCACGCGGATGGTCAAGGCTTTTTATGAATAATAACAGATGCCAAAACCTGTCAGACCTTGCGGGTCGTCTTGGACCTTGTGTGAAATTTCTTGGGAATTCGGGCGTCGAGGGCTGTGGAGAATCTGGGGACAAAGCGGGTATTCGAGGTCTTTGGGACACACTCACTCCGCGTCGAAGCAGGACTCTACAGCCCGATGGAAGGCTTCGATGAGCACCATGCACACAGTCGTCGAGAGCTCGGTGGCGCCGGTCTCCCCGACGGATTCGGGCGTCACCTCCAGGGCCTTGGCGATGGTTTGGCCTTCGAGGAGCCGCCGCAAGGCTCCGGCTCCAGGGATTTGGGCGCCGTGTTCATCGACGAATTCCGTAGCTGAAATACGTCCTTCGCGGATTTCGATGGTGGCCCTGGCATAGGCGTTTTTGTGCTGGAAGTCGCCTGCGCCGTGGGCGATGGGAAGAGCGTGAGCTTCGTCTTCAAGAGGCGTCATGAGCGCAGTTGATACAACTCCACTTTGCTAGACGGGAATGACCAAAATCATACGTGTGTCGTGATTCCTGCAGCGAGGTCTTCCAGGGTCTCGCGATCGCGTAGGATGATTCCGCGCTTGTCGTTGGTCACGATGTCCATCTTTCGCCAGCGGCTCATCACTCGGATAGCCGTTTCCACGGTGGTGCCGACCAAGTCGGCGATGTCCTGGCGGGATAGAACGAGGGGAATCGTGGTCTCTCCAGTCTCTGCGCAGGTTTCTCCGATGCGATCGGCGAGCTTGAGCAAGAGGTGGGCGATGCGATACTCGACTCCCCCAGCGGCGAGCTCTTTGATTTTCTGCATCAACATTCGCTGGCGCCGCGCCATGCCGCGCATGGAGCGCATGGCCATGCCCGGCACGGTCTCGAGCAGTTCGAGGATCTGGTGGCGCGGCACGCAGAGCAAGGTCGTGGAAGAGAGGCATACGGCCGTCGTGGTGTAAGTACCTCCCACGAGCAGGGAGCTTTCTCCGATGGCGTCTCGCGGTCCGAAGATTTCTATGATGACGTCCTTGCCCGTTTCAGAGTGCTTGATGAGCTTCACTCGTCCGTTGACGATGAGATAGAGGTAGCGACTCGTATCACCCTCGTTCCACACGTTGGCGTGGCGATCGAGGTCGAGTGCGAAGGTGTCTTTGGCCATGACCGCGAGCCGAGGCTCGGGCACATCTGTAAAGACCGTGAATAAATGGAGTCGCTCTAATATATCCGTGGCCATGGTTGTTCCTTCGTCATTGACCCAGTATCGAAGATGACGTCGATTGTCAATGCGCGCCGGATCGGCCAATTCGTTGCAGCAATAGGGGCATAGTGCTACTTTGCCTCCAGAAAGAGGCGACGAAACAGAGGTTGGAGTTGAATAACCCCACTGCCGAACTGTCCATTAATGAGAACCAGGGAGCGCTGGAAGCGCGAGGCGATTTGGACGACCTTGCGCTTGTACAGCGCTGCCAGGCAGGCGACGAAGCGGCGTTCGCCAAGCTGGTCACGAGATACCAGCGAAAGGTTTTCACAGTGGCGCTCGGTATGGTCAAGAACCCGGAAGACGCGATGGATGTGGCCCAGGATGCCTTCATCAAGGTCCATAGACACATCGCGCATTTCCAAGGAACCTCGAGCTTTTATACATGGCTCTACCGAATCGTCGTCAACCTGTGTATCGACCATCTGCGCCGCGGCGGACGCCACGTCAGGCTCGAATTCGACGAAAAAATCGGGCAGATCGAGGGATCTCCGGATGCGGGCGCAGTGCTCTCGAGCGATTTGAATACCAATCCGTCTCGCTGCCTCGGCCGCAAGGAGCTCGCCGCCCACATCTTTGACGCCGTGCAACAACTGCCGCCTTATCACCGGGCGGTCATCCTCATGCGCGAGGTCGAGGGCATGTCCTATTCGGACATGGCCAAGGCCATGAAGGTTTCCAAGGGGACCATCATGTCTCGCCTGCACCACGCGCGACAGAAGCTTCAGAGGATGCTCGGGGACTACCTCGAGGGTGAGCTCACGGTGAGATAGGAGAGAACCATGGCCAAGCCGAGCGTCGAATTGCTGAACAAATACAACGATCGCGAGTTGAGCCCGTCGGAATGGAGACGCGTGGACGCACAGGTTGCGAGCAGCGTCGAGTCAAAGGGCGAGCTCGAGAAGATGCGGCGGATCGGAGAGCTCGTGCGGCTGATGGGCGACGAGCTGTCCTCTGCGGTGTCTTTCGAGGGTTTTTCCGAGCGCGTGGCGGCCGGTGTGCGCGCGGACAGACCACTGACCTTGGGCGAGAAGCTATCGGTTTTCACGAGGGAGTTCTTCGAGCATCGGCGCCAAGTCTGGATACCCGCGGCCTGTGCGGCGGCAGCCGTTTTGGCCGTTGTGCTCGCCTTGCCGTTCTTCGGCGCAGGCGCTGGGGCTACTGCCCCGGTCTGGACAGCATCGGCGAGTGGCGGAGCCCAGGAGGGTTCGCTCATCCAGGAGGTCAGCTTTGGTGACCTTCGAGGCGCTGTGTATCAAGTCGAAGACGGGCGTGGGGGCACAGCGGGGGTCGTATGGATAGTCGAATAGTTGAGGCCAACGCGAGGTAACGAGCATGACGAGGCATTCTTCTAATATCATCCTGGTTTTGGTCCTCGCGCTCTTTTGCGGCAACGCCGCCGCCTCGTCTGTGGATTGCGAGGTGACGACGATCCATGCGAGCTCTGCAGGCAAGGGCGTCGACCCAGCCCTGCAAGCGTTTGCCGGTGTGCTCCGCAAAAAGCCTTTTTCCGATTTCGATAGCTTCGAGCTCGTGGGCAAGCGCAGCTACAAATTGGAGCTCGCCAAGCCGGTCGCGCTGAAATTGCCCGCTGGTCTATCTGGTAGCCTCACGTATCGAGGGCCGGTCAAGGGTATGCTCTCCCTTCGCCTGGAGCTGAGCCCTGCAGGGAGGGCTCCCATCCGCATTGACGGCTCTGCGAGCCCTGGTGCACCTCTGTTTGCCGCTGGATTTCGGGAAACCTCTGGAACGCTCGTGTTTGCCGTGGCCTGCCGGGACATTGGGCTTCAACTCGTCCAATAGTGGCGTTTACCTCTGAGCAAGATAATATCATCAAGAGACCATAGGGCGTGGCAATGAATCGCGGCGCAATGGTCGCCAGAGGAATATGAGGCGCGACACCCCTGCTATATGGAGCATCGCCATCCTCGCGATGACCTTGGGATGGCTGAACGTCCCGCGGTCAGTGCGCGCCGAGGACGAGCCCTCGCAGGTCGAGTGGCGCAGCGTCATCGACGTGGGTGGGGGGTTCGTGGACGATGATGGCATGATTTCGCTGCTCCTTGAGCAGAACCTTTTCATCGAGGGTTTCGATGCAGCCGTGAGCGTGCCGCTCCGGATGCGCGTCTTTGATCGGGCTCCGAGCGATAGTGGGTTTATTCGAGAGCAGGACTGGGACGACGTATCGGATTTCGGCCGTCTCTTGCGCAGGGCGGCCTACCTGAAGCTCTTTGCCGACGGGGCCCTCGATTTCTACCTGGGTGAGCTCAATGGCGTTGGCATCGGCCATGGGGCTGTCGTCGATCACTATTTCAATTCTACCGATGTAGATCACTACCACGGCGGCCTGCTGCTCAAGGCAGAGTCCCACGGTGCTGGCGGCGAGCTCATGCTCGACGACGTGCTGGGCCCTCGAATTCTCGTCGGCCGCGCCTTTGCCGCTCCTGTTTCTTGGTTCATCGATAGCCCGGCCGGTGCGCGATTCGAGCTCGGGTACACTCTGGGCGCGGACATGGTTGCGCCCCGTCGCGTGGTGGCCCAGACCGACCATTTTCTTCTGGTCACTGGTCTGGACGTGTCCTATGCGCTCCTCGTGCGGAGCCTGGCCACGATCTTGATGTACAGTGATCTCATGTTTATGGATGGCGACCTCGGGTTGCACGCGGGTCTTGCCGGAACGTTCGTGCTGTCCGAAAGCTCAGGACTGTCCCTGGGAGCGCGGGCCGAGTATCGCTACTGCGGGCCCGACTACTTTCCAACCCTGCTCAATCCCTTCTATGAGAGGAACCGCTACCACTTTCGCAGGGATGAAAACGGCGACATCCTGACCTTTGCCGATGAAATCGGAGGATTGGACTCCTTGCCGGACGGGCACGGTCTCATGGTGGACTTTTTGCTTGAGTGGGATCGGGGTCTGCGGATCGGCGCGCGTTACGACCGGCAGGGCCGAGGTCGCCCCCATTGGCTCATGTTCCGCTTCGATTTGTTTCCGTGGGAAGGCTACACCATTGGTGCGTTTTACGCCTCTCAAGACGTGAAAGGCGGCGCAGAGGTGTTCACCCTCGACTCGCTCATTGGGCTCGCCATGCGCAGCCGCATTTGGGGGCCATTCGATGCCTTTGCCGAGTTCCAGCGCCGCTATCGACGCGTTGGAGGAGAAGTTCGCTACTCCAATGAAACGATGCTCGGCGTGGGCTTGATGCTCGTCTATTGAGTGTCTGTCGGAGAGGCGTTCATGCCCCAAACCATCTCGACTGGGTGGCATCCTGCGGTCTGGGGCTGTGGCAGATCCTGCCCTGCCAGGAACCAGCGACCGGCCAATTGGACCTATCGGCTTGAGGGGGCGCGTTTGAACCAACGCCTCGTGGTTCGGACAAGGGAGTTGGCGCAGACGTTCGACCGGTGTTCGAGTTTGGGCTTTGCTTGACAGCCCCTGCCGTTGATTGCAATAAAATTGCGTTTATGAAAACAAGCAAACCAAAAAGAACCTGGGCGATTGTCGCGCTGTGTCTTTTGACCGGTGCCGGTGTGGCCTGTCAAAAGCAACCCAAGGGTCCGACCATCGAGACATCCAGCTCTTCGAGCGAATACGCGCTCATTTATCCCGACGAGGTCAGAAACTCGAGCGCCAAGTTCGATACCCTGTCGGAGGAGGCCAAGAACAATACGGCGACGCTGGCTTCGTATTCCGGGGCGCCCGAAATCGAGGGAAAGCTGTTCGCTGCCGATGTGCTCGAGTCGGCTTCCAATGAGGGACGATCCGAAGTTTACGTGTCTGCGGCACAGGAGGACGAAGCGGTGGAGCGCTTCTTCGAAGACGAGCGGGACGACCTCACCCGGCGGGTGTCTGGCTCGGTGCAAGCCTCGCTTGCCAAGCAGAGCGGCGAGCCAAAACCCGAAAGTGGCGACAATACGGTGTCTGGAGCGGTGTCCTACGGCCTCAAGGAGGGTGTCAAAAAGAGCTTGGAGAATCGACTGCGGGAGCGCAGCGATGCGGCCATGCTCATCGAAAGCAACAAAGAAGCCCTGGGCAAGAAGGGCGCTGAGGCACTCCAAGCCCAAGCAGACATGGTGGCGCATACAGCGTACTTGGTTGAGGTCGCTTTACCTGAGCTCAAGCTCAAGCTGCTGCGCCTATCTGAGCAGGCCAAGGACGTGCAGAACACGCTCGATGAGGAATTGGAAGGGTTGAGCGAGCTGCTCGAGGATTCGGCCTTGTCCAAAGAGGAGCGGGCGAGCTTGGAGGCGCGCAAGGCTTTGGTCATGGAGGCGCGTCAGCAGCTCGATGGCGCGCTGCGCGGGGTCACCAAGACCGAGGAGTCCATGCAGAAGACCATCGATGAGCTGCAAAAGAGCTACGAGGACACCATGGAGGCCTTGCTGCGCGACCTGCGGAAGCAAGGTGAGACCGAGACCAGCGCAAAGCCGTTGCCCAGGCGAGGGCCTCGCGCTTCGGCGTGAACCGGGCCGCTCGTGGCGGCCTCCCCCCCTTCGGTCTTCTGCTCTCGTGTCTCTACGGGGTTGGAATCCTACAGCAGCGGAAGCCTAACGCCGGGAGGACGACATCGTTATCGGCCCTGGACATGGTAAAGGCGCATTTCAGCCCGATGGCCGGCGTGTTGAACGAGCCGCCTCGGACCACGTGATTGACTTCGTCCGTATCCGTGGGGTCGAGGGTCCACTCCCGCAGATTTCCCGACAGGTCGAAGACACCGTCCTCGCTGAGGCAGGACGCGAGGGAACCCGTGGCTACGGGGACATCCGTGTCGCCTTGGTAGTCCTTGCCGTTGCAAGCCGACGCGGCGTAGGTGTCGCCATAGGGATAGGCGGTGGAGGGCGCGGCGCCTTCGCAGGCGGCGAGCCATTCTTCCTGGCTGCACAACTGGCCACCGGCCGCGGCGCAGGCCGCTCTGGCCTGATCGAAAGTGGCGCCAGACCAGGGCAGGACGCCTTCCTTGGAGCAGGAGCGGGCCGTGGAGATGCCTGTCCCTGAGCCGGTGGCGTCGACGCGGGACGCCTCGTATTTGTAAATCTCGAACGACAGGGAATGGTGCGAGATGGCGATCCACTCGTCGAGCTCGCCGTTGTCGATGACGCCGTCGCAGTCGTCGTCGCGGCCGTTGCAGGATTCGACTAGAGGGCTCTGACCCGGGGAGGTGACCTCGCAGATCGTGCCTTCCCTGTTGGGAGCGCACTTTTGCGTTCCAGTGGATAGGCAGATGCCGTGGGGAGGGTTGGGGTCGGCGATCTCGCTGCACGGCTGGTCTTTGAGCGGGAAGCTCTCGTCGATCGCGCCGTCGCAATCGTTGTCCAGGTCGTCGCACAGGGTTTCCTGGATCGCCACGGCATTGGGATTGCCCGAGGCGGCTAGCTCGACGGTCAGCCCATAGTCGCAGTACCACCCCCACACACCGGTGAAGGTGGAGCACAAAGGTTCGCTTCCGTAGCATTCGCCTACCTGCCGACAGAAGTTGCTGGGACGATAGAGCCCAAGGTCGTCATCGTCGGTGAGGCCGTCGCAATCGTTGTCTGTGCCATCGCAGATCTCCGCGCCGGTCTTGGTGCACTCGTACTCACACCCCGCAGCGCCGGGGTCGAGATCGACGAAACCGAACGCGCAGCCGGTGGTTTCGCAGTGGCCGTTATTGCAACGGGTGATGGCGTGCGGCAAATCGCAGGACACCCCGCAGTTTCCGCAGTTTTGGGCGTCCGCGAGTTTGTTGAAGTTCTCGTCGGTCTGTCCGTCGCAGTCGTCGTCCTTGTCGTTGCAGCTCTCGGCAGAGGGCGCGGTCTCGCCCTGGCACACGGGGCTTCCGAGGGCACAGGTCCACGTTCCCTGTTGGCAAGCGCCTTCGTTCGCGCCTAGAGTGCACGAAGGATTGAGTGGGTCGTTGCCATCGCAGCCTCCGCAGCTCGCCATTGTCCACTCGTCTGTTTCTCCGTCACAATCGTCGTCCGCGGAATTGCACGGGAGCTCTTCGGTGGGAGGCTGTCCGCCGTGACAAGTGACAGCGCCCTGAACGCAGAGCATGCTGCCTTCGCAGATGCCGGTGTTGCACTCCTGTCCGACGTCGGTATCCACCAGGCCTTCATCCTCGTCGGTGGCGCCGTCGCAGTTGTTGTCAAAAGCGTCGCAGCGTTCCGGGGATGGCGGTATCTCGCCTACGCAAGGGGCGTTTTCGAAATTGCCCTCGACGCAGGCCTGTAATCCATAGCGGCAAAGGCCCTGCTCCAAGTAGGTTCCTTCATGGCATTCGCGAAACAACCCTTCGTCTGTGGCGCCGTCGCAGTTGTCGTCGATGCCGTTGCAGGTCTCGGATGCAGGCGATACAGCTCCCTCGCACAACCAGTCGCCATAGTAACAGCGGAAGGTGCCGGGGTCGTCCAGGCAGCGTCCCTTCAAATTTGGGTTCGGCGGGTTGCCCCACTTTTGACCGTAGAGGCACTCGGGCCCGGTCATGCCCACGTTCTCATCGGTGGAGCTTTCGTCGATGCGGCCGTCGCAGTCGTTGTCCACGCCATCGCACTGATCGGCGCCGGTGCCCTCGTTGTCCGGCGCACTGTCGCGCACACCGACGCAAAATCCGTTTCCGTCCACATCGGCGCAACACACTCGCTGTCGCCCCAATTCAGGATGAGCCCTGTCCGTGGCACAGCGCCAATGTCCCTCGGGGCATGCCCCTGCCTGGAACGCGCACACCGATTTGCCTGGACCCATGAGAGGGATGTCTTCCTCTTCGTCGGTGGCGCCATCGCAATCGTTGTCCACGTGATCGCAAGCCTCGTCCTTGGCGGGGTGAATCGCGCCTTCGCACCGCAGTCCGCTGGGCGTGCACTTCCATGCGCCTGGGCCGCACGGAGTTTTGCAGTGTTCGCCATCCGTATCGCAGCCTTGATCGTCAGTATCCTCACCGACATAACACGCACCGCCACCCTGAGCGCCCCATGGCGAGCCCGGAATGGCGTCGTCCTCATCGGTCGCGCCGTCGCAGTCGTTGTCCTGGTTGTCGCAGAGCTCCACCCCTCCTTCGGTCTGCAAGCACTCGTATTCACAGCCGTTGCTCGTGTCGCTGTCGTAGTCGAAGTGGTGATCTGCGCAGTCACCCTTGCGGCACTCTCCGCCCTCGCACAGCGGCGTTGCATTGGCCACGCGGCAGATGTTGCCGCATCGACCGCAGTTCCTGGGGTCAGTGCCAAACCCTACGTCTTCGTCGGCCCCATCGGTATCGCAGTCGTTATTGATTCCCACATAGGGCATGTCGGTATCGCCGAGGTCCACGCCGTCGCAAAGGTCCAAGTTGTCCAAAGGGTTCACTGTGGGCTGACAGAAGGACTCGCAATCATCGGGATCGCTGTCCCAGTCGTACCAGAAGGTGGCGCACGCACCTCGCTTGCACTTGCCCTCTTCGCACGCGGCATACGCATGCTCGTATGAGCATACATTGCTGCAGGAGCCGCAGTGGGCTAAGCTCGCAAGATTTGCATCCTCGTCCGTCTTTCCGTCGCAATCGTCGTCCACGCCGTTGCACTCGTCGTCCGAGCCCGCGGCTTCGCACGTTCCGCTCTCCGTCCCGGTGCCATCGGTATCGGTGCTCGTTCCGTCTGTTCCGCCCGTGCCACTCGTGTCCGTACCGCCCGTGTCCGTGCCTGTCGTGTCCGTTCCATCGGTATTGCCCAAACCGCCGAACTCAAAAGGCTCCACCTGGCAGCCCAGGGACATGAACAGAGCGAGAGCTCCGAGCCCTACCGCGAGCGCCTTGCCTCGCGGTCGCCGAGCCCGCAGCAGCACGGCGATCCCGGTCAGCACTACGAGCCACAACCAGCCCAGGGTCGACCCACTGCGTCCGGGTGTCGCGGCGCACAAACAGCCGCCTGCGCCCGTGGCCAGAACCTTGGTCAGCTCATTCTCCTCCACGCCCGGCACCTCGTCTGTATCGACGGGTTCTGTACCAGGGTTGCTGTCTGTCGCCGAGGTGGTCGTATCATCGTCTGTGGCATCCGTACTCGGGCCGCCTCCGCCTGGCTCGTAGTCTAACGCGTAGCACGAGCCGTCCACGCACCGACGACCATTGGGGCAGTCCACGTTGCGGCAGGGATCCGCTACGCACTGTCCGTCTTTGCACACCTCATAGTACGCACACACCACGCCCCAGCAGTCCCCGCGCTCGCACTTGCCTGTCTGCGGATGGCACGACAGACCCACGTCGCACACCTTACCGGCGCAGGGGTCGTCCACGCACTCGCCGTCGCGGCAGGACACCGGGCAGTCCTGGTTGACGCATGCGTCCACGCACGTCCCGTCCTTACAGTACGCATCGCCCTCGCACGTCGTGCTCGAACACGGGTCGTCCACGCACGTCCCGTCCTCGCACTTCTTCCCGCTCTCGCAGAAAGTGGCGTAACATCCAGGCCCAGCCTCCACGCACTGGGCGCTGACCTTTTTGTTCGTCACCACGGCGATGCACACCTCGGTGGGCTGACACTCCATGCCCTCGCAGGGGCGCAGGCATTCCTTGCGAAGCGCGTCGCACTTGCACGGCGGGCTGGCGCCCTCGTCCGAGCAGTAGTACGGGTTGTCCGCGCACAAGAGAGCGTCCTTGGTCCCAACAGCGCACACGTCGTCGAGGCACACCCTCATCGTCTCGCCCGTGCCCGGATTCGTCACCTCTTCGCAGGTCATGCCTCCAGGACACGAGGCCTCTTGTCCAGCGCACGGCGGCGCGCACTCGCCTTCCACGCACAGATTGCCCGACGGGCACTCCAAGTCGAGCTCCTCGTCCGTCGCACCGTCGCAGTCATCGTCCACGCCGTTGCACGCCTCCACGCCCGGGCCAGGCGCATCGCACTTCCAGTCGCAATCGATACACCGCATCGCTCCTTCGGTGCAGGCGCCGATCGCTCCGACGTCCGGGTTGTATACGCATGCCGCGCCAGCGGGGATATCCTCGTCTGTCTGACCGTCGCAGTCATCGTCTTTGCAATTGCATATCTCCACCTCTAGCGGCTCAACGACTCCCACGCACTCGAGATCACAGGTGCCAAGGTCAGGGTCGCATTCGCAGACCTTTGCACCCTTCTTGCACTCTCCCAACTCTCCCCCGCCCTCCAACCCGCACGGCTCTCCCACGCGCTGTACCTCCTCGTCCGTATCCCAGTCCTGCAAGCCGTCGCAGTCGTCGTCATCTCCGTTGCACACCTCTAACTGCGGCCCTTGACCACCCACGCACCTCTGCTGACCAGCCACGCACACATACGTGCCAGACGTGCAAATGCCTTCCTCCGGATTAGGTATGTTCAAGTCTGAACAGGTCGGTGGCGTGAACACCAGGTCTTCGTCTATCGCGCCGTCGCAGTCGTCGTCGAGCAGGTTGCAGCTCTCGGGCGACGGCCCTTTTGACCCCTGACAGTCTCCCCACTTCCCAGCCACGCACCGCGAAAGGCCCTCTTGGCACTCTCCCTGGCTCGGATCCGTCGTGCACCCATCGCCCTCGCACCCACCGCACGGCGCCACGAGTCCCTCGTCGGTCAGCGAATCGCAATTGTTGTCCAGGTTGTCGCACGTCTCGGCCGTTGGCGCATTCGGAGCGATGCACTCTCCGCTCCCCGTTTCCACGCCCGTGCAACAGGCGATCGTCTTCCCTCCCCCTGTCGCGCTGACGCACATGAGCCTCGCTTCTAGGCACACCCCTTCCTGCTTTCTGCACACCTGACCCACGAGCGCCAAACCCTCATCCGTCTCTCCATCGCAGTCGTTGTCCTCCCCATCGCACACCTCGAGGCTCGGAGGTATCGAACCCACGCATTCCTTCCACACCGCATGCCCTGCGAGCGCCGCAGCGGCGCTATCGCAGCGGGCAATGCCTTCTCGACAGCGACCCTCGTCTGGCCCTGCTGGGCAAACCACGGGGTCGGGGTCGTCGCACCCGCCGCAGGGGATCGTCACCTCGTCCGTGATCCCGTCGCAGTCGTCGTCGAGACCATTGCAGATCTCGGGCTGCGGCCCGACCTCGCCTTCACACTCGTCCTGCCACACCGGCGTCCCCTGGGCGATGGATGCGGCGATATCGCAGTGACGTACACCTTGCTCGCACTGGCCCGCCTTGGGACCAGCCGGGCACTCGGCCGGCACGTCGCATCCACCGCATACCTCGGTGACTTCATCGGTGGAGCCATCGCAGTCGTCATCGAGACCATTGCAGATCTCGTCTTGCGGGATGACCTCTCCCTCGCAGTCGCTGAAGGTGTCCGGGGCAATGCAATCGTACGTCCCTGGATGGCAGATGCCTTGGGCAGGATAGGCAAAGCCCGTCCAACACTCGATATCGTAGAGCTCATCGGTCTCGCCGTCGCAGTCGTTGTCATATCCGTCGCAGCTCTCCTCTTGGGGAGTGGTGGCTGCTTCGCAATCGTCGAGAACCCCCCCTGTGCACAGAGCCTGGCCTGGCTGGCACTCTCCGACGCAGAGCAGGGGCTCGCCCGAGCAGCCGATCGTGGCGCTCGGATAGCAGGGCACGTAGATGCCATCGGTCAGGCCGTCGCAGTCGTCGTCTTTGTTGTTGCAGATCTCGGTCCCTGAGCCTGTGCCGTCGCAGGTGAGCGCGCCATTGAGGCACTCGGTGAGGCCGGCTTCGCACTCGCCTTCGTCGACGCCACAGGCTTCTGGGACGAATCCCTCGTCGGTCTCTCCGTCGCAGTCGTTGTCCACGCCGTCGCAGATGTCCTGGCCCGTGGGCACGCAGTCATCGCACGTCCCTTCGTCGATCTGACCGTTGCAGTTGTCGTCGAGACCATTGCAGGTCTCCTGGGCAGCCGGCGACTGGCCGGGGGTGGTGATGTTGCATTCGACCCCTGCGCCATCCGCGGAGCAGATGTAGTGACCGGTGCCTCGGCAGATGCCGATGCCTCCGTCGTCGCAAGGCTGGCCGAGATCTGGGAAGTCTTCGTCCGTGAAGCTGTCGCAGTCGTCGTCTAGGCCGTTGCACTCCTCGTAGATGATGGAGTCGGCGACGATGGTCGCCAGGGTGGAGGCGAGCTCGGCCTCGTTGTTGGCGCTGCGGGCGTCGTGCAGGTTGCCCGAGCCAGCGCGGGCGATCTGGTTGAGCTGGGTTTTCTCGGCCGGCGTGACCGAGAAGCCGATGACGAGAGTTTCAATGCCCATGGCGGTGTAGAGGGTTTGCGCTGCGGTGACTGGGTTGCCATTGCAGGTCTCGGTGCCGTCGGTGAGCAAAATGATCTTGTAGGGCCGGCAGGCGGAGTAGGGGTCGGTGCGCCGAGCGCCCTCGAGATAGCGGCGCGCGGCGAGGAGCGAATCAGCGAGCGGCGTGGGACCGGTGCCGCGCAGCTCGCAGTCGTGGTTCGAGCAGTAGGAGCCAGACGCGACGTCGGAGATGCCCAGCGGGGGATCGTCTTCCGTGTGGTCGAGCCACATGATGTAGTCGTTGATGGAGGCACCGAATCCGGTGAGCACGTCCGCGCCATTGCCCACTGAACCGCAGGTGCCGGCGTAGTGGATGCAGCGCGGGGCAGCATCGGTGGCCGCATATACGTTTAAATCCTGCACTGTATCGGTATCAGTGTCTGGTTGGATTTCCGGTTCCTTGATGGTGCACTTCACAGGGCCAGAGGGAGGACTTGCAACCGGGTTGTCGTAGGTGCAGCAGATGCTGGCGCACTCGAACCAGGCCGCCTGTTGACAGGAGCGATCTTCCCCTTGGTCTTGGTGGTAGCGCAAGAGGGACCAGTCGACCTCTGGGTAGGCGGCGATGACCTGGGACAGGGCGTTTTTGGCCTGATACAGGCGGCTGTCGTCGTACTTGCCGTTGAGATCGATGTCGCGACCCTCGTGGCCAGCGCTGCCGTCGCCGAAGACGTAGTGCCTGGCGTCCAGGGTGGTGAGCATGGAGCCCGAGGTATCGACGATGAGGGCAAAACGAGGACGCGTGTCTGGGTCGGGGTCCAGGCAGTTCGGATCCGCGGCGTCGATGCAGTAGCCGAGCTGTCCAGAGGTGCACGCCGCGACCTCTTTGGTGCACGAGCCGATGGTGCAGCTGAGTGTGCCGAGGCCCTCGTCGGTCTGGCTGTCAAAGTCGTTGTCCCAGCCGTCGCAGATCTCGCCCTTGTACCCGTAAGAGAGCTGCAGTTCGCCCGCCTGGCCGCCGGCCTCTGCCTTGCAGCGCGTACAGGAGCCACCGATGGCGCCGTTGACGTCGAAGTCCGCGGTGCCGGCGATGCTCGCCGCGGCTCGGGACATGACCGCCACGATGCCGCCGCCGCCGCCGCCGCCGCAGTCGTCGCAGGTGCCGCCGGTCTGGGCGCCCACTGGGCAGCTTTGGCCGCGATAAATGCTGTAGTAGGTGGTGCCATTGAGATTCTGAGTGTCACCGCCTGTGCCGCCCGCGGCCCAGACCTTGGCGCTCGCGCCCATGGTCACCGAGTCGCCAATGATGAGAATCGAGCCGCCTGCGCCGCCGCCAGCCGAGTCGTTGCCCGTGCCGCAGCCGCGCCACCCCATGGCCCGCACGGTTCCCTGGATGTTGACCGTGCCCAGGCCGGTGTCGGTGATGCCGGCGAGCACGATCCGGCCGCCGCCAAATCCAGCCACGAGAGGCTGGCCTCCGAACCCGTCGCCGTCGCGGCAGCCCTTGTCACCGCCGGCAGCGCCGAACTCCGCCTGCCAGATGGAATGAAAGAACTCTTGACCTGCCACGGTGGGCAGGGCGTCGAGGGTCCAACAGGCGGGCTTATCGTTGATGATAGAACAGGCCGTGCCTCCGGCATTGAGCGAGTTAGTGCAGTCTTCCTCCCAATCCCTCAAGGCTGGAGTCTGGCTGGACATGTCCTTGGTGCCGCGGCCGCCATTGCCAAAGTGAGCCCCGCCGCCCCCCGAGTCGAAGACGGCGCAGCCGCCTTGACCTGCGGCCGCGTCTGTGGGACCGCGACCATCGCCGCATCGCACCGTGGAGTAACCGCGCCCGTCGGCGTTGATGCTGGAGGTGTTGTCGATGGTGATGGAGGGCGCGATGATCTCCAGGTTGCCGGTGTTCTGCTTGTCCGTGCCGTTGTAGGCGGTCACGTAAATCACACCGTTGTTGGTGACCGTGACGCTGTCGAAAAAGTTTCGACCGCCGAGCGTCACCGAGGTCGGGCATCCTCCGGCTCCTCCGCCGTCGACGCACAGCACCTGGGCGCGCGAGGTTTGGGGCGGCAGTCCGAAGAAAATGAACACAAAGAGGAAAGGGGTTGCAAAAATGGAGCGGGGTAGGGACGGGATATGCGGCATAGAACCTCCTGTGCTGGCGGTCAGGGACGTTATCTCTTGGTTGTCGTATTTCAGATTTCTTACGAAAAATACGTTCTGGCAAGATGTGTTAATTTATTAAACCTGCCATGCCGATTGTGAAAAGAAACCGTTTTTACGGGCAGGCTTCAACAACCGGGCCAGGCGTGCTAGGTCGGATGAATGAAGATTCCAACCGATTCGATGATTCTCAGAGCTGTGCTCGGTTTCCTTTGCGCTGGGTCGCCCCTCGGTTGTACGGAGTCGAATTCCATTAACACGGGAACCGAATCCTCGAGCCAACAGGACCGCGACAGTGAGAGCCAGTGGCCGGACAGGACCGACGAGGATTCGGGCATCCCAAGCACCGGCAGCGTCGACGAGACAGACGGCACCTCCCACTCGACCGCGAGCGAGACCGACACAGGCTCGTTGTCCGACACCCTGGAAGACACAGATACCGCGATCCCGGACTGCGTACGCTACGTGAAGCTCGCCGGAGCGGGCGCAAAAGGCCTAACGTGGGGATCGGCGTTTTCCGACATTGGCGATGGCATCGAGTCTGCGGCGGCGGCCGTCGCTGCCGGGGCTTTGCGGTGCGAGGTGTGGGTGGCGGGCGGCGTCTACTACATTTTTAAAGGAAGCATGAACGATACGCTTCAAATGCGCGCCAAGGTCGACTTGTACGGAGGGTTCGCAGGCGATGAAGCGCTTCGCGGCGAACGGGACGTTCTGGCCCACCTCACGGTGCTCGACGGCCACAAGAGCGCTGCCGACTTTGCCCATCGAGTGATCCACGTGCTGCACGGCGAGGACGACGCGCTGCTGGATGGCTTTGTCGTCACAGGCGGTTACGCGGCGGTGAGCTACGACCCAGCGGATCGCGACAACTACGGCGCGGGCATGTTGAACGAGGATTGCAGCCCCACGGTGCGAAACACGTGGTTCGTCGAGAACGAGGCCACGTGGGACGGCGCTGTGGCCTGCTTTGGCAAGTCCACGCCGCGCTTCGAATCCTGTGTCTTCAGCGACAACCTCACCGGGGGGCTGTTCGCCCTCAATAGCTCGCCCGTCGTCGAGCGGTGCCTGTTCACGGGAAACCGGGTCAGCGGTTTGGTGGCCAATGGCAAGCTCTCCCAGCCCGTGGTCACAAGCAGCGTGTTTGCCGGGAACCGCGATTTCGGCGTCGAGACCTGGTACGGCGCAAAGGTGAGCCTCGAGCATTGCACGATCGCCGGGTGTTTTGCGAGACCAGAGAACCCGCTGTACGCCGGCGGCGTGTACGCGGTAGAGGGCAGGGCGCTTCTGCGAAGCTCGGTTGTCTTTGGCAACGAGGCGCAGGCCGTGCTGCTGGATGCAGGGATCGTGAGCGCGACCTACAGCGCGATTTCAGGAATCGACGGCGAGGGCAACAGCGACGCGGATCCATCCTTTGTCGGGCTGCCGCTTCGCACAGGCGGAACCTGGGACAAAGTGAGCTTCGATGCCGCGACAGGTACGACGCACCTTCGGGATGCGGACGCGGCGTTCGATGGCCAGCTCGCCGGGCGATTCCTGCAGCCGAGCACCGATCCCTTCCTCGAAGGCGGTCCTGTGTGGGTGCCTATCGCCGGAGCCACGAGCACCACGCTTACCGTGGTCGGCGATGTGAGCTGGCTCGCCGCGCCAGGCGATGCCTACGCGCTTTTCGATCTCAACCTTGACGAGGGTTCGATTGCCCTGGGAGCGGCGGATCCGCAAGGCTCTGCTCCTGCCGACGCGACCGGCAAGGCCCGTGACAAGAGCCCGGACATGGGGGCGTACGAGAGATAGCGGTAGGTTGTCAAAAAGTGGTGGCATCCACCTCCGTTCCTGCGGAAACTCGAACATGGTCATTCGATCTTCCGTGGTATGACGACTCGAACAGTCCTCGTCGCTGCGGCACATGCCACCACTTTTGAGAAGTTACAGATAGCAGCTACAGCGCGCCGGTTTTTTCGAGGAGCCTTTTAGCTTCGGCGTTCTCGGGATGGGTCTTTAGCACCGTGCGCCACTGAGCCACGGCTTTGTCGGTGTTGCCCATGGCCGCGAGGATGCGGCCGAGGAAGTTGCGCCAGGCTGGCTTGCCTGGCGCGAGGCGGAGCGCCTTTTCCATATGTCTGAGCGCTTCCTCGCTGCGGCCTTCCTCGAATCTCACCTGTCCCAGGCCGTACCAGGCGTCGGCGCGCCGCGGATCAGCGGCGGTCGCCTGGGAGAATGAAGAGGCCGCGGCGGACAAATCCATGCGCCCCAGGGCTGCATTCCCTTTCTCGATGAGCACATCTACCTTGGCTTTGCCCTCCTCGAGGAGCTGGGCCGAGGGCGCCTCGGGCTCGGGCTTCTTCTCTAGGGCTGCGCTCACCGAGGGGTTGCTCGTGGCCGACTCTGGCTGAGGCGCTGTTTTGGTCTCTTCGAGTGCCGCTTGGCTCGATGGGGCTGCCTTGCTGGCCGCGAGCGGCGGCGGCGCCTTGGGCAGGCTGGTCATGGTGAACTCGGGTTCCCCGGTGGGAGGCAGGGCCAAAGGCGGATCGTGTGGCTCGGAAACGCTTCTCGACTTGGAGACGAGCGCATAGGTTCCGACCAGAGACAGGCAAAGCACAGCCGCGCCGATGGCGACAACAGGCCAGAGTCGGCGTTGCGACTTCACCCGCGGTTCTTCGGCTCGCAGGCGGGCTTCGAGGTCTGGAAGAAGAGCGCGCAGGGCCTGCGCCATCTGGGCAGCGCTCGAAAATCGCTCGGCTGGGTTCTTGCGCAGAGCGCGCAAACAGATGCGCTCCAGGTCCTTTGGCACAGTCGGATCCTCGAAGCCCTTGGTGCGTCGGATGCGCTTGGCCACGGATTCGGGATCGCCCTTGCGCACGCGGTCCAGGGTGGCGATGACCGTGGTCTGGCGGAACGGCGTGGTGCCGCAGAGCGCTTCGTAGAGAATGACGCCCGCGGCATAGATGTCCATGGGCGCTGCGGGCTCGGCTCGCCCCACCTGTTCGGGCGCAACGTACTCGGCCGTGCCGCAGATATGGCCTTGGAGAGTGAGCTTGCCTGTCTCGAGGTTGTCCATGCGCCGGGCAATGCCGAAGTCGAGGATGCGCGGTCCGGCCGAGGTGAGGAACACGTTGTCGGGCTTGAAATCCCGGTGAACGACCTTGGCCTCGTGGGCAGCGGCCAATCCGTCGCAGGCCCGAGCCATGATTTCCACGAGGCGAAGCACGTACGCATGGCCCAGGAATTCTTGCTTCGATGCCTTGTGCTTGGCCTCGATCCAGTCTCCCATGGACTGGCCGCTGAGCAGCTCCATGGCGAGGTAGCGAAATCCCGTGGCCGTGACTCCAGAGTCGAAGACCCGCACGATGGCTTCGTGATCGAGGCTCGCCATGATGCGAGCCTCGGTTCGAAACCTTTGGGCCGCAATTTCGTCTTCGTAGACCGGTTCGCGCAGCACTTTGAGAGCTACATTGCGACCGAGCTCGAGGTGCTCTGCCTCGAATACGACGCCCATCCCACCCTCGCCCAGCTTGCGCAGCAGGCGGTAGCGGCCATCGATCACGGCGCCAGGACTCAGCCACGGTTGATCCATCGTTTCTTCGAGACGGCCCTCGGGCTCTTGCGCGAGGCTCGCCTCGAGAAGTTGAGCTTCTTCATCGCGATCGCCTTGGCCGAGCTCCATGACCCAGCTGGCCAGGTTGTCTGGCAAGTGACCGGTGACGTGGCGAGAGAGAATCCGCACCAGTCCCTCTCGGGCCTTTTGTGCGGTGGGGAAGCGCTCGTCCGCCGTGGGGCTGAGAGCCTTGGCTAGGAAGACATCGAGCTCATCCGGCATCCCGGCGGTGTTGGGACGCAGGGGCGTCGGCCGCCACGGGCCCGTCTCCAAAGGGTCTCCGACTCCAGGCGGGGCGCCGCTGAGCATGGTCCACAAGGTCGCGGCCGCTCCCCAGAGGTCGCCTGCCTCGCTCGAACGCGATCCTGCGAGTCCCTCGGGCGGCAGGTACAGTCCGCGAGAGGTATTGAGGCGCGTGTGCGTTCGTTGGTCGACGATTTCATAGAGCGCCGAGGAGAAGTTGGTGAGCTTGACTCCTCCGTCGAACGAAACGAGAACGTTCGCTGGCCGCACGTCGCCATGGGTCAGCCCAATGTGGTAGCCGTGGGGATCATTGCGCCTGTGTACGTAGTCGAGGCCGCGGTACATCTCGGCCGCCACGAACGTCGCGATTTCCCATGGGCACCGAGTAGGGCGGTCCTCGAGCAGATCGAGGAAGCGGCGCAGTGGGATGCCCTCCACTCGCTCGTGGGCGATGAACGGGACATCATTGACGAACCCAGTTTCGAGCACGCTCACGACATTGTCGCTGGACATCCAGGAGAAGGAGCGCGCTTCGTCGGAGAACATTCCGGTGAAGGATACTTTTTCGGCGATTTCGGGGTAGATGCAGCGCAGCACCCTCGGCTGGTCCATGCCTTCGTCGATGCCCCACAGGGCGAGAAAAAACTCGCCCACCGGATCCGCTCCCAGGCGTTTGATGAGCCGATGGCGGCCGAACGACACCGGCAGTTGGCTGTCGGTAAAAGAGAACCGGCTCGAAAAACGACCTGTGCGCATGGGCGAGTTCATTCACCTCGTACAAATCCCCGATTGAGTATCATCTGTTCGCAGCGGTTTCGTCTAATTTGCTGCCCATTTGCCGCTCGCGCGCAAGAAGAGTTCAAGCGATCGATTCAGTGAGATCGAAGATGCGAGTGCCTTCTGCCATCGCGGTTTGACAGCCCCCCTCTCATGCCTAAACCTTTCTTCATCCATGCGCGCAATGTGCTCCAACTCCCTGGGTCCATTGTGGGCAGGAATGCAAGGAGAGCTGCGACATGAAACACATTCTGACGGCACTACTCTTAGCTACGGCAGTGTGCGGGCTCCATGCTCAGGCCGAGCCGCTCAGCTTTAAGCGGATACTGGACACCCCCTATCCGAAACACAGCGGCAGCGCCGGTGGCGACATGGTCGTTGCCGATTTCAATGGCGATGGCAAAAAGGACATTATCATTACCGGCCTGCAGCACACGAGCTTTGTAACCTGGCTGCACCTGCAGAATTCCAAAGGCGCCTTTGACCAGCCCCTGAAAACCGAGCACGGCCTACCAGCCCTCGACCGGGGAGGCGTTGTCCGGGCCGCCGACCTCGATAAAGACGGCGATATGGATGTTGTTCTGTACGGCCGCGGCGGGGTTGCCATGCAAACGGCCCTCTTCGCCGCTTATCTGAACAACGGCAAGGGAGTCTTCAGCAAAGCCGCTGACCTCGGCGCTGTTCTACCCTCCGAGGACTTCGCGGATGTTCCTGGTGCTTGGGGCAAGGCCGCCAGCGGTCCTGACAACCAAAGCGATGTCGAGGTCAAAGGACTGTATAACGCCATGGGTTGGTCCAAAGGGGTTCTTGAGCTTTTTGACCTGACCGCCGACGGTCTGCCGGATATCGTTTTTGCGGGCGTCAAGGGCATGGAATCCGGCGCTGACGACGCTGGACAGATGATCCAGCGCGACTGGGAAACGGCCGGGGTGTTCATCAACCAGGGCGGCGGTGCCTTCAAGCTGCTCACCGCCGCGGGCTATCCTAAACTGCCTGCAAAGCCCGAGGTTGAACCAGAACGCTGCTACCCAGGCATTGCCAAGGTCATCCGCGGTTTTAGCGTCAGCGGCGACTTCAATGGCGATGGGAAACTAGACATCGCCATGTTCGGCCAGGCCAATACCGGCTCAAAGGCCAATGCCGGCACTCCAGAAACCCAGCGTAACGGCCTACCGATTGCGGAGGTTTACCTGGGCAAAGGCAAGGGCAGCTTTACCGTTCTGCCGAAACACGGACTGCCGAAGCTGATCGACGGTGCAGCCGCAGCGGGCGATCTGAACAAAGACGGCAAGCTCGACCTGATCGTCATGGGCAACACCGGCCACCCCAAAGACCCTGCTGGTGGCCGCCTGACCCGCGTCTACTTGGGCCAGGGCAACGGCACTTTTGTCGAGGATAGCCGGCAGAAATACGACAAAATCCCCAACAGCCCCGACTGGATTGTCCCCATGATGTCCGGCGATATCGGCGTCGGCGATCTCGACGGTGATGGCGATCTGGACCTGATCATGGCCGGGAACAGCAACGATAAATCCCTGTACCTCTATCTGAACGACAAGGGCGTCTTCAAACAGAGCTTCCTGGACAAGATGAAACAGGGAATGGGAACCAATAACCTGTCGGGCAGCGGTTCCTCCGACGCTAGCAGCGAGTGCGATGTTTACCTGGGCGACCTGGACGGGGACGGCGATCTCGACGTTATTGTCAATGGCCGCGGCGGCGCCTTCCAGTTGCTGGCCTTTTTCAACAAACAAAAGTAAGCCCGACGTCCAACCCCACGACGTTCCTCTGACCTGACTTTTCTTGCCGGCTTGGCGTTGCTTGCGGCTGACTTTTTTTGCTGGGTGGCTTTTCTTTTTTGGGGATCAGCTTCGCGAAGCAACTATCATCCACCCTCGCGCCCCATGACCACGGGCGGCCTCGATTGTGAATCGAGCGGGGAAAGGATGGGACCTGGGCTTATGGCCCTGGCCACTGCGCCGAGGAGCTCAGCGCGATGGAACGGCTTGCTCACGATGCGGAGGTTCGAAGGATCCAGGCCTTGCGCAGTGAGCGCCTCGAACCCGTATCCGCTGGCAAAGATCACCGGGAGGTCCGGTCGGTTTTTTCGGAGCAGGACACAGAGCTGCGGGCCGTTCATGCCGGGCATGACGATGTCGGTGATGAGCAAGCGGATGTCGTCGGCGCCTTTTTCGAACAGGGAAACGGCTTCTTCACCGGAGGCGGCCTCGAGGACGCGGTAAGAACCACGGCGGAGGATCTTGCTCATGGCAGAGCGCACGGCAGCCTCGTCGTCGACCACCAGCACGGTCTCGCCGCTGCCGGTCACATGGGTGAGCTCTTCGTAGAGATTTCCCCGTTCGGTATTCGTCACGTAGTGGGGCAGGAAGATCGTGAAGGTGGAGCCAGCGCCGGGAGAAGAGTCGATTTCGATGGTCCCGCCCGCTTGCGTCACTGCGCCGTACACGATCGACAGACCCAGGCCTGTCCCCTTGCCCTGCTCTTTTGTAGTGAAAAATGGATCGAACACTTTACGTTTGACGTCATCGGTCATGCCCGTGCCCTTGTCGCTGACCGAAATGGCCACGCG
>JALOQD010000443.1 GCA_025453525.1 Myxococcota bacterium
AGGCAGGAGCAGCTCGCCAGGGGCGTAGTTGCGCCGGGTCACCACGCCGCTTTTCGGCGCCTTGAGCGTGCACTCTTCGAGCTGAACCTTGACCGCGTCCACGGCCCGCTGCGCCACCTCCACCTGAGCTGCTGCCACGGCCACCCCGCGATCCGCCACCTTGGTCGATTGCCCGGCCACGGCCACGTTGATCTGCGCGGCCGCAAGCTGCGCCTTGGTGAGCTCCGCGGCCGAGCCAGCCTCGTCTGCCACCTGCGATGGTACGGCTTGAATGCTGGCCAGGCCCTCGAGGCGAGCCTTTTCCCGCTCTGTGCGACCGAGGTTCACCTCGAGCGGCTTCAGGCCTGCGTTCGGTCTGGGCGAGGACGGCGCGGGCCTGCTGCGCCTGAGCCTCGGCCTGGGCGACCCTGGTTTCGAGATCCGTGCAGTCGAGCCGCGCCAGCACCTGTCCGGCCTCTACCTTGGACCCCTCGAAGACGGTGACTTCGATGAGCCGTGCAGCGAGCTTTGAGGAAAGCACGATTTCCTCGGCCTCGACGCTGCCGCTGCCGCGAACCCGCGGATCCACCTGCCTGCTCGGCGCAATGCGGAAGAAGTACACGTAACCGAAAAGGCAAAGCAGAATGACGGCGATGGGAATGGCCTTCTTCATCGGGTCGTCCTCTTCTGGCGAGCGCTGCGGCCGGCCTTGGGCGTCAGCGGCGTCAGCAGACCTTTTTGAAACAAAGTGAGCAAAGTGCTGACGGCGTCGGAAGGCGTGAACTCAAAGGCGATGAGCACTTCGGGCACCATGACGTGCTCGAGCACCGCCCGCATGAGCGCTGCGAAAACTCTCGGGTGAATGTCCGGCCACACCTGCCCGTCGCGAATCCCTTGTTCTACCGTGACCTCGAGATGGCGAAAGACCTCGAGGCGTCGGGCGTGGATCTCGTCCCAGACCTCCGGATAGTCGGTTTTGAGATCCGCCATCATCTCAGAGGAGATGAACCTCGGCAGGCTCGCGAACGCCTGCCACAGCCCGGCGATTTTCTCCCGCGCGCCCCCGCCGCTGCACATAGCGGCTTGCGCCTTGGGAAAGACGTTGCTGGCAATGGCCTCGGCGCAGCCCCGTACGAGCTGCTCCTTGCTGGAGAAGTGCACGTAGAGTGTCTTTTTGCTCACCCGCAGCTCACGGGCGATCTCGTCCATGGATACGCGCCGGATCCCATGCTTGCGGAACTTCTCGAGGGCGGCATCCACGATGCGCTGTGCTTCGGGGCTCAGGGGTTCTTTGGAAACCATGTAGGCTCCTTTTAGTTTCCAGAGTAACCCCGAGTCTCCAGGGGCGCAAGGGCCAATGGCTCATCCACTTAGGCGCGGCAGTTCCGGAACTTCGCGAAAACCTCGAGGTGCTTGGGGCGATGTCGTTGGAGAGGATGAGAGACTCAGCAGCCGATGGAGCGGGAGATGACGATGCGCTGGATTTCGCTCGTGCCTTCGCCGATCTCGAGGAGCTTTTGGTCGCGGAAGAAGCGCTCGACGTCGTACTCTTTCATCAGACCGTAGCCGCCGTGGATCTGGATGGCCTCGGTGGCGACGAATTTGAACACTTCGGAGCAGTAGAGCTTGGCCATGGCCGCGACCTGTCCGAAGCTCTGGTGGGTTTCGCGCAGCCAGCAGGCTTTGTAGAGCAGGTTGCGAGCCGCCTCGATGCGGGTCGCCATGTCTGCGAGCTTGAACGCGATGACCTGGTTCTTGCAAATGGGCTTGCCGAACTGCTTGCGCTCCTGGGCGTACTTGAGGGCCTTCTCGTACGCGCCTTGGGCGCCGCCTAAGCCCATGGCCGCGATGGAGAGGCGGCCGCCGTCCAGGGTCTTCATCATCTGGTGGAAGCCTTCACCGCGCTTGCCGAGGATGGCGGATTCGGGCACATGCAGGTCGTCAAAGTAGAGCTCCGCGGTGTTGGAGGAGCGCCACATCATCTTGCCGTGCATCTCCTTGGCCAAAAGGCCCTTGCTGCCCGCGGGCACGAGAAAACAAGAGTACTCCTTTTTGCCATCGGCCTTTTTGCCAGTCACGGCCTGGACCGTGGTGACGAGGGACAGCGGGTTGGCGGAGTTGGTGATGAAGATCTTCGAGCCATTGATGATCCACTCGCCGTTCTCAAAGATGGCCGTGGTCTTGGACCCGCCGGCATCCGAGCCCGCGTCTGGCTCGGTGAGACCGAACCCGGCCAAGCCATCGCCCGTGCACAGGGTGGGCAGGTACTGCTTCTTCTGCGCCTCGGTGCCGAAGTAGTAAATGGGGCCGATGCCCAGGGAGTTGCCAGCCGCGACGGTCGCGGCCTGAGAGCCGTCCACGCGGGCGATCTCCTCCACGGCGATGATGTAGGCGATATAGCCCATGTTCGAGCCGCCGTACTCCTCGGGGACGAACATGCCGAACAGGCCGAGCTCGCCCATCTTTTGGGTCAGCTCCACCGAGAACTTTTCTTTCTCATCGAGCTCGCGAGCGATGGGCGCGATCTCGGCCTCGGCAAAGTCGCGGACGGTCTGGCGGAGGATTCTCTGTTCTTCGGTCAGTTCATAGCTCAGCACGGATGTCCCCTGTCCTGCGGCCGGCACAGCAGAGCTCTCGAAACGGATTCCACTTGCCGCCTGGTTAAAGATCGCGGCGCTGCTCGCGATGATTGCCTCGGGAAGAGGCTGGCATATTTCGTCCGTGCGGCGGAATGATAAATGTCATCGTTGTATAATGACGCAGCTTCAAGGAGGGGTGGAGGGAAGCTCAGGGCTGTTGGAGATGGCCGGTGGCAGCGCGTTCTCTCCGGGCTTGCCAGGCGTCCACGCCTTTTTGAATCGTTTGGAAAAGCAGCTCCTCGCCACAGGCTTTGTCCAGAATCTCAAAGAGGAATTGACGATCCAAGGCAACGGCCATGGGGATGGATTCTTTGTAGCCAGTGAGAAGGATGCGGGTCGTGTGAGGGCTTACGAGCATCGCTTGGCGCAAGAACGCAATGCCATCCATCTCGGGCATGATGAGATCGCTGAGGATGACCGCGATATCGTCATCGCCGAACAGGGTATCGAGGCCTGCCTGACCGCTCGGCGCTGTCATCACGTCATATCTAAAAGAAAGCTGACGTTTGAGGCCCTTGAGCACCAGGGCTTCATCATCGACGCACAGCACGCACGGGCGGGCTCTCGCAACGGTCTGAGGGGAAGAGAGACGCCCGGATTTCCAGCGCTCCAGGAGATACGCATACGCCTCGTTGATCTGCTTGATCTGCTCGGTGGCCATGAGCTGCAGTCGCTCGTTATGGGCCAGCCGATCCGGGTGCCAGACCTCTGCGAGATCCTTGTAAGCGCGCCGGTAGTCTTCCGGGGTCGCGTCTCTCGTGAGCCCTAGGATTTTAAGGCATTCGTCTGTAGAGAGCTTACCGGCCATGGCCATCCTTTCTCATGCACACCTAAAAGTACCTCATCGCGGTGGCAGGCGCTAGGCATCCGTCGCCACGGCAATCGCAAAGTCGCCACCCCAAGGGTCCTTGAGACAGCTCTGCGGCTCCACCATCCTTGCGCAAGGGCCGCCCCTGGGCGGTCCTGTCACACCTCGATGGCCAGAGGGACGGTAAATTTATTGAACCAAATGCAAAATAGATACACATAGGCTCTTTCGGACTCTTTTCCGCGCTCTTATCTTTTCAGCATGAACGGCTAGGAACGTCGGAAAGGGATTTTTTTTCAACGACCCGCTAAAAGACCGATACGAGGAAACTGGGTATCCCGTGGAAGGCCGAGGACTGTCTGAGTCGTCCTTTTCATGCCCGAGTTCCGTTGTTTTTTTTTGGGGGGGGAGCGCTGCTTGTGAGGTGCTTAGAAAAAAGTGGAAGTTGAGTTCGCCACTGCGTGAGGTGAGGTCGAGAAGAAAATGTTTGGCATCCATTTTCTTCTAATGAGCCTGGTTTTTCTTTTCTCCTGTGACACTGGCTATTACAGCACCGAGATTGTGGACGAGGATGATAGCCACCAAGGGTCTGTCGACGATTCCGTCGATGATTCTGGGACCGATGATGCCGGGACGGACACGGAGAGCGAGACCACCGAGACGGACAGTTGCGGTGCGCGCCGCTCACCATCACTCATGACGGACCCGGACACGCGGTGGCCATTGGAGCGTATACCGACCTGC
>JALOQD010000444.1 GCA_025453525.1 Myxococcota bacterium
TTCATAGTACGTGTTGTGAAGCACGAGCTCGCTTTGCAGCAGGACCCCAAAGAACCGGAGCTTGGCGTGTGCGGACACCATCAGCTCATCGCTCACATCGTAGGGTCTAACGACGACGTCTATTTTTTCGTTGTATTGGTCGATGACCACTTGTTTTTTGACATCCGCCCAGGTCGTGTATGCCGCATAGCCGCCCATCTCTGCCGTGAAATTGCGGCCCATGTAGGCCAGGGCGAGCTTGAGTCCAAAGGCCTTTTCGTCATCGAAGTCGAGGTTGGCCTCGGTCCTTCCGCTGCCGTTCGAGATCGTGAGCGCATAATCGAGGTAGAGCTTGGGATGGGGGAACAGCCGACCAAAGGCCATGATGCCGGTCTGGGCCTTCATGATCATGTCGCGGAGCTGCATGTAGGGCGGCTTCACGGGCAACACCACGGTGGACCCGTGATCCACGTTCCACACGCCATAGGGAGTGAGATAGCGGCCGACCGTGAACTGCATCCAATCTCGCGGGGACCAGGTGAGCTGGACTCGCTCGATCATGACCGAACCGTAGTGATTGTTCTCGGTGGTGAACGGGTCCCTGTAGGTGGCGTCGGCGCGCTGATAGGTCGGCCCTGGCACATCCGTGACCGAACCGTCCTCGTTCCGCAGCCCAGTTTCCCAAGCGGTGTCTGTACCAGAGGGGCTAAAAGAGAACTTCAGCTCGATGAGGGACGAGAGCGTGTCGGTGAGTTGCGCCTGAACATAGAGGTTCAAATGCGATATCGCGAAGGTCGCCTGCTCGGTGATGTAGAGGTTCCACGCTGAGTCTTTGTCCCAGAAGAACCGGTTGAGCGTCAGGTCGAAGAAGCCGGAAATTTTGAGCCGCTGCTGCTCGTCGTCGATGTCGTTGTCCTCGATGGACTCCCCGGTCATCATGAGCTCTTGGGTCTCGGCCTGCGATTGCTCGAGCTGCTCGATGCGCTCGCTGCTTTGCAGGTCGTTGGATTCGAGCTCGGCGATCCGCTTGCCTTGTTCCTCCACCGTGCGCCGCAGGGCTTCGACGTCTTGTGGCACTGGCTGCTTGTCGGCCGCAGGGACGGTCTGTGGAGCCGCTTGCTGGGCCGGGGATTCCACGGGCCAGACCACGCTGACCAGCGCGGCGAGGAACACCGCGGCGGTCAAAGGACGAAACCCGAACGTGGTCAGCGTGTTGAGCATAAATGAACTGCCTTTGAAAAAGAGTCTGCGCGAAAAATCAGGGCTGTCAAATCGGCATAAGAGCTATCGCTCGATGCCGTCCCGGGCCGCGAGCCCTCTCTGCTCGAAAGGATGGCGCACGCACCGCATTTCGGTGACAAGATCAGCGCGCTCGAGCAGGGCCTGCGGCGCATATCGCCCTGTGCAGAGGAGCTCCACGAGCGCTGGCCTTTTGTCCACGAGCTCGAGCAGCGCCGCCACCTCGACGAGCCCGAAGCGCACGGCCACGTTCACCTCGTCGAGCACCACGAGTGGATGCTCGCCGCGCGAGAGGATCTCGGCGCAGCGACGCAGGCCTGCGCTGGCCCGCTCCACGTCCGCACGCTCTGGAGGATGGCGCAAGGGAATGCACTCGCTGGAGCCGAACTGCTCGACCTCGACGCCTTGGAGCCAGGTTCTCGCGCCGTGGACCTCGCCGTACGCAGAGTTCTTCATGAACTGGCCTATGAAGACCTTCATCCCTCGGCTGGCTGCGCGCAAGGCAAGCCCAAAGGCCGCGGTGGTCTTGCCCTTGCCGTCGCCGGTGTAGACCTGCAAGCATCCCGTGGCCCAAGGCTCGGCCGGAAGCGTGGTCATGCGGAGCCTCCTTTCCTATCCTCGATTTTTTCCTCGAGGCGGCGGCAATGCTAGCATGGCTCCATGAGCGAGCTCCATCTCCTCGTCGATGCGTATCTCGACCACCTCAAGGTGGAGCGGAACCTTGCGTGCAACACCCTCGAATCCTACGCTCGCGATATTGGCGAGTTCGTGCGCTATGCCGAGGACCATGGTCTTTCTGCCAGGGCCATTACCGCCGACCACCTCACCGATCACCTGTCGCGACGGGCTCGCGCCGGCCTCTCCAAACGCTCCCAAGCTCGAGCTCTCAGCAGTCTGCGCGGCGCCTTGCGCTTCTGGCGCGACGAGAAGCACATTCCCACGGACCCGAGCGAAGACGTCGCCGCTCCCAAGCCGGGCCGCAGCCTGCCGGTGTTCCTTTCCATTGAAGAGACACGGGCGTTGCTCGCGGCGCCCGACGCCTCGTCGCCGCGGGGATGCAGGGATCGGACGATGCTCCACACGATGTACGCCGCTGGCCTGCGGGTCAGCGAGCTCGTGGGCCTGCTCTTGCTGGACGTCGACGCCAACGCCGGCATCGTGGCCGTGCTCGGCAAGGGCGACAAGCGGCGGCTCGTGCCTATTGCCCAATCCACCTGCGAGTTGCTGCGCCGCTACATCGAGACTGTCCGGCCCCTGTGGGCGCCTCCAGGCTCTCCCTTTGTCTTCCTCACTCAACGGGGCACGCCCATGACTCGCCAGGGCTTCTTCGAGCTCGTGCGCAGGTACGCTCTACTAGCCGGGATCGCCAAGGACATTTCCCCCCACAAGCTGCGGCACTCGTTCGCGACTCACCTTCTCGAGGGCGGCGCCGATCTGCGCAGTGTGCAGGCCATGCTCGGACACGCCGACATCTCCACAACTCAGATCTACACCCATGTGCTGGCGGAAAAGATCATCGACATGCATCGCCGCTTCCACCCGCGGGGGTAGAATGGTCACAACTTTTTTCCACACAGCGGAGGCACCCATGGCCGGACTCATGACCCGCAGCGACATCGGCTTCAACCTAGACTTCTCCTTCGACCTCGGCATAGGTCCGAAGGCGCTCGAAGAGAGCGCTCTTTCGGCCTGGCAGACCCTGGAGAAGGCCCAAGGGCCGGGGCAAGAGTTCCTCGGATGGCTCGCCCTGCCAAGGACCGTGCAAGGCGATATTGTCGAGCAGGTCGAAGCCGCGGCCTCGACCATCCGACGCGCCGACGCGCTGGTCGTCGTGGGCATTGGCGGTTCGTACCTCGGGGCGCGCGCTGTCATCGAGGCCCTATCCCGTCCGTTCGAGCCGCGCTTCAACGTGCTCTTTGCTGGCCACCAGCTCGACGCCGACTATCACAGCGGACTGTTGCAGCACCTGCAGAGCCAGCGCTACGCCGTCAACGTGATCTCCAAGAGCGGCACGACCACCGAACCGGCCGTGGGCTTTCGGCTGCTCATGGCGGACCTGCAGCGCCGCTTCCCCAAGGATTTGCGCGAGCTGGTGTTCGTCACCACGGATGCGTCGCGGGGCAAGCTGCGTCCGCTGGCCACCGAGAAAGGCCTGACGAGCTTCGTGGTGCCCGACGACGTGGGCGGCAGGTTCAGCGTGCTCTCTCCCGTGGGCCTTCTCCCCATCGCGGCGGCTGGCTTCGATATTCGAGCCCTGCTCCAAGGCGCGCTGCAAATGTCGAACATCGTCCGCGATCCGGCTCGCAACACAGTGGAGACCAACCCGGCTCTCGCCTACGCGGCGTGGCGCAACAACGCCTACCGCTGCGGCAAGAAGG
>JALOQD010000445.1 GCA_025453525.1 Myxococcota bacterium
GCGTCCTTGGTCATATGGCGGAAGCGGCCCTGGGGCTTGAGGTAGTCGCGCAGCGGACGGAAGTTCTCTGGGTCCACGCGCTCGGTGATGCGGTACACTCCGTTCTCGACTTCGTACATTGGAAACACGCCGGTCTCCACGGCCAGACGGCCGATCTGGATGGCGAGCTCGGTGCGCATCTTCCAACCTGTGGGGCAGGCCGAGTACGCATGCAAATAGGCCGGTCCTTCGATCTCGGCGGCCTTGCGCACCTTGCGGTACAGGTCGAACGGGTAGCTGGGGTTGATCGTGGCTACGTAGGGAATGTTGTGGGCTGCCATGATCGCCGGCACGTTCTTCTTCCACGTCTGCTGACCAGTGCTGCACTTGCCAGCCGGGCTCGTGGTCGTCGAGGCTCCGAGCGGCGTGGAGCTCGAGCGCTGGATGCCGGTGTTCATATAGGCTTCGTTGTCGTAACAGACGTAAATCATGTTGTGGCCGCGCTCCATGGCGCCCGACAGCCACTGCAAGCCGATGTCCGCCGTTGCGCCATCGCCGCCGTAGGCCACGAAGTTGATCTTGCGCTGCGGCACGCGGCCCTTGCGCATGAGCGCCTTGTAGCCGGACTCGATGCCAGAGGCCACGGACGCGGAGTTCTCGAACGCCACATGAATCCACGGCACTCGCCAGGCCGACTCAGGGTAGGGGGAGGAGATGATCTCCATGCAGCCCGTGGCCGAGGCGACGATGGTGTTGCGACCCAGGGCCTTGTGCACCAGGCGCATGGCGAGCGCCTCGGCGCAGCCCTGGCAGGCCCTATGACCCGGCGCGACGAAGTCTGCCTGAGGCAGAAGACGCGCCGCGAAAACGTTAAATTTCTCCATGGTGCCCTCCTCTGACCTGGATGAGCTCGAACGGCGGAACTGGGGCTCCAGCGAGCACCGCCTTGGTCTTGCCGTACATCTGGTCGAAATCTTCCATGTTGATGTCGCGACCGCCGAGTCCAGCCACGAACTCTACGATTTGGGGCGCATCCGCTGTGCCGTAGAGAACCTGCTTGATCTCCGCAGACACCGGACCACCTGGGCCGCCCGGAGAGAAATGGCGATCGATGACGGTGAGCGCCTTGGCTCCGCGAACGGCGTTCTTGAAGTCCTCGATGGGCAGGGGCCGCCACAGACGGAAGCGAACCAAGCCGACCTTCTCGCCGCGCTCGCGCTGAGCGTCGACCCAGGTCATCGCCGTCTCGGAGATGGAGCCCATGGTGACCATCATGATCTCGGCGTCTTCGCTGCGATAGGTCTCGACCGGCCGATAGTGGCGGCCGAACATGTCTCCAAAGCCCTTGAAGGTCTCGACGATGGGGCCGTAAGACCCGCGCACCGCCGCCTCGGCGACCATCTTGGCCTCGGTATACACCGTGGGCATTCCCACTGGGCCCATGGATATCGGGTTGTCGATATCGAGGCGCATGGCTGGCACGAAGTTCGGGAGGAACTTCTTGACCTCGTCGCGGTCGGGCAGGCTGAGCGGCTCGATCATGTGAGACACGATGAAGCCGTCGAAGTGGACCATGATGGGCAACAGAACCCGGTGATCCTCGCTGATCTTGTGAGCCAGGATGACGAGGTCCACGGCCTCTTGACCGTTCTCGGCAAACACTTGAAGCCAGCCGACGTCGCGCTCGGTCATGACGTCCGAGTGATCGTTCCAAATGTTAATCGGCCCAGACAGGGCGCGGTTGGCAACCACCATGACCATGGGCATACGCAGGGCCGAGGCGATGAACAACACCTCGTGCATGAGCGCCAGTCCCTGGCTCGATGTCGCCGTAAACGTACGCGCGCCCGCTGCCGCGCAGCCGATGCACGCCGATAAAGCCGCGTGCTCGGACTCGACTGGGATGAACTCCGCGTCGAGCTCGCCCTCGGCCACGATCTCGGCCAGGTGCTCAACAACGTGAGTCTGTGGTGTGATGGGGTACGCCGCGATGCAGTCTACGTCGCAAGCCGAGGCTGCCTCGGCTATGGCGATGGAGACCTCCATTCCCTTGCGCTGCGCCATTACTCTTTCTCCTCTTCCATCGCGATACATCCGGTCCAGCACTCGGCTTCGCAGATGCCGCAGCCCTTGCAATACTCCATGTTCGCCAGCGGCAGCCCGTCCTTCTGCATGCCAATGCAGCCCTCAGGGCAAAAGATAGAGCACATACCGCAGCGCACGCAGGCTTCGAATTTCCAAACCGGACGGTTCGAGCGCCAGTCACCCGTGCGATTGTACCGCGACGAGCCCGGCTCTGTGATGGCCATGCCGATGGCCAGCTCCCGCCACTTTGGGGTCGGCGATTGTCTACTCACGTCTACCTCCTAACCCTCGATGACGCACTCTTCGTACGCCCTGCGGAAAGCCTTGATGTTGCCCTCGGCGATGCGACCGAACCGCTCCTTGAGCTGAACGATCATGCCATCGACGTCTACGAGTCCGGTGGCTCGAACGAGCGCGCCGAGCATGGTCGTGTTCGTGATCACGCGCCCGATTTCCTCGGCCGCGATGCGGTTGGCGTTCACCGTCACGAGCTTGCCCTTGAGCCCGAAATCCTTGCGGAGCTCTGCCGCTGTGCGGCTCGTGTTCAAGACCTGCACGCTGCCCTGCGCGGGCATTCCATCCGATGTGTTCACAATCTTCAGAATTGAAGGATCGAGAACAATGACATAATTGGGCTCGCGAACCGCCACGCGCATCCTGATCGGCTTGTCGTCGATGCGCGCAAAGGCCACCACTGGCGCGCCGCGCCGCTCCGGACCGAAGCTCGGAAACGCTTGCGCGTACTTGCCCTGGTCGATCGCGGTGAGCGCCAGGAGCTCGGCGGAGGTCACCGCACCCTGACCACCCCGGCCATGAAATCGAAGCTCAACCATCTTGCCTCCTTTTTAACAGAGGGGTTTGTCCAGGCTGTGCCGGGCGAGACGCCTCGGGCATCAGACCTGGTGTGTACTATCGAAAAGCAGCTCTCTACCTGCCACTTCAGCGCGTCCGACGCCTCACCTGTTCTCTCACCTGTCTTCCGAGGAAATCCTCCTCGACTCGACGCAAGCCACTCTACGTAGGCGGTCGCGAGTATCAAGTGAAAACGCGCGCAACCGAAAAGAAAAAATGGTCCACAAAAAGCCGTGACGCAAGGAATCCTGGCCTTGGAAGAGGCTATGGCATGAACGCCGACTTCAAGGCCTTTGTTGAAGAGGTGCGCTTAAAGGCCGATATCGTCGCGGTCGTCGGCTCCAACGTGGATCTCAAACCCGCGGGAGGTACCTTCAAAGGTCTGTCGCCGTTTCATGGAGAATCACATCCGGCAGGCCAAGCGGACGTTCATCTGCAACGACGCAGAGGGAGCGGGGCTGCGAGCAGGAGTTGAGCCGTTCAGATTTTGGTGGCGTGAAGGACAAACCGACACGGCCTCTTGGATGGAACGCGTACCGCAGCGGCGAGGCAGTGGCCGCATAACCGGAGGTCGATGTAAAAAAACCACTCCTCGGGGTTCAGGCCGAGCGTTGACCTTGGCAAGAGCTCGACCTGGTTTGCGCCGTCGATATGAAAAGCGATGCTGTCGAGGGGGGC
>JALOQD010000148.1 GCA_025453525.1 Myxococcota bacterium
CTTGCCCTTGAGGGCCTCGAGGGCGAACACCAGCGGCCCAGCGATGCCGGCTGCGGCCCACGCGGTGAGCATGGTGCCGTACACGCGGCCGATCTTGCCCGGGCCGAAGGAGTCGGCCGCAAAGGCGGGCATGGTGGCGAAGCCGCCGCCGTAGCAGGCGAGGAGGTAGCATGCGATGATCGTGAACAGAACAGTGTTGGCGATCGCCGGTAGTGTGATGTAGAGCGCGGCCTGGGTGGCGAACATGGTGGCGAACACGGCCTTGCGGCCGATCTTGTCGGACATGGACGCCCAGAACAGGCGGCCGAGGCCGTTGAAGATCGAGGCATAGGCGAGAATGGCTCCGCCCGCCGCCGCCAGGGCCACGGTGCCGAGGGACGGATCGTTCTTGCCGACTACGCTCTGGGCCATGGGAGAGAGCTGAGAGAGCAGGCCGAGACCGGCCGACACGTTGAGGAACAGCATGGCCCACAGCATCCACCACTGGGGAGTGGTGATCGCTTCGCCAATGGAGAAGGAGTCTGCGGCCGAGGTCGTGGAGGAAGAGGGCTTAAAGCCCTTGGGCAGCCAGCCCGCGGGCGGGTTCTTGAAGAGCATGGCCGAGGCGGTGCACAGCACGAAGAACACGGCGCCGAGGATGTAGAACGTGGTGGCCACGCCTTGGCCGTCGGGCTTGGCAGCGTTGAGGCTGAAACTAGCGATCATACCCGGCACGAGCTTACCGATGAAGAAGGCGCCGAGGCCAAAGCCCATGACCGCGAGACCGGTGACGAGGCCCCGCTTGTCAGGGAACCAGCGGATGAGGGTGGCAATGGGCGTCACGTAGCCAAAGCCGTTGCCCAGGCCAGCTACGACGCTGAAGCCCACGTACAGGAGAATAATGTTCCCGGACTGCGCTGCGAAGCCGGCTATCAGGGTGCCGATGCCGAACAGGATGCTACCGACAGTGGCGACGAACTTGGGGCCCTTTTTGTCGACCAGCATGCCGCCGAAAGCGGCGGAAACGCCCAGGACCGCCATCAAGATCATGAAGGTGAGCTGGGTGGGGAATTCTTCCCAGCCGTAGCTCCCCATGAGCGGCTTCTTGTAAACGGACCAGGCGTAGACCGAGCCCAGGCACATTTGCATGACGACCGCGCCGACCGCGATCCACCAACGTTTGAGTTCGAGATTTTCATTGCTCATGATGGAAAATAAATCCTTTCTGTTTTTCTTCTGTTCTTGCGTTTGTTTGTGACGGTGTCGTTCAGCGTCGAGCCGCCAGCAGCTTTGCGACGGTTTCGACAAGGTCGGTCGTTGAGATGGGCTTGTTGATCAGTGCGGCCACTTTGAGGCAGCTCGTATCGAATACACCTTCTGCGGCATCGGCGATGCTCGAAAGCATGACAACCGGTGCTTTGGCGTGGTTTGCCGCCAGCCACTGAGCGGTTTCGAACCCAGCGTCGGGTTGCTCCATCATGACGTCGAGGATGACGAGATCGGCCGGGCTCTTGGTCATGGCAGTGCGGCCCTCGGCGCCCGAGAAGGCCGTAGAGACCTCGTACCCTTCCTTTTCGAGCACCATGCGGCAAAACGCATGAATGTCGGCATCGTCGTCGATCACCAGAATGTTTTTCTTGTCCGTCATGCTGCACCATCCCTGCAAAGGATCTCGAATTCGGAGCGGAACTTCGCGACCATGGCCTCGATGGGCACGCTGAACGCCTCGCCCGTGGGACACAGGGTCGTGCCCTTGATCGTTCGACACAGGCGGAGCACGAGGTCGATGTCGGTTGTGGCGCCGCGGCCGTCGACGAGCTTGTGGAGAAGCTTTTCAATCGTGTGGGAGCCCTGGCGGCACGGCGTGCACTGACCGCAGGACTCGTGGGCGTAGAACTGAATGGCCCGCAGCGCGATCTTGGGGATACTCGTGCCCTCGCGGAGGACCATGATGCCGCCAGAACCGAGCATGGTGCCGGCTTTGAGACAAGCGTCGTAGTCCATCATCAGGCCCTTTGCCTCCTTGGCCGTGAGGATGGGCACGGACAGCCCGCCGACGATCACCGCCTTGAGCTGGCCGTCCACGCCGCCGGCGGCTTCGAGCAGAGCGGACAGCGGTGTGCCGAGCGGATACTCGTAGGCCCCGGGCTTCTTCACGTGGCCGGAGATGCCGAAGATCTTGGGTCCGAAGTTGTTCGAGGCGCCGAACTTCATGAACGCGGCCGCGCCTTGCTCCACGATGAACGGCACCGAGGCCAGGGTCTCCACGTTGTTTACGATGGTGGGGCAGCCGTACAGGCCCACCACGGCCGGGAAGGGTGGCTTGAGGCGCGGGTTGCCGCGCTTGCCTTCCAGCGACTCGATGAGAGCGGTCTCTTCGCCGCACACATAGGCGCCGGCGCCCTTGTGCACGATGATGTCGAAGTCGAAGCCCTTGCCGAGGATGTTCTTGCCCAGGTAGCCCTTGGCCCTGGCCTCATCGATGGCTTCGTCGAGAATGTCGGCGATCCACGAGAACTCGCCGCGGATGTAGATGAACCCGAGGTGGGCGCCGATGGCGTACCCGCTGATGGCCATGCCCTCGACGAGCAGGTGCGGGTCGTACTCCATGATCTGGCGATCCTTGAACGTGCCGGGCTCGCCCTCGTCGGCGTTGCAGATGAGATACGTGGGCTTGCCCGTGTTCTTGGCGAGGAAGCCCCACTTGACGCCCGCCGGGAACCCCGCTCCGCCGCGGCCGCGGATGTTGCTGGCCTTGACCTCTGCGGCGATGGCCGAGGGCTCGTTGCGCAGCGCCAGCGGCAGGGCCTTGTAGCCGCCGTGCTGCTCATACACCGGCAGGCTCGTGGCGCCCTCGACGCCGCGGCGCTTCAGCAGAACGTCGCACGTGGTGCCGTAGTGGGCTTGCGTGGGCAGGTCGGGCATCTCTGCCTTCTTGAGGCTCGCGATCAGGGCATCGGTGCGCTCCACGGTCATGTTTTCGTAGTAGCGGTCGTTGACCTGGATCACCGGGCAGGTGCCGCAAGAGGCGAGGCACTCCACCTCGGACAAGGTGAACATCCCGTCGGCCGTGGTCTGACCGACCTCGATGCTCAAGGTTTTCTCGAGATGGGCCACGATGGCGTCGGCGCCGGCGAGCAGGCCGGGGATGTTCGTGTCGACCTGGAGATGGAACCGGCCTTTGGGCGCACGCTCATACATGGTGTAATACGTTTGCACGCCAAAGGCCTCGGACACGGGGATCCCAATGAGCTGCGCGATTTCGCCGAGGAGCTCGGGGCCCACGCAACCTTCTTCTTTTTGAGCCAGGTGTAGGGCCGGTAGCAGGGCTGAGCTCCGACGGGGATAACGACCGGCAACCTTCTCAATGGACTGCTTGAGCTGCTGTTTCATTGTTTCACACCTATGTACCGCATGCTTCACCTCCCTTTTTTGCAAGTTTTGAGGTCGTGGAAAAGGGAACTCCGTTCAAAAGCTCGAACCGAAACCCAAGGTGCATTGCTTTTGGATAACGGAGGAGTGGAAGACCATGTTTGTGGTTTGATCCCGAAGAGGTTTTTCCCAACAACCTCGGGACAGCGTAGGGGTTGTGTTCGCACGAACCAGAACATACGAGAGCCGTTGGGTTATTGTCAACACCGCGCCAACTCTCCATTCACCAATGGGTTTGACAAACGAGGCGCTTGCCTGGCACGCAGAGCCGAGACAGGAGGACGTTAATGTCCACGAGACGAGAGCCACTGGTGTCTGCGGTTGCCCTTCGAGTGCCCACCGCGGCCGGAGCGTTTACTGCCCAAAAGGAGGAGTGCCTCGTCGCCGAGGAGGGCTTTGTCATGGTCGACGTTCGCGATGTCGGCGCCTACACAATCATGTGCACCCCGAGCGATGAGCGAGCGCTCGCGGTGGGATTCCTTTACTCAGAGCGAATCATTGAACGGGTCGAGGACATCGCGATGCTGCGCGAGTGCGAGGACACACCCGGTGTGCTGCGCGTGACGCTCACAGACCGAGCGGCGAGCGCGGCGCCGTCTGGCGAGGGTCGGCTGGTGGTGTCTTCCTGCGGTAGCTGTGGCTCGCGGAGCGTGGCGGAGCGGCTGGCTCAACTTCCTTGCGTAGAGGACACGATGGTGGTCGACGCCGAGGTCCTCGGTCGTGTGGCCCGCTCCCTCACGGCGAGTCAGCGCTTGTTCGACAGATGTGGAGGCACCCACGCCGTGGCGCTGTTCGATCAGGGGGGAAAGACCCTTTCCTTTGCCGAGGACATGGGCCGTCACAACGCGCTCGACAAGGCCATCGGGAAGCGCTTGCTCCGCGGAGAATCGACGGCTCACTGCGGGGCCATGTTGTCGGGCCGAGTCAGTCTGGAAATGGTGGGAAAGTGCGCTCGCGCGGGGATCGAGCTCATCGCCGCGGTGTCCGCGCCGACCTCTCTCGCCATCGAGGCCGCGGAGCGAACGGGCATTACCTTGTGCGCCTTCGTGCGCGAGCAGCGAGCCTCGGTGTTCACCCACGCTCGGCGCGTTCGGATTCCGAGCTAGTGTCCATCCCGAAATGGGAGTTTCCGGCGTCCTTCGGAAAGGCGAGGACTGTTTGAGTTGGCTAGTTCGAGAGCCGCTGAACCAAGAAGCGCAGGTGGGGCTTGAGCGCAGGCGTGCCGCCTCCCTCTCCGACCACGCGCAGGGTTGCTCCGACATCGATGACTCGGGAGCCGGCCACATGGGTCAGCTTTGTGCCGAGGAAGGGCTCGGCGACGAGCGGAGACGAGGGTCCGAGGAGGATCGCGGCTCGCGGCTCTCCGAGGCTCGCCAGCACGTCGTCGATGGTGCCGGTCACGAGGGCGGTCCCGGTGATGATCGCGACCGTGCAGCGCCGGAGCGCCTCGCGCCCCTGCTCTGGGGACAGGGTGCTCAAGTGGCATTGATTGAGCTCGATGACGTCGAGCGCGCAGCCCGTCTGCTCAATCTTGGCGATGACCGGCGCGAAGTAGCCCACCATCGCCACGCGATCCTTGGGGCCGAGGTTCAACAAGGCGAGGACTTGTTCGTCGGTGGTGTGCGGCGACGGCGCGGTCGCGATGAGGGCGTTGGCCGTGGCCAGACCGATGGCGCGCGACAGGGCATCGTGCGGATCCTCGAGCCAGGACAGGAGCTCGGCGGCAGGTCGTCCGGCGAGGCTTCCCGCACTTCGCATGTGGGCGCAGCCCTCGTGAGTGGCCTTGGGCGTCCACGCCAGGCCCGCGCAGTCGCGGCCCAGCACCACGGCTGTGTAACCGAGCCCGATGCGCACTTCCTGAACAGGGGTTTTGTCTGCCCGAGGAGCGAGGAAACGAACGAGGCCTTGTTGCGTGTTCAGAGTCATGGATGACCTTTCGAGGACGCGCCGAACGAAGGCTCCGAGACCAACGCGGTCGGATGAGCCGGAGCGTCGGCCTGTGCGTCAAGCGGTTCGGGGGGCGGCGCCTGGCTGAGCATGCGCAAGGCCACGGGCAGGCTCTCGCCTATTCCCAGACCGGCCCGGCGGTCGAGCCAGTCGCCCAGGGCGCGGGTGTCGACGCGGCGCATGACGACGAACCCGAGGTAGGAGAGGCACAAACCGCGGGCCATCAAGGTTGCGGCGTCGCCTTGGGACAATCCCGCGAAGAACACCAGGAGCAGCGCCGAAACGAAGAGGGTGAGCACAAACCTCGGCCGCAAGAGATCGCGTAACGACGCCCATGCGGTCTGCGCCAGGGAGCGGCGTTTTGTGTCGTCGTTCGAAAGCCACGACGGATTGCGGCGCCGGGACCAGCGCTGGGGCAGCTTGCGCAGCCACGGCTGTAAATCGACGCGATAGGCCAACAGACCGAGACCCAGCGCGAGCGCGATCTTGAGCCCGAAGGCCGCGCCGAGCACGCAAGCGAGAGACGGGGCCGGAGCGCCTATCCAGTTGCACAGCGCGCCGACGAAGCCGGTCAGGGCGACGAAGATGCTCACGCCGAACATGAGGTAGTCCACGGCAAGCGACAGCGCGAGGCTGAAGCAGCTCAGGAGCACGGCGCCGAGCAGCACGGAAACGAGGTTCCAGCCGAGCAACCTGACCGGCGCGGCGAAGACGGCGCCTTGCAGGAAGATGTAGGCCATGGGCCGGAACGTGTTGCCCATGGGAGAGAACGCCTTGAGCATCGCGGACAGGAGCGAGATGCGGACGACACCACGGCCGCGCAGCGCCTTGCCAAAGGTGATGAGCAGCAGGGTCTGGAGATAGGCGAGGGCGTGCCCCTTGAGCGGCACTCGGTACGCGTGCAGCGTCGAGCCTAGACCGACCTCGGTCAGGGCTGCGATCCCGGCGAACGCGCCTATGCGCTCCGCGTCGGTGGAGGAGAGGCGGCGCACGACCATCTTGAGAGCGCTCGACGGGTCCGCTTTGTCGAGGTCTACCATGACGGGTGTGACCACATTAAATTCGTTTGCGACCTCGGCGAGCACGCTTTTCTTCACCGCGACGACCACCGCGCGACACGGCGAAGCGAGGGCATCGCGAAAGAGCGCGGCGAAACCCATTGCCCCGAGCTCGAGCGCGCCAATCTCGTCTAGGAAGCAGATGTCAGGGTTTGCGGTTGAGAGATCCTCGCGGACCAGCGCGGTCGCGGCGCTCAGCGTCTCGTCGCAGAAGTCGAAGCCTCGGTCGTCCGGCCTGCGCCTGGCCCAGGGCAGGGTCTCGCGGCGACCGATGACCGCCAGCCGGTAGGATGAGGCCGAGGCGGCGTCGCTGTGGCGCGGGGACTCGGCCACGCAGAAGAACCCGCAGGCGCTCCACGATGGGGCCGTGACCCGACGAAGCTGCTCGAGGAACCGAGTCTTGCCCTTGCCCACGGAGCCGGTCACGAAAACGACGAGCTTCGGCAGGGCCATGATTTACGCCTCGCCGCGCGGATGCGCTATGCTGACCCGCCTCGAACCTTCGGGAAAAACAGGCGCGACATGGGGCTGTCCTACCCCAAGGTCCTGAGGACGATTCGCTTCGCGGCCAAGGCCTCGAAGGCGGCTTTCGTTACCCAGCCTCGTTAGAGTAGTTGTCATCCCGAAAGTCCCGTTTCCGGCATCCTTCTCCAAGGCTGCGGAACTCGAACATCGAATGAAGCGACTCAAACAGTCCTCGCCTTTCCGAAGGACGCCGGAAACTCCCATTTCGGGATGGACATTAGAGTAGCGTTTTCAGTGTTCGTCTTCACAAATTTACTCGATTGTCTGACGTGTTCGTGTTTTCCGCCGAAATGCGGGTCGGATATTACAGAACGACAACATTGGAAGTCAAACCCTAACTCGAGCTGCGAGAGTCAAGCGTTTGTGAGGGCTTTCGCATCTATTTAAATAATTAATCTTCAATGTATTGTCGTGGGTGCGCATGCCTGCTAAATAGTCGTCCACAAAAAGAATGAGGTTTTTTTGACCGAAAGGAGTGGACGGAATGCAGGTCACAATTGATGGAAGGACCGCTTCGGTGACGCCCGAGACCACGGTTCTCGAGGCGGCGCGCAGTGTCGGTATCAAGATACCCTCGCTGTGTTACCACCCGAAGACCGGCAAGGCCGGCCGCTGCCGCGCTTGTGTGGTGGAGATCGATGGGATGCGTGGGTTGCAGGTCTCATGCGCCACCGCGGTTCGTGACGGTATGAGTATCCACACGCGCACCGAAACAGTGCTTGCTGCCAGAAAAATGGTCGTCGAACTGCTGCTCGCCGATGGCGCGCACAACTGCCTTGCGTGCGAGAAGAACGGCGGTTGCGAGCTTCAGGACATGGCCTACGACCTCGGCATAGAGGCGCCGGCCTTTATCATTGAAGATCGGGCCGCCGAAAACGACGCCTCGAGCGAAATGATTGTGATCGATCGCCGCAAGTGCATCGAGTGCGGTCGCTGCGTGTCCGCTTGCCAGAACGTCGTGGTCAACGAGGTGTTGTCCATGGCACACCGGGGTGCTCAGACGCAGATCGTTTGCGACGCGGATCGTCCCATGGCCGACTCCACCTGCGTCCAGTGCGGTGAGTGCAGCCAGTTGTGCCCCGTGGGCGCCATCCTGCCCAAGAAGTCCATCGGTCAGGGCCGGCCGTGGGCGCTCGAGATGGTCGACACTACGTGCCCTTACTGCGGCGTCGGCTGCCAAGTCACATTGCATGTGGACAAGGCCGCTAACAAAATCGTCAAGGTCACGGGTCGCGAGGTCGAGCCCAACGACGGCATGCTCTGCGTCAAGGGCCGCTACGGTTACGAGTTCCCCTCGAGCCCCAATCGTTTGACCCAGCCGCTCATGCTCAAGAACGGCGAGCACGTTCCGGTCACCTGGGACGAGGCGCTGGACTTTGTCGCGGATCGCATCAAGACCATCGTGGCTGCTAGCGGTCCGGACGTTTTCTCCGCGTTCGGCTCTGGCCGAATTACCAACGAAAACAACTACGCAATTGCGAAGTTTGCCCGCGCGGTGGTCAAGACGAACAACGTCGATCACTGCGCACGGACTTGACACGCTCCCACCGTCGCCGGTCTGGCGACAGCGTTTGGTTCCGGTGCGATGACCAACTCGATCCAGGAGCTCCAGGATGCGAAGGTCATTTTCGTCATTGGCTCGAACATGACCGAGGCTCACCCGGTGGTGTCCTACTACGTGAAGCGCGCCGCCAAGAAGGGCGCGACTGTCATCGTCAACGACCCGCGTTGTACGGATCTCGTGCGCTGGGCGACGATGCATGTGCAGCATCAGGTCGGCACGGACATCGCCTATGTGAATGGTCTCATCAACGAGATATTCAAGAACGGCTGGGCCGATGAAGAGTATCTGAAGAACAACACGGAGAACGCCGAAGAGATCCGCAAGCACGCGGAGGGCTATCCCGTGGAAAAGGCCTCGGAGATATGCGGCGTGCCCGTCGAGCAGATGAAGGAAGTGGCCCGCATCCTCGGCACGGCCGAGTCGGCCAGTGTCTGCTACACCCTGGGCATCACGGAGCACATCTGCGGCACCGATAACGTCAAGACCCTGGCCAACCTGCAGATGGTGCTGGGCAACATCGGCAAGTACGCGGCCGGCCTCAACCCTCTGCGCGGTCAGAACAACGTCCAGGGCGCCTGCGACATGGGCTGCCTGCCCAACGTGTTCCACAACTACCAGCCGGTCACCGACGCCAAGGTCATCGCGAAAATGGAGCAGTCTTGGGGCGTCACGGGCCTGTCCGACAAGCCCGGCTACAAGATGCCGACCATGCTGCACAAGGCGCTCAGCGGAGGCACAAAAATCCTCTACTGCATCGGCGACAACACCGTGCAGACCGAGCCGCACATGGCGCATACGATTAAAGAGCTCGAGGCGCTCGAGCTCTTTATCGCCGTGGACATTTTCCCGACCATCACCACGAAATACGCCCACGTCATCTTGCCCGACACGGCCTGGGGCGAGGACGACGGCACGTTTACCAACACCGAGCGCCGCGTCCAGCGCGTGCGCAAGGCGCTGACCCCTCCGGGCGAGGCGCGGCCGACCTGGTGGATGCTCCAAGAGCTCGGTAAGAGGCTCGGCGTGGATCTCAAGCTCACCTCGGCCGACGCGGTCTGGGAGGACATGCGCAGCACGTCCACGGGCTTTGCTGGCATCACCCACCCGCGCATCGAGAAGCTCGGCCTTCAGTGGCCGTGCCCGACCCTCGAGCATCCGGGAACGCGGTTCCTGCACAAGGACGGCAAGTTCACCCGCGGCAAGGGTCTGTTCTCCAAGACCGACCACATCCCGCCCGCGGAGGTCCCGGACGCCGAGTACCCACTGGTGCTTTCCACTGGACGGCGGCTGTGGCACTACCACTCGGGCACGCAGACCCGCAACAGCGTCGGCTTGGAGGGGATCTTCCCCGAGGAGCTCATCGAGCTCAATCCACACGACGCGGTCAAGCTGGGCATCAAGTCCGGCGACATGGTCAAGGCCAGCAGCCGTCGCGGCGACGTTACGCTTCGCGCTTGGGTGAGCGAACGCGCCGGTCGCGGGATGTGCTGGATGGCGTTCCACTTCGCCGAGGCCTGCGCCAACGTGCTCACCAACGACGCCTTCGATCCGGTGACCGAGACCGCGGAGTACAAGGCCTGCGCCATCAAGGTCGTAAAGGTCGCCGACGGGTCCATGCCGCGGGCAACGGCTTTCCCGCGTCAAGCGCGCCCGTAGTTATCCTCGTTCGAAAATCAACCGTCCCAACAGGGAGGAATGCCCGCATGACAAGCCCCAACTCGGTTTCCGACATTTTCAAGATGGCGATCCAAGAAGAGGAGGAGGCCTACTCCTTCTACACCAAGGTCGCGGCCTCGATGAAAAACGCGGCGGTGAAGGAGATCTTCCTCGGCCTGGCCAAGGACGAGCTCGGTCACAAGGAGTTCCTCCGCGGCTGCGCGTCTGACGCGACGCTGCTGCAAAAGGTGGCGGTTCCGGACGACTTCAAGGTCGCCGAGGCCACGCCCCTACCTGCTTTGTCCACGGACATGAAGCCAGTGGCCGCCCTCATGCTGGCCATGAAGAAGGAGCAACGTGCGGCCGAAGGCTATCGCGCCCTCTCCGGCGCCGCCAAGGACCCGGCCTACCGGCAGATGTTTCAGAAGCTCGCCGATATGGAGCTCGGCCACAAAGCCGCCCTTGAGAGCGCCTTCGTCAACATCGGTTACCCAGAAGTCTTCTAGCTTCTAGCCACACCGCTCACTCATCCCCCTTAGGAACGCTTCGTAGTCCTTGGGGGTGTTGAGGTTGCGGTACCATGGCGGGGGCGCAAACGGCACGTACCGGGTGCGAACGCGGTCGAACATTCGCGGGATGCAGCTATCGCCGCGCTCCATCATTTCCGAGGCCGTGGGAATGATGCTGCGCTTGTATGCGGCAAGCAGAGGTTCTGCGCGGCCGCTGGGCAGCTGGGGTACGACAACGTCCGCCTCGCCGAGCTGTGCGAGAATTTCGAGGACGAACAACGGGTCGATCACCGGGGTGTCGCAGCCTGTGATAAAACAGACTTCGTGACTGGACTGGGCTAGGCAGGACACGATGCCCATCAGCGGACCTTTGCCAGGCCATTGGTCAGGGATCACGCGGTGCTTCAAGAAAGAAAATTTCTGCGGGACATTGGCGCTCACGAGGAGCTCTGGGAAAAAGGAGAGTTGCTCGGCGATGCGAGCGATCATCGGCTGGCCATGGACGTCGAGGAGCGCCTTGTCCGCGCCCATGCGCTCGCTCTTGCCTCCGGCGAGAATCACGGCGGTCGCCTGCGGCCGGAGCGCGAACCGACCGCTCATCTCCATCACCCTCTCGGGATCAAGGCTCCATCCGCGGTCTCGACCGAGGAAGTCGATCACCTCGTCGGCCAGGGGCAGCACAGCTTCGCACGAGGGCTTGACCGTTGTGGCGCCGAGCTGTCGCACGACGAAAAAGAGTCCGGGGACGATCGCATTGCGCGCCGAATTAGACTCGCAGACGATGAGCTTGTCGTCGGGGATTTGCGCGATGAGGGCTGCGACACCTTCTTGGAGGTTCTCTTTGTGGACGCGCAGCCACAGCACGCGCTCGGCGCCGGCTCGCCGCATGCGGGAGGTATCCTTGGGGCCCAGAGCGTCCCGCTCTTCGACAATACAGAACGGTCCGTCGAGCGAGGCGCAGACGCCGCAACCCTGGCCGCCCCGAGGGCATTTCCCAAGGCTTTCGTCCACACACGTCACTTTGACGCCGACCACGGCGCGGCGAGGCGAAAGCCGCCGGATCACCTCGCAGGCGAGCTCGGTCTTGCCGGCGTTGCGACCGGCGGCGCCGATGAGCAGCATGTTTGGTCGTTCTAGCACCCTACCTCCTTGGCAGCGGCGCTGGTCAATCTACTCTTCGGTGGGCCTCCCGACAACCGCTCGCCGCGCTTCTCGTTCACAATGCTCTCTATGTATTATTCATCGGAGTCATGGCCCATCTGCGGTCCATCGACGCTTCGGTTCTCTTGCCGACCACCTTTCGCCTCGCGTCGGTTTTTGGTGACCGGCTCGCTCGCCTTAGGCTATAGTCCTCTCCCCCGTCCGCCGCCCATCGGCGAGACAAGCCCATGAGGTAGCTGACGCTTGCTGCGCTCGCCTGGCCATAGAATCATTTCTTATCTGCGCCTGTCGGTCACGGATCTCTGCGACCTGCGCTGCCAGTACTGCATGCCGGCGTGCGGCGTGCCCAAGCTCCCTCACGACGACGTGCTGCGTTACGA
>JALOQD010000007.1 GCA_025453525.1 Myxococcota bacterium
AGACGCACGAGCTGAAGCTCACGCCGCCGCCCATGTGGATCGAGCTGCCGCAAGAAGAGCAAGCGGCCAAGGTGGACGAGCACATGGCCCTGGCGGAGAGGTTTTTCCGCGAGCAACGCGAAAACCGGCCCTGCCTAGGCATGGACCTAGTGCTGGCCCAGCGCTTCACCGATCGCCCGTCCGAGCCGTCGCGTCGGCCGCGGATCAAGGTGTTCAGCTTGGACAAGGCCAAGACCGACGAGCTGCTCGACAGCTACCGGCGCCACGTAGGCGGGTATCGCGAGGTCTACGACGGTTTTGTCAATGCCGTGCAAGCTGGCAAGAGACCCACCGTGGAATGGCCGAGAGGCAGCTACCCACCGTCCTGCGCCGTGCCCATCGGCTAGGACTAGCAGAGCGCGCCCGAGACCCCTACATCGCCGGCCCCTCCAATCGGCCAAGGGCCGAGCTACGCCTATTGACCCGCCGTTCGCGCTCAGATGAGCCAGCACAGAACGGTGTCGGGCCAAACTGCGCCGAATTTCAGGGCGCCACATCACCCACCGCGCCCTTCTCGACCCCACGCCCGAAGCAAGGACGCCTCAGTGACCACCAACGCTGAGCCCGTGAGCCGCAGGCTCCCGAAAAACGTCGTGATATTCATCTTTTCCCCTTGGGTGGGATGGGGCGTGGATGGGGCGCCCCTTGGGTGGGATGGGGCGTGGCTTGGCGCAAATCACCTTGCAGCCATTCCCTCCAGCTCCTTGCGCGGCTCCATGGCCAGGCCTTGACGACACCTGACAAAGAACGAGAGGAATCAATGCTCCGTGCGTTGACCGCGTGCTGGCCGCTTGGCTAAACTCCAAAGGTTATGGACGGCGTGCGGAGCGAAGTCCTGCCGCCATCAAGGAGTCTCCATGAGGCAGGCGTTCGGGCAATTTTTGTGCGTTGTCGCGCTCTTTTTCTTGGGCTGCGGCGCGGGCCCTTACAGCTACAGCCGCACCTACGTTCCCAATGGGGTCGAACGGCCGCTCCTCGAGCAGGCCAAGTCGCCTCACTGGGCTGCTGTGGATACCCGACCGCAGGACTTCGACGGACAGCTCATCGACTGGTTCGGCGTCGTGCTCTCCCTCGAGAACGGCAAAGACGGCAAGTCCTTGGTGCGGCTGTCCCACGCGGTGCACCAGAACAGACACCTGTGTGAAGGCGAAAGCTCCCGGAGCTGCCGCGTGACCATCGGCGAGGTGAGCTCCGGCGAGTTTTCGGCGCTGCTCGCTCTTCATCAGAAAGATCTTCGGAACGATCCCGATAAGCTGCAGACCGGAAGTCTCCTCCACGTGTTCGGCAAGGTTTGCTGCGCCGTCAACGAAGACGACGAAACGGTGTGCGAGCGGGACGACAAAGGCGCGGTGCGGCTCGACGGGGTCGCCTACCGCCACTTCCCGGCAACCCACTACGTCACGCCGCGCCAGGCGCCTCAAATGCGGCGTTAGAGAGCACGCGCGCCAGGCGATCAAGGGACTGCTCGTCGAGCTCTGCTCGATGCAGCTTGGGCAGGGTCACGATCGGCAACCTGAGCCCAGACAGATCCTCGAGGCAGGCGGCCTGCAGGGCCAATCCACCGCGGGCCGCAGCGGCTGGAATGAGATAGTCGGTGGCTGGCTCAGACTGGTCGAGCAGCGCCTCGAGCTGCGGCGAAAGACCCGTGGCCTGCACCTTGTTCACGATGAGGTGACACACGCTGAGTCTTTTGTCGCGCAGCCGCGCCACGTACTCGAAGGTCTCTCGAACTGGGATGTCTTCGGCCAAGGTCACGGGGACGACCTCGCAGCGCTGCGGATCGGACAAGAGCTCCACTCGGGCCAGGGCCTCGTCGCGCATTCGACCGGGGGGGATGGAGGCCGCGATGGTGGCGGGTAGGCTTAAGATATCGAGCCCGTGGCCTGTCGCCGGGGAGTCGAAGATCACCAAGTCGTGGCTGCGCTGCCCGCCCTCGCCGGGCAGGGCGTGATACGTGGCCTTGCCGAGGATCGCCCACTCCGACAGCCCTGGCACCGCGTCGAGAAAGGCCCGTACGACGCTCGAGCCGAACACGACCTTGTGGAGCAGGCGGTTGTGGATGATCTTGTGGCCGTATTCTTCTTGGCTGGCCCTGGGCTCGAGATTCACCACCTCGAGATTCGGCCCCACAGAAGCGATATTCGGGCCAAGGGCGACTCCGCCCACGAGCCGGGTGTACCGAGGCGGAGCATTGCACAAGCAAACGAGGACTTTCTTTCCCGCAGCGGCGGCGAGCCGGCCCAAAACCAGCGACACGACGGTGCGACCCACGCCGCCTTTGCCGCCCACGATCACGAAATGCCGCTCGAGTAGGCTTCTCATGCCTGTTTAGAAGGATGTTCCCGCTGCGCCCATTGCCGTGCGACGCAGTCGATGAACTCGCTGGCGCGCTCTTTGTCCACGCCGCACAGACGCAGCTCGTAACGGCCGAGGCCAAGGCGCATCCGACTTCGACCGACGCCGCCCGGGACGAACAGGTAGAGGGCGACGTCTGCCAGCGCTCCAGCGACCACCGCCCCTGCGCCGATGAGAAACAGGACAGGAGAGCCAGCGCCGAGACCCTCCAGAATCCAGTGCACACCGCACCAAAGGCCAGCGACGAGAAAACCGCACCCAGCCACGAGCGACGCATACCCGGTGCGGTTCTCGAGCCTCACATCACCCAGACCCGACAGTGGCGCGGTGGTTCGGTGCGCGCGCACTTGCTTGCCGAGGATGGTCCAGCGCTCGTCGACGGTCATCACTCCGCCCGACACCCTGGCAAAGGCCCGGCGACGCAAACCCAGTCCAAATCGCGCCAAAAGTGACCAGATGGCTCGAAGGAGCGCAAACCCCGTGACAATGGCGGCCATGCGCAGCGGCCAGGCCAAAAGCCTTCGGCTGAGCTCACCCTCGACCGCGGCCTCGCTACAACTCGATGAAACTGGGGAAATTTCGGACGACATGCCGTGTATCCTACTGCAACGACGCTGGGCCGAACAAGCGCTTATACCCTCACCCGGTGGTGAGTGTCATCCACCTTTTGCGCAGCGTACCTCGAGAGCCTGGGCTTGACGATCGTTTCGAGGAAGCGCTCCACCTGCTGCGGCGCTCGGCCTATGAACCGCGCCGGGTCTGTCGCGAGGGCGCACAACTCGGCTGCGGACAAAGGCAGGTGCTCGTCGTCGGCCAGCCGGTCCAGCAAATCATTGGGCAAACCCTCGACCTTCACCCGATGTCCAGCCGCCACCGAGTGGTCGCGGATGACCTCGTGCACGTCCTGGCGGTTTCCGCCTCGCTCGACCGCGGCCATGAGGATCTCCTCTGTGGCGAGGAAGGGCAGCTCCTCGGTGAGCCGTCGCCGCATGGGCGCGAGGTTGGGGTGCAGGCCAGAGGCGACGTCGATGAGCAAACCGAGCACCGCGTCGGTGAGCAAGTAGGCTTGGGGGATGTCCATGCGCCGCACGGCCGAGTCGTCGAGGGTGCGCTCCATCCATTGGTTGGCGTGGGTGGCATGGAAATCGGCCGGCAGATTCATGAGCTTGCGAGACAGGGAGCACATGCGCTCGGACCGCATGGGGTTGCGCTTGTACGCCATGGCCGAGGAGCCCACCTGCTTTTCGCCAAACGGCTCGTCGAGCTCCTTGAGGCCGCTCATGAGCCGCACGTTCACTCCAAACCAATGGGCCGACGCGCCGATGCCAGCGAGCGCCTCGGCGATCTTGGTGTCGAGCTTGCGCGGATAGGTCTGGCAGGTCACCGGAAAGGCGCGATCAAAGCCGAGCTTGCGCGACACCAGGGCGTCCAGGGCCTCGACCTTGGCGTGGTCGCCGTTGAACAGGGTCATGAACGACGCCTGGGTGCCGGTGGTGCCCTTGGCGCCCCGAGCCAGGATGTGCTCCTGTGCCCATTCGACAGCGTCGAGATCGAGCAGCAGATCCTGCACGGCCAGGCTGAAGCGCTTGCCCACCGTGGTCGGCTGGGCAGGCTGAAAGTGCGTCGCGCCGAGCACGGGCATGTCCTTGGTGCGCTCGACGAACGCGGCCAGGGCGCGGATGGCGGTCACGAGATCCCGGTGAACGAGCTCCAAGGCCTCTTTGTGCAGGATGAGATCCGTGTTGCAGCCCACGAACTGGGAGGTCGCGCCGAGGTGGATGATCCCAGCCGCGGCAGGGGCTTGCTCGCCATAGGCGCGCACGTGGGCCATGACGTCGTGGCGCAGCTCCTTCTCGAGCTTTTCCGCCACCTCGAAGTTGATGTCCTGCGCATGGGCGCGCATTTGAGACAGAGCCTCGTCGGTCACCAGATGGGACAAACCCAGCTCTGCCTCGGCCTCGGCCAGGGCAATCCAGCAGCGCCGCCAGGTCGCGAACTTCCTCTGCTCGGAGAACAGCCGCTGCATGGCCTCGCTCGTGTATCGGCTCACCAGGGGATCGCTGTAGACTTGCCGGCTCATCGAGCACCTCCTTCGAAGAACGGGGGCAGCCTACGCGAGAAGGGCTCGAAAGGGCAAGAGGGGTTATGACCGGAGGAAAGGTCGCGGGAACGCCGTGGCTTCTATGCCGACAGCTCGCGGATGAGGGTTTCCTTGATGTCGCTGGCGTAGAGATGATTGGCGCTCGGATCTGGTCCCTCGATGAGCACTCGGGCCTTGGCCTCGGTGCCGGAGTAGCGGACCAGAACACGGCCGTCGTCTCCGAGCTGGGACTCGATTTTTTCGATGAGTGCAGAGAGGCCGGTTAGCGTCTCCAGGGGCGCGCGGCGGGGCACGGCAAAGGACTCGAGGGTTTGAGGCACTCGCTCCATGGCGAGCTGCGCGAGCTCGGACAGGGGTCTTCCCTCTCGCAGCATGATCGCGAGGATCTGCAAGGCCGCGACAATGCCGTCTCCGGTGGAGGCGTGCTCGAGGAAGATGAGGTGGCCGGACTGCTCGCCGCCGAAGGTGTAGCCACCCTTGCGCATGGCCTCGACGACGTAGCGATCTCCCACGGCGGTGCGCAGGACTTGGCCCCCGGCATCGCGCACGGCTTTGTCGAGACCGAGGTTGCTCATCACCGTGGTGACGAGGGTGCCGCGGGCCAGGACGCCGGCCCGCAGCATGCGCGTGGCGCACAAGGCCATGACCGCGTCGCCGTCCACCGATTGCCCATTCTCATCGAGGAGGATCACGCGGTCCGCGTCGCCGTCCAGGGCGATCCCGACCTGGGCGCGTTGCTTGACGACCGCGCGGCTCGCGAGCTCGGGGTGCAAGGACCCGCAGCGCAGATTGATGTTGCGGCCATTGGGCGAGGCGCCCAGCTTGACCACATGGGCGCCGAGCTCGGCGAACACCGCGGGCGCGGCCTTGTACGCCGCGCCATGGGCGCAGTCCACCACCAAGCGGACGCCGTCGAGGGTGAGATCTCGGGGAAAGGTATGCTTGAGCTCCACCACGTAGCGGCCGGTGGCGTCGTCGATGCGCACGGCCTGGCCCACGTCCGTCGCCAGCTTGAAATCGTCTTTGTCCATCATCCGTTCGATTTCGGCTTCCTGTGCATCGGGCAGCTTGAAGCCATCGCCGCCGAACAGCTTGATGCCGTTGTCTTGGTACGGATTATGAGAAGCCGAAATGACGACCCCCGCGTCGGCGCGCATCGACGAGGTGATGAAGGCGATGCCGGGCGTGGGCATGGGGCCGACCAGCATGACCTGTCCCCCCATGGAGCAGATGCCCGAGGCCATGGCCGTTTCCAGCATGTAGCCCGAAAGCCTCGTGTCCTTGCCGATGACGATGCGAGGGCGCCGCTCGCCGGTGCGCCGCGCGATGTGGCGGCACAGAGCCCGGCCGAGCTTCAAGGCGACCTCGCTGGTCATGGGGTGGCGGTTGGCGACTCCGCGAATGCCGTCTGTGCCGAAGTAGGTGCGGGAGATCTTCTTGGCGTTCATGGGTCAGCGCAGTTCCTTGATCTTTGTTTTAATGGTGTCGAGTAGGGCGTTTTGGGCCACCACGTAGCTCGTCCACGTTTTGGCCAGGGACTCGGTCATCTCCGCCTCCAGGGCGTCGCGGGTGCTGCCGAGACACGAGTCGATCCCGAAGACCGAGTTGTGATCCAAGCGCTCCGCTTTGCTCTTTCGGAACGCGGCCACGGTGGAGGCGTATCCGGCCTTGTCGGCTTCGCTCTGTTCGCCCACCAATGCCTGCAGGCAGTCGAACGCCACGCGCCGGAACCATTCGGGCTTGTCGCTGCGGCAGCTGTCCTGGATAGCGGCGCTCACTTCGTTGGGCACGATCTCTTCGAGTTTTTTGTCCTTGAGGATGCAGCGGAGCACAGCGTGGTAGCGCTGGGCCTTGGCAGTGAACTTATCCGCGTTCGACTGTTGGGCGCCGAACCACTGATCGCCGTGATCGGAAAGCTTGCCCTTGGCCTCGAGAAAGCCCTTGTAGTGACCGAGCTCTGCGGCAAAGGCCTTCCACGAGTCGAACATGGCCTCGGCGGCCTTGGCCACGGCCTCGACCTTGTCGGCATACTCCGCGGGCGCCTCAATTTTCTTGTAACCGGGCAGAGCGGCGGCCAGCACCGGGATCGCATTCTCTTCGAGGTGCTTTGCGTAGCGCACCGGGTCGTCTCTGAGGATTTGACGCATCCGACCCTCGAAGTCCCTGTTGGACTTCATGGCTTTGATGTTCACTTGGGTCTTGGTCCAGAACGCGGCATAGCCGTTGCGGTGGGCGGCTTCGAAGGCGACCCGCGCCGCTTCGTGACGGGCGATCTGTTCCTGCTTGCCATTCCACCAATAGAGCCCAGCACCGAGGCCGCCGAGCAACACCAAGATCACGAGAACGGCGCGAATGCGCTGTCCCGTGTTGGAGACTTGCACGTCGGCATCTCCTGCCGGCAGCGGCACCTGGCCGTCCGGGCTGCCCACACCTTGGAAGTCGTTACGGTCGTTGTCCTGGCTCATGGGGTTCCTTTCTTCATGGCAGCGTCCGCCGCTCCTTCGAGGAGGGACCTCGCGCTGTTTTTCGTCATAGAGCGGACTCAACTTGTCGGAAATCATAGAACGCGATGCGCGTGGTGCGTGTCAACTAGGAGAACGGCTCAGGGCGAAATCGCTCGGGGCTCAGGGCAGGTCGATGTTGAGCAGGGGGACGAGGACCTCTACGGAGGACTGGTGTCGAGCCTGCCCCAATGGGGAAGGCTCGCCTCTGCGGCTGAGCAGAGCCACGTTCGGCATGGCCAGGGTGGCAAAGCCGGAGCGGGCATCGAAATACAGTAGAGCGCCGACCTGTGCTGCGCGGAGCTGTCCGTTGTCGAGGCTCGCCGAAGGTCCGCCGCCACCGTCGGCCGGCGGTTCTGCCGGAGTTTCGGCTCCCGGAGGGGGCAGCTCGCCTGGAGGGGCCTCTGGGCTGGACTCGACCTCGGTGCTCGTCGAGTCTTGGCTGGCAGGGGTCTCGGTCTGTGGCGTAGCCTCGAAGGAGTAGCGCTTGCCCGCGTTCTCGTCTGCCACGGCGTTTTCGGAAGACGGATCATAGGCTCGAGCCACAGAGACCATCACCGCCGTGGGAATGACCAAGACGAGGCTACTGACGAGCAAGGCCACGGCGCCCTTGGGCGAGGCCTTCTCGAGGAAGTAGCCGCCCACAGCGCCGCCAGCGGCGCCGAGGAGCGGGAACGTGAGGTAGGGCCAGACTTTCTTGACCTTGAACAAGGCCTCGGCGGCGGCGACGAGCTCGAACCCCGCGATGGCTCCGCCCGAGATGCCCACCGCTGTGGCGTCCAGTCTGTCCGTTCCATAGGGACGTTCGGGGCCCGTATCTGCAGGAGAGTCCGTATCCCCTTGAGCGCGGACCACGCAGGGTGCCGCGAACACTCCAATTGTCACGAGCCAAAACAGCCATCGACCGAGCGCGTTCATGGGGCCTCCCTTTGCGCTGACATCAAAGATTGCTTAAAAAAGTAGCACGTCCCTCCCATCGCAACAAGGATCGTTCCCATTTGCCGCTCCTAAGGGTTCGGTGATCGCCCTGATCTGTGGCAGTTACGGAAGCTTCCAGTGCTCGGTAAAAAAGCCGCTCTCCACCTCTGGATTGCGGCCGAGCACCTGGGTCGACAGCCGCGCTTGCATCCTCTTGTCCCAAACGACGTAATCGGCCAGATAGATGGGCAAGTACCCGCCTTTGACGACCGCCTCGGCGGACAGGCCGGCTTGGACGATGAGGTACTTGCTCGGCATGAGGGGGTTGGGACAGATGAATCGCGCGCCCACCTCGGGCTCGGTGAGCTGGCGATCGCGCAGGCCGAGGTGCTTCTCGCCCACGATGATGGGGAGCTGTGCGCCGATTTTGGCCAGAACGGAATTGTTCTTGGCGTTGCCGTAAAGGACCACGACGCGCTCCCGCATCATCGATTCGGTCAGGGCCGTGTCTGGGATCACGGGGTGGCGAATTTGGGTATACTCCGGCGCTGGAATCCAACCCCTGCCTCCGAGCGTCGCGGCCTTGCGCAGGGCATCGGTGTCGGTGGCGACCTGGGTTCCATACACATGCACCTGGGGTTCGTAGTCCGCGTCGCCCAGAGGTCCGCTCAGACGGGGACTCTTGCGCATGCCGAGCTCTGTCTTGGTCTTCTGTGCGCTGTGGTCGAGCAAGCGCATGGGCGCCTGCGGTGCGTCCCGAGTCATGGCGAGCTGGCCCTGCCACGCTTTGGCGCCTGTCGAAAGGGACTGACCGTCGATCTCGATCTTTGCGGCCGTCGCCGTGGGCATTTCGTCGAGGAACAACGTGACCTGTCGCACATTGGCGGTGGTGAGCCGCACAGCGCCGTCTTTCGCCACAGTGCCCGTGAGTCGACCGACCAACGTGTGGTCGAAGCGATCGTCGATCTGCGCCCAGAACTGGCGTCCCGCCCTCTCGTTGGCCGTGACGATCCGCACCTCGGCCGGTCGGCTGCGGCGCGCGAAGTTGCGGGTGTACTCGACGATTTTCGATTGGCGCCACAGCACGTGGGTCAAGTCGTGGCCCAGGTGTGGGATCTCTCGGTACCTGTGGGGAATGGAGAGTTGCTTCAAGCGATCGCGCAGGACCCGAGCTTGCGAAACGTCGAATCCCGAGTCCTTTAAGCCGTGCAGAAACTCGAGATGCGTGTTGAACGCGTTTTCCGCGAAGGTGAGAGCCGATTCGTTGCGCAGCACTGTCCGCTCCGCGGGCCGCAACGCATTGATGTTGACGTTGTGGGTCTCCCACTGGGTGATGCCGGCCATGGGCAGCACCGCCGAGAACCGCCAGGCATGCTGGAGCCCGACTTTGTACGAAGCGATCGCGCCGTTGGACAACCCGTTGAGGACGATTTTGTTGTCATCAACGGCGTAGTTGCGCTGCACGTCGGCGATCACGTCGAAGATGTCCCGCTCCGAAGCCCAGCGCCACCGTCCCTGGCACATGCCCTGGGGCGCGACGATGATCGCTTCGTCCTGGTCGAACTTCGGCGAAAAGGAGGTGCGGTGATTGGCGAAGTAGTCCTTTTCAGCGACGTTGTTACCCAGGATCAAGGCCATCCAGAGGTTGTAGTTGGACTGACCGCCGTGCAAAGACACGATGAGCGGCCAGGTCCGATCCGGCGTGTACGATTTGGGCACGTAGATGGCGTAAAACTGTGGCCGCAACGAGAGGACCGAGCGGTAGCCCCGCCAGAAGAAGCCGCGCTTGGCAGCCAGCGCGTCCTTGCCGTTCTCGGCAGCGGACAAGAGGCCCCGAGCCTCTCGCCGGATCCTTTCCGCATAGGCAGTCTCTCGAAACGCCCGCGCCTCTGCGTCGGCGAGCAACGCCTCGATGGTGGTGGAAAGTCCAGGGGAGAACCGGTCTCGCTCCGTCGCAAGGTTGGACAGGCGCTTCCAATCGCCGCCGTCCTTCGCGGAGATCGGCATCGGTGAGCACAACGCAAACACCAGAAACAGCGCCATCGCATTGGCGAAACAGCCGAAAACGAATGGACCTCGCGACACCCTCATCACCTGTCGGCGCTTCCCGAAACACTTGGGGGGCCGCCGCCTTGGGAAGCTTTAACGCCCCGATGCTCTGCAAGTCAACAACTAGTTGGCATCCCGAAAGTCCCGTTTTCGGCATCCTTCTCCAAGTCTGCGGAACTCGGACATCGATTTAGCCAACTCAAACAGTCCTCGCCTTTCCGAAGGACGCCGGAAAACTCCCATTTCGGGATGGACACTAACTAGAATGAAACAGCTTCCACGACGCCGCCGGATATGGAAACGAGCTCGCCCTGGTCTGTTTGCACCCGAAGCCTCCCTTCCGAATCGAGGCCTGCGGTGAATCCCTCGACTTCGCCCACGCGCACCCGACGGCCAGGCGGCTCGGCCCAGGCAGTCCAACGTGCGACGAGCGCTTCCATGGGCTTTGCGCAGAAAAAAGCGAGCTGCGCTTCCAAGCCCGCGACGAAGGCCGCGGCCACCTCTTCGACACCCAAGGGCGCCTCGAGGTGATCGGTCATGGATGTGGCCGTGGGGGCATGCTGCTCATCGAAGCTCGCAGGGCGCAAATTGAGTCCCAGGCCGACGATGGCCATGGAGCGCTGCGGGAGAAGCTCACACAAGATGCCGCCGAGCTTTTTACCAGAGACCAACACGTCGTTGGGCCATTTGAGCCGGAGACGCTCTCCCAGAGAAGGAGCGAGCTCTATCAAGGCATCTGCGGCCGCGAGGCCCGCGACGAGCGGCAATCGCGGCACCGAGTCGGAAAGCGGCGCTCGAAGGGGGATGGCGACGGAGAGGTAGAGATTGCCAGCGATGTTCGATTGCCAGGAGCGACCGAGGCGCCCTCTGCCTTCGAGCTGGGTATCGGCGACCACGACGGTCCCTTCTGCATTGCCCGTGGCGATGCGCCGCCTCAGCTCGGACGAGGTCGAATCGACGGTGCAGAGCGCGACGGTCTCGCGGTCGACGCGTCCGCAGCGGCGAGCGAGTAAAGACAGGAAGAGCTCGGAGTCGAAGCCAGGCATCGCTTTTTCGTCACGCGCCTTGGATGAGGAGAGACAGATCCGCCGCCCGTACCGAGTGGGTCAGGGCGCCGACGCTGATGGCGTCCACGCCGGCCTCGGCCAAGACACCCACATTTTCGAGGGTGATGCCACCCGAGGCCTCGATGAACGCCCGCCCTGCGGCCAGGGTCACGCACGCCTCTACTTCGCCTTTGCTCATGTTGTCGAGCAGGACGGCCTCGGCGCCAGCGGCGAGGGCCAGCTCGAGCTCCTGCCGGCTTTGCACCTCGATTTCGATGCGCAGGGGATGGGGCGCGCCAGCTCGCGCCGCTGCCACGGCCGCCGCGATCGAACCGGCAGAGGCGATGTGGTTTTCTTTGATGAGCACGCCCCCGCTCAGATCTGCCCGGTGGTTGAACCCGCCGCCGTCGAGCACCGCGCGCCGTTCGAGGTAGCGCAGCCCTGGTGTGGTCTTGCGGGTGTCCGTGATCCGGGTCTTCGAGTGTTTGGGCAGCGCCGCCACGTAGTTCGCGGTTGTGGTGGCGATACCGCACAGGCGCTGGAGAAAGTTCAGCGCCACGCGTTCGGCCATGAGAATGGAGGCGGTGGAGCCCGCCACCTTGGCGACCACCTCGCCACGGCGGATGGACGCCCCACAGGCGGCGAGCTCTTGCACTTCGAGTGACCCGTCCACGCGCCGCATCACCGCGGCAAACACATCCAGTCCCGAGAGTACGAGCTCCTGCTTGGCCACGACCCGGGCCTCGGTCTGCGCTGCGCGGGGAACGGTCAGCCGGCAGGTCACGTCCCCGCGGCCCAGGTCTTCCTCGAGGGCCAAATCGATGACTGTGAGCACGGTGGGTGGCAACATGGGCAGCTCCTCACTCGTTATGCGCCAAGGCCGAGGCCGGCGCGAAAGACTTCCATGAAGGCATTGCTCGCGGCGTGTAAAATGGTCGGACCCACGAGGGATCCTGTGCGCGCCCGCAGCCAGCCAAAGGCGAGGGCTGGGAAAAACACCAAGAGGCGCGCTGGCTCCATGTCGATGAGGTAATGACCGAGGGCAAAAGCCAGGGCCTGCAAGAGCAGCGCCGGACCCACCTGCGCCCCGAGCACACGCACTCGGCGGGGCAGCGCATCGTCGAGGCGACCCATCAGGTAGCCGCGGTAGAACACCTCCTCGGGCAGGGCCACGACGAGCAAGGTGTCGAGAAGCGCGAAGGGGTAGCCCATGGGCCAGCGCCAAGAGAAGTCGAGGGACGAAAGGCCCCACAGCTGCGGAAAGAAGGCGAGTCCAGCCACGATGGGGGGAAACAAGGCGAGGCACAAGCCGAGCGCCCAAAGCGCGTCGCGCACAGGGTGGTCGTGGGTGAACCCATACCGCCCATAGGGACGGCCTGCGCGATCGAGAACCAGCACCGGCAGTGCGATGAAGACGAGCGCCGCGAGCGCTGGCGCTGCGCCCAGCATCCCGAAGTGATTGCCCAGCCGGACCACGGCGACAATGAGGCCGAGCTGCACCGCGAACACGAGCGCTGCTTCGCGCAGCAAGCTCCGGGGAGACAAGAGGGCAGCCTGAATGTGGGGAACCTCACTCATGGGCGAGTAGAGACAATCGACGCAGGCTCTGCCTTGAACGGACCACGCCTTCACTTCTCCGGCGCTGTTAATAGCGCGGCGCCAAAGACCCCGGCCGAGTCTCCGAGCTCATGGCGGACGATGGGGGTGAGCAACTCGTCGCTGAACACGTAGCGCTCCACCTCTGCGCGTCCTTCGGTGTAGAGCAGGTCGATCTGGGACAGGCCGCCGCCGAGCACCACGATGTCGGGGTCGAGGGTGTTGATGAGGTTGGCGAGCGCCCGGCCAAAGTGCTCGAGCAGGCAGTCGAGGGCGGCTCGAGCTGCGGGATCGGTGCTGGCGCGAGCGAGGATCTCGGGCATCTTGCGCTTGCTGCCGCTCAACTTCTCGTAGTGTCGCTCTACCCAGGGGCCGGCGAGGTAGGTCTCGACGCAGCCGGGTTGGCCGCAGTAGCAGATGCGCTCTGAATCTGGACGCAGCACCGCGTGGCCCCATTCCCCTGCGATGGACTGGGGGCCTTCTCGCACAAGCCCATCGACGACGATCCCGCCGCCGGTGCCTGTGCCCATGATCACGCCGAACACGAGCCCGTGGCCGCGACCTGCTCCCATGACCGCCTCGGCCAAGGCAAAGCAGTTGGCGTCATTGGCAAAGAGGATGGATTGACCCAGGCGCTCTTGCACGGCCTGGCGGAACGGGGTGCCATTGAGACACACGGTATTGGAGTTTTTGACCAGGCCGGCCCGTGTGACACTGCCGGGCATTCCCACGCCCACGGGATAAGGCCGTGCGACGCCGGCCTTTTGCCCCAGCTCGTCGATGAACTGCGCCAGGCGCGCGACGAGATGCTCGTAGCCGCCCTCGACCTCGGTGGGAATGCGCCGCCGCAAGGCGATTCGCGGTTCGTTCCGTGCGCCTTCGAGGACGATGCCTTCGATCTTGGTGCCGCCGAAGTCGATGCCGATGCGCGGACGTTCCACGGTCTATCTCCTGCGGCGGGCGTCGCCCCGGCACAGGTAGCAGCCGACCGGAACGCCGTTGGGATCGCACTGGATGTTGTAGCGATGGACCTCCACCCGGCACGTTGGACAGATGAGCGTGTCGGAAGAAGAGGGCTCGGGCAGAGTGTCCTCTGCGTCCTGCGCCGGCTCTTCGAGGGCGTCGCGAAAGACCGGGACCTGCGATCGAATCGCGTACACCTTGAGGCTTTCGCCGCGAATTCTCTGGTGACTGCGCAGGCCGTTGAGCTTTCCGAGCACTCGCTTCTGGATCTCTGCCAAGCAGGGGAACTTCAGGCAGTGACCGACCCGCTCACCAGCCACCCAGTCCTTGGCGCCTACTGGACACAACTCGAGTGTGAGATCATCGGGGTTGGCCTCGGTGTGCTCGCGCAGCGCATCCCGCAGAGACTGCTCGGTGCGCACGCCCACGAGCAATTCGATGGGCTTTAGTTGGTTTCCAATGTTCGTCATAGATGGTTCAATTAATTAGCCGATACGCGGCGTCGGCTGCAAGCCATTTGTAGAACGCGCTCGAGCAAAGAGATTTCATCGTCTAGCCGAAAGCGGCTCACATGCGCCCGGCCCGCGTCGATCCATTTGCGCCGCTGCTTGGTATCGTCCAGTGTCACGATGGCCTGGGTCCACGATGTCACATCGGTGAAGTCGTCCACCAAGATGCCTCCCTTGCCCACGGATTCGGCGAGCCCGCCGGTTCGCGAGGCGATGACCGGGATGCCGCAGTACATGGCTTCCAGCACGATGCGGCCGAAGGGCTCCTGCCACTGGGATGGCACGATCACCGTGCGAGTCATGCCGTAGATTGTCGCAACGTCTGGCGATGAACGCGCATGCACGAGATTTCCCGAACGATACAAGGCGATGCCGCGCGCCTCTGGGTCGAGGAAGCCCTCTACGAAGAGAAACGGCCGGTCGGGAAATACCCGCGTGACCAAGGTGTGTGCGATCTCCAGGCCCTTGTGCGGCGCGGGATTGAAGAAAGTGATGTACGGTCCGCCTTCTTCCTCGGTGTGGAACGAGCGCCAGTCCGGGACCGGGTACACGACGTGACACTCGCACTCCCACCGCTCGCTGATCACGCCGGCCATGAAGTGGCTATTGGTCACGACGGCGCTGAGGTGTTGACGGGCCTTTTCGAACATGGGCAGAGTCGCGGTGAGCTCGTGCACGTAAAGAACCACGGGCGCTCCTGCGCGGGCGATGTGCTCCACCATGTCTTGCACATCATCGGCCGTGGCAGAGGGCTCCGGGCATGAGGTCAGAACCACATCGGGTCGAAAGTCCAAGAGCGTTGCGTCGAGAGAATCGAGGAAGTTGCCGTTCACGAGCGACACGGGCACGCCGTCCACGACATAGGAGCGGCCCGAAAGGCGAGAGCTCGTGCCTGGCGGGCAGATGCCGTGCACGCGCAGGTCGAAGCCGCGCTCGCGCAGGCATCTTGCGAATTCATGATTGGCCAGATCCGCACCGCTCACGTAGGTCGGGTACCACCAGCGGTGCTGAGCGACGAGGATCTTGAGCTTCGAGCCGCTCATGCCGTGGGTCTTTCTCGCAGCAGCGCCCTGGCAGAGTCGAGCACGGAGGTGGCCAAAGACATGCGCCCCATGGGCGCGGCGATCTGCAGACCATCGACCCGGGGGAGGATGCGCGCGACGATCTCTTGAGCGATGCGCCGACCCTCCTCGAGCTCTTGCCCACTGTCGCGGGCTGCGGCCATGCGCTCGAGCAGAACGCTCGGCATGGACACGCCCGGCACCTCGTTCGCTAGAAACTCGGCGCTGCGGAGGCTCTGAAGGGGCCACACGCCGGCGATGACGGGACGCTCCACCCCTTTGGGGATCTTGTCGAGAAAGCGCATGAGTTGTTCTGCGTCGAATATGGGCTGGGTGATAATCGCATGGGCGCCGGCGTCGACTTTGTATTGGAGCCGCTCGAGCTCGCGCTTCTCGTTGATGGCCGTTGGGTTGAGCCCGACGAGCACGAAGTACCCGGTGGGCTTGCCGATGTTTTTGCCTCCCAGATCCGTACCGTTGTTGAGCCGGGTGATCATGTTGGTCAGCCCGATGGCGTCCACGTCGAACACCGCCGTGGCCTGGGGATAGTCGCCGAGAATCGGAGGATCGCCGGTGATGATGAGCAAGTTGCGCAGGCCCAGGGCATAGGCGCCCAGCAGATCGGATTGCATGCCCAGGAGGTTTCGATCTCTGCACGCGTAGTGCATGATGGTCTCAATGCCCACCTCGCGCTCGATGGCGACCGCCATGGGCAGTGGGCCCATGCGCGCCATGGCCCGAGGACCGTCGGGGATGTTCACCGCGTCGAAGCCGGCCTGCTTTGCCGCAGCAGCAGCGCGCAGTACCTTTGCCAGGTCGTATCCATGGGGGGGCGCGATTTCCACCGAGCACACGAAGCGGCGCGCTTCGATCTTTGCGGCCAGGGCCGAGCGCTGCGGCAGGGGCACCACGTCTGCAGATACTTCGGGCCGGGGCGGCGGCGAAGATTTGCGCGCGACTTTCAATGAGCGTGCCTCGCCGCTTTGTTGGCGCACGCTCTCGGCGATCTTGCGGATGTGCTCTGGCGTCGTGCCACAGCAGCCCCCCACGAGGAACGCGCCGGCTTGCACGAACCGCCGGGCGTAGTTCGCCATGTAGTCGGGCGTTGTGACGTAAATGGTTCTGCCGTCGACCGCAGTGGGCCGGCCGGCGTTGGGCATCACGCACAGGGGCTTGCTCGTCACCTCCCGAAGGCGTTCGAGGGCTTCGAGCATGGGTCTCGGCCCCACCGAGCAGTTGAGCCCCACGACGTCGGCCCCTGCCTCTTCGATCTGCGGACCGAACACCTCGGGCTCTGCGCCGTACAGCGACTGGCCGTTGACGTCCACGGTCATCGAGCCGATGACCGGCAGGTCGAGCCCGCGCTTCGCAGCCACCTGTTGAGCCGCCCGTATGGCCTGCTCCAGCTCTGTCACATCGGAGAAGGTCTCGCACACGATGAGGTCCACGCCTCCCTCGACGAGGGCATCGATCTGCTCGGCAAACGCTTCTTGCGCTTCTTCGAGGGCCGTGGGTCCCCAGGGTTCGACCCGCAAACCGAGCGGGCCCACCGAGCCAGCGACGATCCCGTGGGGCGAAGCCGCGGCTCTCCCGATCTGCGCGCCGCGCACATTGATCTCATGGACCTGATGGGCCAGGTTGAACGCAGCGAGCTTGTAGCGGTTCGCGCCAAAGGTGTTGGTCTCGATGACCATGGCGCCGGCCTCCAAGTAGGCTTTGTGGATCTGCTCCACCAGCTCGGCGCCAGTGAGATTCAACTCGTCGAAGCAGCGGTTGATGAAGATCCCGTGCTCGAACAACACCGTGCCCATGGCGCCGTCGAACACGATGAGCGCTTTTTCATCGAGTAATCTTCGAAATGGATTGATCATGAGCAGGCAGCTTAGCACACGCGGATGAAAAGGTGACAAGTGGACGTTGTTGAAGATTTCTGTACAATGTCGCGAGTCTGTTTGTTGAAGGGTTCGAAGCCTCGAGTCTGACGTGGCGATGACAAACACGAGCGGCGGGCAACGGCCCACTGCCTAGGAAGGACCAGAGGAACGATGGAGCAGCACGGTCTCGACCAACTAATCGGCGAGCTCAAATCTCGCGGTGTCAAGGCAGGAGCAGAAGAAGCCGCGCGCCTCGTGGTAGAGGCCAAGGCCAAGGCCGAGACGATCATCTCGCAAGCCAAGGCCGAGGCGGACTCGATTCGACGCAAGGCAGAGGACGATCGCACGGCGACCAAGGCTGCCCTGGACTCTGAGCTGAAACAGGCGGCGCGAGTGGGGCTCGCAGCGTTCCGCGAGGCTATCGAGAAAGGCTTTGCAGTTCCCGAAATCGACGCTCAAGTCAAACGGGCGCTGGATAGGCCGGGCTTTCTCGAGGACGCGGTGGGCGAGCTCGTCAAGTCGTTCGCGGCCACGGGCCTTGCGAACACCGACATCGAGGTGCTGCTGCCCGAAAGGCGGAAAAATGAGCTCGGAGCTGCGTTCATCGATGCCCTCTCGGCCAGGGGCGCGTCGGGCGTGAAGGTGCGGTTCGACGATAGTTTGTCCTTTGGTCTGCGCATTGGGCCCAAGGGCTCGGGTTTCAATTTCGATCTCTCCGATGAGGGCTTCCGCGAGGTGCTGGTGCGCTTTCTGTCCCCTCGGTTCCGCGCGGCTTTCTACGCGCCTACGAGCAAGGCAGGAGGAGGAAAGCCTTGAAATACTACCGCTTGCTCAGCGCATTGCCAGCGCTGCCGCTCGCGCCCGAGAAGCCGCCCATTGCCCTGTCCGAGGTGATCAGCCAATTGAGGCAGGAGCTCGCGCCCGCGGATCTGCGCCTCGCCGAGGCCATGGCCATGGTCGTGGACATGGGCAATCTCGAGAACCTCCTGGCCAGTCGCGATGCGCCTTTTGATGCAGGGGGCCTGTACGCGAAGGACCAGCTTTCTTCAAAGCTGGGAACGGATCTGCCGGAGTTCGCCTCTCTACTCCTGCAAAAATCCGAAGAGGGTGGCCTTTCCCCTGCCGCGGCCATCGCCGCCTTGTGGCAGGCGTACTACGGCTATCTGCTCGAGGTCGCCGAGACCTCGGGGTGCCGGTTCCTAAAGGAATACGTGGCGTTCGAGCTGCCCCTGCGCAACGCGCTCTATCGCCTGCGCGCCGAAAAGTTGGGCCTCGACACGGCGATCCAGCGCCTCGACGAGCCCTCGGGCGGCGTTCCCCACGACGATCTCATCTCTGCGCTCGCCGAAGAGCCAGACGCCATCACCCGGGAGCGGCTGCTCGACACCGCCCGGCTGCGGGCGTTCGAGGCGGTGTCCGGTATAGACCCATTCTCCATCGAAGCTGTCCTGTGCTACCTCGCGTCCACGCTCGTGTTGGACCGTTGGGATCTGCCTCGGACCGCCGATGCCAAGCAACTATTGGAGGTGTTCGCGTGACGACCCCTTCTCAGAAGATTCGAGCCAAAGTGATCGGCGTGTCTGGCAACATGGTGTCCATCGAAGTGCCCGAGGGCGCGCTCGTCCAAAACGAGGTGGCCTACGTCCACTGCGGCGACGAGCACCTCAAGTCCGAGGTGATCAAGATCCGCGGCAACACGGCCAATCTCCAGGTCTTCGAGGACACCCGCGGCATCGCGCCAGGCCAGGATGTCGAGCTGACCGGCGAGCTCTTGTCGTGCGAGCTCGGACCAGGCCTGCTCGGCATGATCTACGATGGTCTTCAGAACCCCCTGCGCCTGCTCGACAATCGCCAGGGGTTCTTCCTCAAGCGCGGCCAGTATCTGCCGGCCATCGACCAGGCGAAGAAGTGGAAGTTCACGCCCACGGCCAAGCCAGGGGACATCGTGCGCGCTGGGTCGTTCCTCGGTTCTGTGCAGGAGCGGCACTTTCCCCACCAGATCATGACGCCCTTGGGGCTCATTGGCACAGCCACGGTGGAGTTGGTGCGGCCTGAAGGCGAGTATTCGGTGCGCGACGAAATCGCCGTGCTCAAAGATGAGGCGGGCAAAAAGACCACCGTGACCATGAGCCAACCCTGGCCGGTCAAAAAGGCCATGAAGGCCTATGCCGAGCGGCTCTACCCAGAGGAGATGATGGTGAGCGGGGTGCGGATCATCGACACGTTCTTCCCAGTGGGCCGCGGTGGCGTGGCCTGCGTGCCTGGGCCGTTCGGCGCGGGCAAGACCGTGCTTCAGCACATCCTGTCCAAGTATGCCCAAGTCGACATCGTCATCGTGGTGGCTTGCGGCGAACGCGCCGGCGAGGTGGTGGAGCTCATCGACGAGTTCCCGCACCTGACCGATCCCAAGACCGGTGGCTCTCTCATGGATCGAACCATCATCATTTGCAACACCTCGTCCATGCCCGTGGCGGCCCGCGACGCCTCGGTGTACACAGGCGTGACCCTGGCCGAATACTACCGCCAGATGGGCCGCGATGTGCTGCTGCTGGCCGACTCGACTTCCCGCTGGGCCCAGGCCATGCGCGAGATGTCCGGCCGCCTCGAGGAGATCCCGGGCGAGGAGGCCTTCCCCGCCTACCTCGAGAGCCGAGTCGCCAACTTCTACGAGCGCGCTGGTTTCGTGCAACTCCACTCAGGGGACAAGGGCGCGGTGACCATCGTCGGCGCCGTGTCCCCGGCCGGCGGCAACTTCGAGGAGCCCGTGACCCAGGCCACTCTGAAGGTGGTCTCGGCGTTCCACGGGCTGTCTCGCAAGCGCTCCGACGAGCGCCGCTTTCCAGCCATCGACCCCCTCGACTCTTGGTCCTTGTACCTCAAGCAGCTCGAGGCGAGCCTCAATAGCCGGCTCGATCCCAAGTGGGTCGAGATGGTCACCTTCTGTACCTCGACCCTGCGCAAGTCCGCCGAGATCGGCCGCATGATGACCGTGGTGGGCGAGGAGGGCGTCAGCCTCGACGACCTCGTCGTGTACCTCAAGGGCGAGATGCTCGACGCCGTGTACTTGCAGCAGAACGCCTTCGACGACGTCGACCAAGCCACGCCCATCGACAGGCAAGTCAAAGATTTCAAGCTCGTGTACCGGGCGCTCTTTGCGCCGTTCTCCTTCAAGATCAAGAGCGACGCGCGACGGTTCTTCGCTCGGCTCCAGGACGCCTTCTACCAGAAGAACTACACTCGCGAGGGCTCGGCCGAGCATAAGGGCTACCTCGAGACCATCGAGAAGCTCCTCGTCGAAGGGAGTGCCGCATGATCAAGGCGTACAACCACATTACAAACATCATCGGCGATATCGCCGAGCTCGACGCCCAAGGCGTGGCGTTTGGCGAGCTAGCTCAGATCACCAACACCAACGGAGAGACGTCTCTGGCTCAGGTCATCAAGATCGATCGCGAGCGGGTCTCGCTCCAGGTGTTCGCCGGCGCCAAGGGTCTCTCCAATGGGGCCAAGGTGAGGTTCCTCGGCCACCCCATGCAGGTGCCGTTCACCGCCGATCTGCTCGGCCGCGTCTTCAACGGTTCTGGCAAGCCCCTGGACGGCAAACCCGCCCTGTTCGACGCGCCGGTGATCGAAATCGCCGGTCCCTCGGTGAACCCGGTGAGGCGCATCGTTCCGCGCAACTTCATCGAGACGCGCATCCCCATGATCGACGTGTTCAACCCTCTCGTCGAAAGCCAGAAGCTCCCCATCTTCAGCCAAGCTGGCGAGCCCTACAACGAGTTGCTCGCCCGCGTGGGCCTGCAAGCCAAGGCCGACATCATCATTCTCGGCGGCATCGGCCTCAAGTTCGACGAGTATGTCTTCTTTAAGCACGCCTTCGAACGCGGCGGCGTGATGGACCGCACCATCATGTTCGTGCACACAGCCGCCGATCCAGTGGTGGAGCGCTTGCTCGTGCCGGATCTCGCCCTCGCCGTGGCCGAGCAGTTTGGCATCGAGGGCAAGCGCGTGCTGGTGCTGCTCACGGACCTCACCGCATTCGCCGACGCGCTCAAGGAGATCAGCGTGGCCATGGAGCAGGTGCCGAGCAACCTCGGATACCCAGGCTCTCTCTATTCTGATCTCGCCTCGCGTTACGAGAAAGCCGTCGACTTCGAGGGCGCTGGCTCCATCACCATCCTCGCCGTGACCACCATGCCCGGCGGCGACGTCACCCACCCAGTGCCCGACAACACCGGGTACATCACCGAGGGCCAGTACTACCTCGCTGGCGGCGTGATCAACCCGTTCGGCTCCCTGTCGCGCCTCAAGCAGCTCGTGGTGGGCAAGGTGACGCGGTCGGACCACGGCTCGGTGATGAACTCCATGATCCGTCTGTACGCCAAGGCCCTGGAGACCAAAAAGAAGATCGCCATGGGCTTCGAGAAGACGGCAGACGACGAACGCTATCTCAAATATGCCGACCTGTTCATGCAACGGTTCATGGACCTGAGGGTGGATATCCCCCTGGAACAGGCCCTGGACCTCGGCTGGAAGACCATGGCCGAGTGCTTCTCTCCCGAGGAGGTCGGCATCAAGAAGGCGGATCTCGACAAACATTGGCCGAAGAAGGACTAACGCCGTGGCCAAAATCAAGCTCAACAAGAACTCTCTGCGGGACCAGCGCCAATCGCTGCGCCTCTATCAGGAGTTCTTGCCCACCCTGGAGCTGCGCAAGCAACAGCTGCAAGCCGAGCTGCGCACGGTCCAGCAGCGCATCGACGCGCGCCGGCTCGAGCTCGACAAGATGCTCGACGGCGCGGTGGGCATGGCTCCGATGCTCGAGACCACCTTGCCCACGGTGAAGTCCCTCGTGGCCGTCGACGAGGTGAAGACCCGCATCGGCAACGTGGCTGGCGTCCGCGTGCCGGTGTTCGAGCATGTGAAGTTCAAGGCCATTCCCTACTCCCTGGTGGGGACGCCGCCCTTCTTCGACGCGGCTATCGAGCTGTGGCAAAAAGCCTTGGGCAGCAGGGCCGAGATCGCGGTGCTCGCTCAGCAGATGGCGGCTCTCGCCCTGCAGCTCACCAAGACCACTCAGCGGATCAACTTGTACGAAAAGGTCCTCATCCCCGAGTGCAAGGAGAACATCCGCAAGATCAAGGTGTACCTCGGCGATCAGCAGACCGCCGGGGTGTGCCGCGCCAAGATCGCCAAGGGCAAGCTGGTGCGCTACGCCGAGGCCGAGGCCCACGAGGCAGGAGGTGCCCCATGAGCGTCCTCCCAATGAAGCGCGTGTCTGTGCTCGCGCCGGCCGATCGGGCCCGCGACCTGCTCGAGGTCTTGCAGGCCGAGGGCGCGGTGCACCTCGTGCCCCTCGACCTCAGCGCCGAAGTTCCCCAAGAGCCTGGCGCGCGAGCGACCGCGGCTCGTCGAGTCGAGGCGTTTTTGGCCTCGCGGAAGGGCAAGCTCGAGCCTGTTCCGGCCGAGGCGCACAAGGAGCTGCAGGGATTGTCCGACCGGGCGCTGCTCGAGCGGGCCGAGGCGCTTCTCGCCACGCGGACCGAAGCCGAGAACAGGGTCTCGGCGCTCGCCAAGGAGTACGAGTCGGCCCTGCCGTTTGGCGCCTGTTGCCAAGAGGACATCGACGAGCTGGCCAATGCAGGTCTCACGGTTCGCACATACTGGGTCCCTAACGCTGCAAAGAAGAAGCTCGACCTGCCTTCCGACGTGCTGTGCGCCGAGCTGCCGTGGAACAAGAACCGCAGTATTCTCCTCTGCGCGGAGTTCGGCCCTGGCCAGGACCACCACCTGGAGCGCCTCGAGCCACCCGCGCGCCCTGCACCCCAGATCGCGGCCGAGCTCGAGGCCGCGCAGCAAAAAGTTGCGGCCATCGACCAGGAAGTCACGGCCCTGTGCGCGGGCCTGCCAGCCATTGCTCGAGAGAGGGCGAGGCTCGTGGATGCGCAACGGCTCAGTGAGGCCAAGGCGCGCGCTGGCGGCGATAGCGACGTGTTCGCGGTGAGCGGTTGGTGTCCGGCCGTGCGCTGCGAGGCTCTGGCCAAGGTCGTGACCGCGTTTGGCGGCGCCGTGGCGTTTGCGGAGCCCGGCCCAGAGGAGAACCCGCCGGTGGCGGTGAGCAACGGCGCCATCGTGGGCTGGTTCGAGCCGCTGCTCGGAGCCTTCCAGCTCCCCAGCTACCGCGAGCCGGATCCCACCATCCTGTTCGCGCCGTTCATGGCCGTGTTCTTCGGCTTCTGCTTGGGCGACGCGGCCTACGGCGCGATCTTGCTCATCGTTACGACCTTGCTGCGCCGCAAGCTCAAGGATCTCGATGTCACGCTCAACAAGTCCCTGCGGCTCATGCAGCTCCTCGGCCTGTCCACGATCGTGATTGGCCTGCTCACCGGCGTGGTGTTCGGCCAGGCGATTTACGAAATCGAGGCCGTGAAAGCCCTGGGCCTGACCGAGGACAAGCTCTTGTTTTTCCTCTCGTCCGATCCCAAGAACTTCTTCAACGCGGCCCTGATTTTCGGTGTCGTGCAGCTCGCCTTCGGCATCATTGTTCGCCTGATTCTGAAGCTCAAGGCAGGGGAGTACCAGGAGTCCCTCGGCGTCTTGGGTTGGCTCGGCTTGCTTCCCACTGCGCCCTTCTGGGTGATGACCGGCAATAAAATCCCGTTCCTCGTGGCCCTCGGGCTCATCGTCCTGTTCAAGTCGCCGAACAAGAGCATCCTCCGGCGCCTGGGCGGCGGTCTGTGGGGACTCTACGAGTGGGTGCTCGGTCTGTTCGGCGACGTCATGAGCTACCTGCGTATCTTCGGCCTCGGCCTGTCGTCGGGCATCATCGCCTTGGTCGTCAACACCATCGCTGGGATGATGATGGAGGGCGGCTCGGTGGTCGGCATCATCGGCGGCGTTCTCGTGCTGCTCATCGGCCATACGTTCAACTTCGCCATGAGCGTTCTCGGATCCACGGTGCATTCTGCGAGGCTCCAATTCCTGGAGTTCTTCGGCAAATTCTTCGAGGGCGGCGGGCAGCCATTCAGCCCGTTCGCGCGAACCAAGTAAGGAGGCTAGTTCCCAATGGAAAACATGGTCGTGCAGGGTTTCGATTGGTCCGCGTTCAGCGCCTATCTCGGCCTGGGTCTGCTGCTCCTCATGGGCCTTTCGGGCTCAGCCATCGGTCTATCCATCGCCGGCAGCGCGGTCACGGGGTGCAGGGAAGACAAGCGCGCTTCGGCGCTGGCCGTGTCGCTGCTCCCAGGCACCCAAGGTCTGTACGCGTTTGCCGTGGGCTTTCTGTGCTTGCAGAAGCTCACCGGCGAAGACCCGCAGAAGTGGTTCCTCACAGTGCTCGCCTGCGGGCTCGCCACGGGTGGTTCGTGTCTGTTTTCGGGCTGGTTCCAAGGCGCGGTGTGCGCCGCGGGCATCAAGTCCATAAACCAGGGCCGCATCCCCATGGGCCAGGCGCTCCTGCTCGCCGTCATCGTCGAGTTCTACGCCATCCTCGGTTTCGCCTTTGCCGCTCTCATGCTGTTCAACAAGTGAGAATGATCGGGGAGATTGAGACCTTTTCGTAGACATCTGAAAAACCGCGCTACAATTACGGGGACAAAAATTCGCAACTCGAAAGGAGCTGCCATGAAGCTTTCGAGCAGATGGAGCAGCGGCAAGCCCACGGTGTCATTCGAGGTCTTTCCTCAGCACGACGAAAAGGGCCGAGTCCGTTTGGGCAAGGTGATTGAAAAACTGGTGGCCTTGCGCCCGGACTTCATGGGCGTGACGTTCGGCGCCGGAGGCAGCACGCGCGAGGGTTCGCGGGATCTCGTGGAAGATCTGCGCCGCCTTGGAGTGGAGGTTCTGGCCTATTTTGCCGGATTGGGCCTGGGGCCCCGGCACATCGACGCTGTGCTGGGCTCATACCAGGAGCTCGGAGTGGAGAACCTGCTGCTGATCCGCGGCGACGAACCCGCGGCCCTAGAGGGCTTCGTCCACGACGAGCAGTCGATGGCCCATGCCAGCGATTTGGTGAGCTACGTCAAACCGCGGTTCGACCTGTGCCTGGGCGTGGCAGGATACCCAGAAGGCCATGTGCAGGCCAAAGATCTCAAGACCGACCTCAAGTACCTCAAGCTCAAGGTGGACGAGGGCGCGACGTTCATTCTCACCAACTATTTTTACGACAATTATTACTACTTCAATTTTGTAAAGAACTGCCGCGAGATGGGGATTACCGTGCCCATCGTCCCCGGGGTCATGCCCATCTTCAACTTCGGCCTGCTCGAGAGTCTGGCCAAGACGTGCGGCGCGACCATCACCGAGCGGGTTCAACAAGGCCTCGGCGCTCTTGACCCCAACAACAAGGAAGCGGTCGCAGACTTCGGCGTGGCTTTTGCCATCGAGCAGTGCGAGGAACTTCTGCGCAAGGGAGCGCCTGGCATTCACCTGTATTCCATGGACAGAGCCAAAAGCGTCGAGACCATTGTGGAAGAGCTGAGGGCAAGGGGAGTCCTGTAGCGGCCGAGCGGCGTCGTGCCCGATACGGCGTTGTTTGCTCTGAAGAAGAGCCCCGGAAAATGACCCCGTCTGCAACGCGGGATGCCTCGCTCCAAGCTTTCGCGAGGCAAACCCGCTGCGCGCCGGGGTCATTTTCAGCCTCATTGGTGGTCGCGACAGCGGCCATGAGCGTTTGTGCGCGCTTCTCCGCTTCGTCCCCCTCAAATTGACACACCCCCTCGGACTCTGCTCTACTTCCGCCGGTTGTGACTTAACGTGTCTGTCGACCAGGAGCGACTCACGATGGCGATTCCCTTTATCGATCCCGATTGTGCGGACTGGCAGGCCTTGGGGCTTATGTGCGGTGTGGAGATCCACCAGCAGCTTCTGACGCAACGCAAGCTCTTTTGCCGATGCCCAGCCGGGCTGTACAGCCATCACCATGACGCCGAGGTCGTGCGCCACATGCGCCCTACTCTGTCGGAGCTCGGCGAGTACGACGGTACGGCGCTCATGGAGTTCAAGACCAAGAAGAACATCACCTACCTGCTCGATCGCCGCAGTGTCTGTACCTATGAGATGGACGACACGCCGCCGTTCGAGGTGAACCGCGAGGCCGTTGAAATAGCCCTGGAGATATCACTGGCGCTCGGGTCCAACATCGTGGGCGAGTTCCATGTGATCCGCAAGCAGTACCTCGACGGCTCCATCCCCACTGGGTTCCAGCGCACAGCCATCACAGGCGTGGGTGGCAGGCTGCCCTATCGAGGCAAGCAGATCGGCATTATCCAGCTGAGCGTGGAAGAGGACTCCTGCCGCGAGGTGTCGGACCGCGGGCACGACATCGTGTTTCGCACGGACCGCTTGTCCATGCCTCTCGTGGAAGTGGTCACAGAGCCGGACATGCACACGCCGCAAGAGGCGGCCGACGTGGTGCGGCTCATCGGGCGCGTGATGCGCAGCACCGGCAGAGTGCGCAGGGGCGCCGGAGCGAGCCGCCAGGACGTGAACGTCAGCGTGCGGGGCGGCACGCGCATCGAAATCAAGGGCGTGCCGAGCATCTCGCTCATCCCAGGGCTCGTGGCTGGAGAGGGCGTGCGACAAAAGATGCTGCTCGACATGCGCGAGGAGATGCTTCGCCTTGGACTGACCCCGCAGACCTTTGCCGACTGCCGAGGGGTGGATGTGAGTTACCTGTTCGAGAGGGAAGAGACGCCGTTCACCAGGGCGACTCTGCGCGCTGGAGGCCGCTTCATGGCCGTGCGGTTGCCGGGCATGCGCGACCTCTTATCCACCAAGGTCGGCAGGACGAGGACCTTTGCCGATGAGCTCGGCGGTCGCGTGCGGGTCATCGCCTGCCTCGACGTTCGTCCGCTCGTGGTCACCGACGATACGTGTCACGACCTCGGCATTCGCGACGAACGCTGGCGAACCCTGCGCAAGAAGCTGCGGTGCAAGGCCACGGATGCGGTGGCGCTCGCGCATGGCCCAGTCGTGGACGCGCAATGCGCCGTTGCCGAGATCGTGGCGCGCGTCGTCGAGTGCTTCGAGGGCGTGCCCCGCGAAACCCGACAAGTGCGCAGCGGCGGCGAGACCGACTTCGAGCGCATCCTTCCCGGTCCGGACCGCATGTATCCCGACACAGACTCTCCTCCGCTCGCCGTGACCGACGAGTGGCTCGCGGCCCTGGCAGCACGGCGTCGCACACCCGTATGGGAGCTCGACGAGCAACTCATGGCCGTCGGGCTGCCCCGGGATGTGGCTGAGAATTTGGCCATCTCGCCTCGCCTGCCTTTGTGGCAAAAGGCCGTGGACGGCGGCGCAGATCCCAAAGCCCTGGGCCTCCTCCTCGGCATGCGCTGGACCGCTCTCGTGCGCCGCGGGCTGCCTCTGAAGCGCATCCCAGAGGGAACGCTCCGCGATCTCTTCGCCGCCGCGGCTGCCGGTCGCGTCATGTACGAGGCGCTGCCCATGCTGCTCGAGGATGCGGCCGTGGCGCCTGAGCGCCCAGCTCTCGAGCTTCTGAATTTGCGGGGACTCTCTCCCATGACCCAGGCCGAGGCCGCACGTCGCATTTCCGATGTGCTCGAGCATTTGGCGAGGCCAACCTCGGTCGATCCCGCGGCCCGAAAGCGCTATTACATGGGCAAGCTCATGCCCCATTTCTTCGGTCGATTGGCCGGCGTCACGGTGGAGCGGCTGTTCGATGAAATCATGGCAGGCGCAGCATGAAAGAGACCAAAGAGCGAATCTTTAGCGGCATTCAGCCCAGCGGGGACATCCACATTGGCAACTACCTGGGCGCGGTGAAGACCTGGGTGGCGCTCACGCAGACCCACGATTGCATTTTCTGCATCGTCGATGACCACGCGATCACCGTGGACTACGACCCCAAAGAGCTGTCGCGCCGCACCTTCGAGGCCGCGCTCGCGGTCATGGCCTGCGGGCTCGACCCCAGTCAGTGCACGCTGTTCGTGCAGTCCCATGTGCCGCAGCACACCGAGCTCACATGGCTCTTCAACACCGTCACTCCGCTGGGTTCGCTGTTTCGGATGACCCAGTTCAAGGAAAAGAGCCGCAACGCCCTGGCCAAGGCGATGTCTGGAAAGGGCGAAGCTGCCAGCACGCTGCTCTTCGACCTCAAACAAACCGGCCACGAGGCGGCCGCAGCCCTCGACGCCCTTCAAGAAGATCTCACGGCCCTCGATCCTCAAGGGGAGCTCGACGAAGAACGCGTGGCGCGCATCAACAACGGCCTGGGCGAGCTCATGGCCCGATTGCAGGTGGGGCTCGGAGTGTCGGCCGCGTCCACTGGATTGCTCGACTACCCCGTGCTCCAGGCCGCGGACATCCTTCTCTACAAAGCGAGCGCGGAGCAGCCTGTGCTCGTGCCCGTGGGCGAGGATCAAGAGCAACACCTGGAGCTGTGCCGCGAGGTGGCGCAGCGGTTCAACCGCCGGTTTGGCAAGGCAGTGTTCCCGAGCGTGGAGCGCGTCAAGGGAGAGGCGCCGCGCATCCTCGGTTTGGATGGCCAACGGAAGATGTCCAAGAGCCTCAGCAATCACATCGGCGTGCTCGACACTCCCAAACAAGTGAAGAAGAAGATCGGCAGCGCGTTTACCGATCCCCAGCGGCTACGGCGCGAGAATCCAGGGCGGCCGGAAAAGTGCAACGTGTACTCGTTGCATGGGTTTTTCACCGGCGAAGAGGCCCGCCAGGAGCTCGCTCAGGGGTGTCGCTCGGCAGGTATCGGCTGCGGCGACTGCAAGGCCGTGCTCATCGACGGCATCAACCAAATGCTCGATCCCATCCGCGGGCGGGCGGCGCACCTGTCTGCCCATCAGAGCGAAGTGCACGAGGCTCTGGCTGCGGGCGCCCAGCGCTGCCGCTCCTTGGCCGAGGCCACCATGGCAGAGGTTCGACAGGCCATGGGTCTGTTGCCAGAGCCCTAGTCTGGGGTTAAGAAAAGAAGAAGAGTTTCGTAAGGGGTCCTTTGACCGGCCACTAATAGATATACATGGGACGAAGGTCCATCCTTCGTTTATCGACAAGGAGGCAGAGCATGAAGAGAGTTATCGTTAGCACAATCCTTGCTGCGGTTGCACTCGCGGTTTGCTCCTGCGAGGAGAAGCCCAGCGAGCCGGCGCAAGTGTGGGGCTCTGTCGCTCCGAGCATTCTGTCGTCGTCGTTTCAGGTCAATGGCAGCCTCGGCGAGGGCGGCCAGCGTTACTACGGTTACTGTCGGCTCGAGGACGGCGTTTTTTCCTTTGGCCTGGGCAACCACAAGCCCACCGCAAATGCACCGGCCACCATGTTTTACTCGACCGTCAGCGGAGTCTCTGGGCCACCCACCGAGGGCGTGTTCAAAGATGGAGCCCCCAAGGTCAACGAGGACCTGCACAAGAAGTTCAAGAGCGCGAGCTTCAAAGTGGGCACGGCCCAGTCGTGGAACGTCAACAGCAATAACATGTCTAGTGACGAATATTGCCACGTGAGCCTGTTTGCCAGTGCTCTGGACACGGAGCTTCTGCCCGAGGAATACGGCAGCGAGCCGTTCGACTACTACCTGCGCATCGAGTGCTCAGGCCTCGACATTCCAGACAACGCTGGCCATGGCGCGAACCTCACCTCGTTCTACACGAACCTGTATTTTTCCGGCTGCCAGGACTAGTACCGCGGCCGGTGTTTTTCCCGCAGACCAGACAGACAACCGAGCGCGGCTCGAGGTGCACCGTCGCCCGTGAGCTTTAAAACGAGTGTGACCACGAAAGGGCCGCTCCGCCTCGCAGCGGAACCAAGGCGACCCCTTGGGAGACGCGCTTCTGAGCTGCGGATCGTGAGAGGAGGGCCGCTCCTAGGAGTGTGCACGCTCCGCCGACGAACACCGATGGCACCCACTTTGGAGCATCCTGAAATTCCGACAACCCGCCGATCACGAGGCCAGGCACGAGACTCGCGATGCCGGAGCCCAAGAAGAGCCAGCCTGTCACCCTGAAGGCAACCCACGGTCTTGGCTTTCCTCGATCGCTCTCGCTGGGCTTAGAAACAATCGAAGGCTTCGGTTCTTGAGGAGTCGTTGAGGTTGCTTCTGACAGCAGTTCTTTTGCCGCTGCCTGTAGGGGATCGACAAGGTCGGCAGCATGGGCACCGGCCACTGGAAGCACAACCGACCGGATCACTCTGTCATTACTGGCGTTGTACAATGCCAAACCGACCACGGTGTCTTGGCCTTGCGCCATGGAATGAAAGCAGAGCACGGCGGTCGCATTTTCGGCCTGCGCCGTTTGCTGCCTGGCTTTTTTGTCGCAGGGTGCACCTGAAATCTGGTGAGCGGCCACGACGTCCATCTGCCTTGGCGCTAGGGCAGCTGTCATCACCTCGCGGACGACGTCATGCATTTGCTTTCTGTCCCCGTCGGTGAACCTTGGTCCCCCGCTCGCACCGACCATTGCCACGACTCCCTTTGAAGTCGATTCGGTATTGAAAGCGATCGGTAATCTCCCTGGCTGCCGGCTTTTGCAATGGCTTTTCAACCAGGCCCGCTTGAGGGGAACAGGCACGAGGGCGAAATCTTCGCGCTGCTTCTTGTTCAATCCTTCGCTGCACTCCAGGTAGGAGAGGCTCACCTCGTCGCAATGGCCAGCAAGCCATTGCTTCTGTTCCTGCTCGCTCTTTTTCGACAGTTCAGTGGCGATATCTCGCGGGAGTCTCAATCGACATGCGACGAAGGGATCCGCTTGTGCGGAAGCGCGGCTGCCTATTAAAAAAAACACAAGAAAGATCCACGCGAATCGCATCAACTCCATCTTTAGACTCCTTCCCAAAAAAAGAACTCGCAGTACGCGGACTGCTAGAGCTTACAGTTCGCGAAAAGCCAATTCAAGGACACAGGTCATGGGAAGGCCGGTTGGATGGCGCAAGGCCCTCTACGAAGGTGAAAGGCTCGCCACACTTTTACCACAACTGGCCACGACTTTTCCTCGACTCGGAGGCCGCTCTCGCCACACGCCCCGCGTACTTACTTGCAAAAGGGCAGCGGGACATCCCCCGCCAACCCATTCTTTGGAGGAAGTCATGCTCAAACGGATCATTGCGTTGTCGGTCATTTTTTCCTGTAGCTGGGTGGCCTGGGCCGTGCTGAGCGCTGTCACCAGCATGCGCACCTCGGAGTTGTCAGAGAGCAACCGCGGCGACGTGTCACAGCTCTGGGGCTCTGAGCACACCCAGCTCGCGCCCGTGGTGTCGATCGCCTGGTGGGAGGACGTCCGGCGGCCGCTCACCGACGACGAAAAGGCGGCGTATGTGGCCAAGAAGCAGGAGCAAGAAAACGCCGAGGCCGCCGCTAAGGGCAGAGCCCCGAGGGTGTACGTGCCGATGCCCGAGGAGCTCTACACCTTGAGCCGCGAGCAAAAACAGCAAGCCGTGGGGCTCGACTCGACTGACCTGCGCGCCGATCTCGTGGTGGACCACCGCAAGAAGGGTCTCTTGTGGTTCTCGACTTACTCTGTGGGATTTGCGAGCCGCTACTCGTTTACCAACCCCAGGGAAGAGACCGTGGATGTGCGCGTCTCGGTGCCGTTTCCCAGCCCGTCCGCGGTGTACGACAACATGAAGCTGGAGCTCGACGGCGGGCCTCTTGCAGAGGAGCAGGTCCAGGCCAAGACAGAGGCGGGCCAGATGGTCGCGCTGCTGCGCCTGCCGCCCAAGACCTCAAAGGCCTTCCGCTTCGGTTACCAGTCCCGGGGTCTCGATCGCTGGAGCTACCGCTTTGCCGCGGGCACGGAGGTGACCAAGGTCGACAACCTGCACGCCGTCGTGCGCACGAGCTTCGATGCCATCGACTTCCCGCCTGGCTCCATCAGCCCGGACCGCAAGACTCCGCGCCCGGCCGGCGGCTACGAGCTCACTTGGGAAAAGGACTCCCTGGTGAGCGGCCTCGAGATCGGCATGCTCATGCCGCGGCGCCTCAACCCCGGTCCGCTCGCCGCTGCGCTGAGCCTGCACGCGCCGGTGTCGCTGTTCTTCTTCTTTTTCGTGATGTTCATGCTCCAGGCCCTGCGCGACATCCGGATGCACCCCATGAACTACTTCTTCCTCGCCGCGAGCTTCTTCTCGTTCAACCTCCTGTTCGCCTATCTCGTCGACCATCTGACCCTGCCGCTCAGCTTCGCCATCGCCTCGGTGGTGTCGATGCTGCTGGTCGTCTCGTACATGAGGCTCGTGGTCGGGGCGCGATTCGCCGTGTTCGCCGCTGGCACGAGCCAGATCGTGTACCAAGTCCTGTTCGGAGTGGCCCACTTTTTCGAGGGCTATACGGGCCTGACCATCACCGTCGGAGCCATCCTCACCCTCGCGGTGGTCATGCACGCCACTGGAGGGCTCGACTGGGAGGAGCTGTTTCGCAAAAAGAGCGCAGCGACAGTCGCTCCTACAATCACACCCTAGGGTGTGTCATGCTTCTGGCGAGGAGGAGGTTTGAGGGTGCCAGCGATTCTCATCATCGACGACGACGCCCATATCCGCGAAGTGGTGTGCTTTGCGCTGCGGGCCGCTGGGTTCGAGGTGCACGAGGCCGAGGATGGCAAGGTCGGCCTCGAGGTGTTCGATTCCCTGCGCCCTGACCTCGTGGTGCTCGATATCCTCATGCCCGAGCAGGACGGCCTCGCCGTGTGCCGAAGGATCCGCGCACTGGCTCGCACCCCGGTCATCTTCCTCACCTCCGTGGACGATGTGCTGGATCGAGTGGTCGGGTTGGAGCTCGGCGCCGACGATTATGTGACCAAGCCGTTTAGCCCTCGCGAGCTCGTGGCCAGGGTGCGCAGCGTGTTGCGCCGGGTGGCCGAGGCCCCGAAGCAGGACGAGCCGCGGCGTTTCCTCGAGCACGGGGCACTTCGCCTCGACCTCGAGGCGTACACCGTGAGCTGCGCCGGACGCGTCGAGCCCTTGTCGGCCACCGAGAGGGGCATCCTCGCGGCTCTCATGGGACACCCGTCCAAGGTCTGGACCCGCGGCGAGCTCATGGACCGGGCGTATCTCGACGGCTCCGTGGTCAGCGAGCGCACCATCGACAGCCACGTCAAGCGCCTGCGCAAGAAGCTCTTCGCCGTCGGGTGCGATGCCATCGACACGGTGCACGGGGTGGGGTATCGCCTCCGGACCAAAGGGCAGTGGTGACGGCCTCGCCTTCTGCGGCGCAGCGCAGCGCCTCGTTTTGGCGCCGTCTCTACTCCCTGCGCGCCTTGGTGCTTGCCATCAACCTCGTGGTGTTGGCGCTGCCGGTGCTCGGCATCTTGGCCTTGCGCCTGCCTGACAACTTCCTGCATCGACAGACCGAGGCCAAGCTCATCGCCGAAGCCGCCTACGTCCGCGTGCTTTACCTCGACGCCCTGCACCGGCTCGAGGAGGAAGGCGCGGACCTCCGGGGCACCTACCGCGTGCTCGAGTCGCCGCCGCGCCGGCAAGACGCTCTCTACGACCCTGCCTTCCCCCAGATCGACCTGCTGTTCGATCCCGTGCTGCCACCTGTGGGTGAGCCAGGCCCGGCGCCCCACGAGGCCAGTGAAGCGGCGAAACGCGCTGGTCTCGAGATCTCCAAGGTTTTGGCCCAGGCCCAGCTTCTCAATCTATCGGGCGTGCGCGTGCTCGACCGCAGCGGCGTCGTGGTTGCCACCACGGGCGAAGGGCTCGGTCTGTGCTATGCGGAGCGCGTGGAGGTACGGCGCGCCCTTTTGGGTGAGTATCACGGTGTGGTGCGCGAGCGGGCCAGCCAGCCGTCCCGCGCCGGAGTCTTCAACCGCGCCAGCCGGTTGCGGGTGCATGTGGCTCTGCCCATCGTAGAGGGCAACCGCCTGTATGGCGTGGCGTACCTATCCCGCACCAGCCTGTCGCTGCTACGGGACATGTGGCAAGCCGAGTACAGTGCGGCGGTGCTCATCGTCCTGTTCTCCACGATAGGCATCGGTCTGCTGCTCGGGTGGATCATCACTCGGCCCCTCAAGAACCTCGTGGACAAGGCGCGCCTCATCGCCGAAGGAGGGCGCCACACCAGCCTAAACGTGGGCTCGGCAGCGCCGCGGGAGGCCAGGGATCTCGCCGACGCTCTGTCAGCGATGCTCTCGTCGCTGGGCAAGAACCTTCAGTACATCCAAGAGTTCACCCGCAGCGTGTCCCACGAGCTCAAGACCCCCATTACCGGGATCGCAGGGGCCGTGGAGCTGCTCGTCTCGAGCGGCGAGGACATGACCGCTGCCCAGCGCCAGCGTTTCCTGCGCAACATCGAGGAGGATACGCGGCGCATGGAGCGGATCGTGCGGCGCCTGCGCGAGCTGGCGCGGCTCGAGGCCATGGTCCGCACCGAGGAGAGCTGCGATCTGGCCGCGTGCGCTGCGGAGCTTCTGGACTCGTATAGGGCCGACGGGCACGAGATCACGTTCGAAGCGACAGACGCAAACTGCGTGGCGCCGCTGCCTGCTGATCTCGCCGAGGTGCTGCTCGTCAACCTCCTCGACAATGCCCTGCGCCACGGACAGGGCAAGGGAGTCGTGCTCCGCGTCGAGGCTGGCCCTTGCCTGGTGGTGGAGGACCGCGGTCCTGGGATCTCGACAGCCAATCTGTCGCGGGTGTTCGAGCGGTTCTTCACCACCGCGCGCTCGAGCGGCGGCACAGGGCTGGGTCTGCCCATGGTCAAGGCCATTGCCGAGGCCCATGGCGCGGTTGTCGAGGTGGAATCAGAGCCTGGCCGCACGGTGTTTCGCGTGTCGTTCGCGGCACCGAGCTCTGCGTGAGCCCTAAATGGGCGAGTCGATCTTCTGCAAGTCGAGTCCACCCGGATACATATAGGAGGTGTATCGTCCGATCCCATAGACCGTGAGCCCGAAAGACTCGTTCGACTCGATGGTGTGAATCCCGCCTGATATTTCGAGATTTGTCCGCGCGAATTCGTCGTTGATCTCCACGGTATCACCGGCGATGGGCAAAGCGTCCAGCACGGGGAACTCCCCGATCTCGTGAATCACGGTGATGTAGTTATTCGAATACGAATTCGGAGCGAGGAAGGAATAGCTCTTTCTGTATTGCTCGATGGGCACCACCAACGACATCGACGGGTCGCCGTATTCGTGGGGAGAGGCGCTGACCATGAACTGCGCCACGCCTAGCTTCTGTGTGCCTGTCACTATGAAATCGCCCGTGCTCTCGAACTCGATGAACTCTCCTTTGGAGAGAAGGGTGGTGGCATGGGCAGAGGAGGGCTCGAAGGTCACCGTGTTGTCGTCCTCGTTCGAGTAGATTCTGAACACCGACGGTTCGTCGTCCGTCTGCTCGACGTGGTGCCCGCAGGCGTAGCGAAGCCCCCACGAGTCGTAGGGAAACATCTGCTCTTCCAGGTGATCGCAGGCGAAGGTGTCGAACGGGATGAAGGCGCAGTCGACACCGGCAAACACCGCGGGGCTCGGTCCGGAGGTCACCTGCAATCTTGTCCCTGTCAGGTCGTAGTCCTTGGGGACATCGCAACAGCTGACGCCGCTGCACGAAGCCTGACCTGGGCATCCGGCTGGCGCAGAAGCGAGGATTTGAAGAACCTCGAAGGGCTTGACCGTGAGGCTCGCCGAGAGATTCGGGCTTCCGCCTCCGATGGGAGTCTCCGAGAGATCATCCGATGGATAGGTGTAGGCCGTGTAGTGGATTTCGAGGGTCGTTGGGCCTTCCCGTGAGCCCAACACCGCTAGATACCCCGGTTTGATCGACGTGCCGCCGAGGGTGGACCCTATCGTTTTCCAGGTCGGTCTGGTGAGGGCGACGTAGCTCGACCTGTAGACATGGGCCGGGAGAAGCAAGGACGCGTCGTTCGTGTACGAGTATTGGCCTTCGAGTTCGTAGTCGAGCGGATTGAACTGATAGGCCGTAATCGGAAGCGAGGAGGTGATGTGGTAGGCGCCGTTTTTCACCACTCGACTCGCATAGACGCGCTCGTCGTTGATAGGTCCGCCGATGAACGGCTCTTTGACGCCCTTTTTCCAGGGCAGGTTGTCGATCACCTTGATGCTGCCGGCCTTCACCACATAGTCGGCGTCCACTGCGCCAGAAGGGCCGTCGGTGATGTGGACATCCGCATCGTTTTCGCCGTCGTTGGCCAGCACCACGGCGAAGAAGAACGAGGGGCCTGTTCGAGGCGCTCCGGTGTTATGGAAGTTCAGGTAACTGTTGGCGAGGGTGGTCGCGTAGTATTCGCAACCGATGTACGAGTTGGAGTTGATCGCCGCGGCGCATTCCTTGGAGATGTCACGGCACACTCCGGCGGCGCATACGGTATCGGTCTTTTGGCAGTCCTCATCTTCGAGCCAGTCGCTCCCAGCGGGATTGCAGCGGATCGCAACGTCCCCGGCACACCCGAGCTCGCCGGGGGTGCACGTCTTGTTTGTGTCGCTGCTGGTGTCCGTGGGGTCGTCCGTGTCATCGGTGTCGCCCCGCGGGTGCGTCGGTTCGCATCCGCAAGCGAGAACCAGGATCAGTCCACAGTGCCATCGATGGTGATGTTTTGTCATGGATTGATTTTATGCCAGGCTTGGTGTTGGAGCAAAGCCATGAAAATCACAGGGTCGAGCCAAAGGCGTTACGTCTGCCTCCCCCATCAGGAGAGCGTGATGGAGCTGTTTGGGCCCCTGGCTGTCCTTGTGCTCTTGGGGCTCAGCTCTTGCGCTTACGAGCT
>JALOQD010000446.1 GCA_025453525.1 Myxococcota bacterium
TTTTATGCGCCAGGGAACCTAACGCCAAAAATGGACGACCAAAGGAGGAGCACCCATGTCGAAGAAGCACATTGCAACGTGTTTGCTGGGCGGCGTTATGTGGCTCGTGGCGCCCGGGTGTGAAATGGGTGAGGAGCTCGAGCAAGGTGATGAGGATCTCACTGCATTCGCAACAGGGAGTCAATGCGCCGTGGTCAACGAAGGCGGCACGGCGAATCTTTCGTGCCCGAGCGGCCAGGTCATCGGCTCCATCACCTTTGCCAGCTACGGCACTCCCGCTGGGTCGTGTCCGAGTTTTTCCAGCAGCGCTTGTCACGCCTCGACCTCCAAAAGCAAAGTGGAGTCGCTGTGTCTGAACAAACAGAACTGCACCGTCGGCGCCAACAACGCGGTATTCGGAGATCCCTGCTCCGGCACGCGCAAGAAGCTCGCCGTGGCCTTTACGTGCAAGGACGTCGCGCCGGCCGGTCAATGCGCGCAAGCAGCAGAAGGAAGCACCGCGAATCTGTCGTGTCCGAGCGGTCAGGTCATGAGGGTCATCAGCTTTGCCAGCTATGGCACTCCCACAGGTTCTTGTCCGAGCTTTGCGACCAGCTCCTGTCACGCATCGACCTCCAAGAGCAAAGTGGAGTCTGCGTGTCTGAACAAAGGCTCCTGCAGCGTCGGAGCGAGCAACGGGGTGTTTGGTGATCCGTGCGTAGGTACGCCCAAGAAGCTCGCCGTCGCCTATACGTGTGGAACAGGAAGCACGAACGACAACTGCCCCGATGATCCCAACAAGACCGAGCCCGGGCAGTGTGGCTGCGGCAAACCCGAAGGCACGTGCAGCGGCACCACCGCGAAGATCGACGCGGTCTTTTTCGCCCAGACCCACGTGCAGCAACCCAGCGACCCCTACTTCAATTTGGTGGCCAACCGCAAAGCGCTCGTCAAAGCGCACGTGATTGGTTCAGGGAGCCCCACTGCGCCCGCTGTGAAGGCGGTCCTTACCCTCAACGGGAAAACGCTCAGCGTGCCCTTGACCGGTCCGGCGAAGCTTCCTGCCTCCATTCCCAAGGCCCCGGGCGTGGTGCAGCACTCCAACGACAACACGTTCACTGGGTTCATTCCGGCAGACTGGATGAAGCAGGGTCTGTCTGTCGCCGTGGAAGCCGGAGGAGCGCGGCTCTCCTTCGATAACCTGCGCATGGGTCCGCCGACCAAGGTCGTGATGAACATGTTCGACGTGCAGTACTTCCAGGACACGACGAGCGACTATCCGGCTGGCTGGAAAGACGAGCTCGAGGCCAAGTGGCCTGTGTCCAGCCTCGAGGTTCGCCGCGTCCCTCATGTGGTCTTCAAGGAGCTCGTCATTCCCGGGCGCAAGGACGTGGGCGCGCGGGTGGCTCGGGTGAGCTCGAAGGACGATTACAAAGCGCAGACAGGGCAGAACTTCGACGGTGAGCAAGGCGCGGCTCTAGAGTGGAAGAGCGCGCTCAAGGCCGCGGCCGGGACTGCGGGTCGACACACGCTGTATTACGTGAGCATCTACGGAGTGTGGGCTGGCGGCCAGGCCGGCGGCTTCGGCGGCGTGGGCAACGGCACCAGCCCCGGCATCCTCTGCCACGAGCTCGGCCATGCGCTGGGGCTGGGCGATTGCTACGGCGGCGGCGCCAACTATCCCTACAAGGGCGATATGTACGGCATCACCGCGCCCACAGATGGATATGGGATCCACGTGGGTCCGATCTGGGCATACTACCTGTACAAACAGGCGTTCATCCCACCCACGGTGCAGCCTGATGCGGTGGGTGGGCCTGTGGGGACCTACAAAAGAGACCCCATGTGCGGCGGAGGGCAGGGCGACCAGGAAAAAGCGTACCTGATGCGTCACTACTCCGACTACTCGGTGCTCCAGATGCGCAACTACTTAGAAGGTCACGTCGTCGTCTGGAACCCCAGCCTCAACGCTTACGCCTCTTGGGACTCTGGGACGGCCAGCTATTCCAAGGCAGTGACGAACAATGGCGTTCAGTATCCCATCACCCGCGATGCTTCCGTGATCAGCGTTATGGCCGCGGTCAGCGGCGCGGTGACAAGTGTCAACATGGTCTATCCCGCGATTGGCCCCTATACCGCGGGTCTCATCAAGCTGTTCGATCCGACGAACGCGACGCAGCGCCAAGAAGCGGCGTCGATTTTCTGTCCGTCCGCGGGCTGCGACGTGACCGTGAGAGTCACCCAGGGCGGCGCGACAAAGCATTACATGCTGGCAGCGTCATGGGATACCACCGCAGATCCTTTCTCCTCTGCGGCCTTGCAGACCAGGGCTGTCAACCTTCCAGCCTCTGCTGGAGCAGTGACCAGAGTGGACTTGCTGCTGTCTCCCGATGCAGAGAAGAACGGTCTTCCGAGCAATCCGACGGTTCTTTACTCCTGGATCAAGTAGATACTATGCAGGGCCACGCGGGTGGTAAGCCTCTTGGAGTGACAAAACAACAGGAGGCATACGATGACCGACGTGACCCTGCGGGAAGAGAGTAACGGAAACGAGTACCGGCTGTACATGGCGTTTGAGCTGAGCGAGTCAAAATGGAAGCTGGCGTTCGGGACAGGGGGCAATCCGCGGGTCGTGACGATCGACTCGCGGCGGACGGACTTGTTGGAGCAGGAGATCGAGAAAGCCAAGGGCAAGCTGCACGTAACCGCGGGTGCCAAGGTCATGAGCTGCTACGAGGCAGGTCGGGATGGATTTTGGATTCACCGGTACCTCGAAACGCTCGGGGTGCACAGCGTGGTGATCGACCCGGCGAGCCTGGAGGTGAATCGGCGAGCGCGGCGCGCGAAGACGGATCGTCTGGATGTGGAGAGGATTTATCGTTCTCTGGTTCGGCACGCCCGGGGCGAAGAAGGCGTTTTCAGCGTTGTACGCGCTCCGACCGCTGAGCAAGAAGACGAACGACGAGTTACGCGAGAGATCGGTCGGTTGCAGGGCGAGGCGACATCGCACAGTAACCGGATACTGTCCCTGCTCGTGACGCAGGGAATCAAAGTAGCGGTGACCGCGAAGTTGCTCACGACGAAGCTTCGAGATGCCAGAGACAACCGGCCAACGAGCAATGCGCATGACCAAGACAAAGCAACCATTATCTTCGCTCGATGGACCTCCGGCGGGCAGGCCATCTCTTGAGGATGGCTATCTGCCCGCCTCCGGTTTGGAACCATGCTCGGTGAGCGTGAAAATGACAGGCTGAAAAAAAACACGACTCGAAGCTTGACGTTTGTGCCCACATAGAAGATACACCGTCAAGCTTCAGAACGGCTCCACCGCCACCTACGTGTGGTTCAAGTTCATCGAGCAACCGGCCGTCAAAACCGCCCAGCAAAACTGGCCGAGTGTTTACACAGCCGCCTACCTCCAAAGGCTGCAAACCTACATCGAGAACCTCCACAAAATGATCGCGCAGCGTTCGAAGGTCGGCCCCAAAGACCCGGTGTTCATCAATCACCGGAACGCAAATGACGCCGCGCACTTCGAACCCCATCTCGTCAAAATCGATCCCACTCAGATGGTCAGCCCCCCGGCGGGTTTCGAAG
>JALOQD010000447.1 GCA_025453525.1 Myxococcota bacterium
CTCGGACAAAGACAAATGGGAACTTTTTTTGACGAGAGGGCGAGTCAAAATGCGATGGTTGTGAAGCTGGTAGTGCAGACGCGGTCCGAGGTGTCAGATGGGTATTCTATCGCCTGGAATAGCCTTTTCGATCTGCCGCCAGGTGTCTACCGCCCAGTCTCAGTATCGTCTTCGGGAGGGTCGGTGTCGGTGATCTCGCAAGGCCAGCCCTCGGGTGGCAGGTCGCCTTCGAACCTCGAATAACCGTAGGTCTCGGTGACGAACTTGTCCCCGCACAGCATTCCGCCATTGATCACCGAGAGCTTCGTCTCATAGTCTAAAGAGCGGCCGTCTGCGCTGCACTCGATGGTCGCATCCTTTGGAACATCCTCGAACGGCACCAATCCGGTGTTGTGCATGGTTTCACCAGAGTTGGGTGGAATCTCGCACATAAAGATGTCCTGAAGTTCTGGTTCGTATTTAAGGACAATGTCGAGGGTATCGGATAGATCGGCCATGCCAAAAAATGTCTCAGATTCCACAAAAAAGTTTAAGCCTGGATGCAAGGGGAAGAGCTCATCGCCTTCTAGCGCTTGATTGAGCAGTGTTGGATCGCCTTCGATGTAGATGAATTCGAATTCGGCTCCGCTCGGTCCGAGGTATCGATCAATTTCCGAATGCGCGCTCTGGCGGCGGTTCGAACACGTCGAGGCGAAAGATGGTAGGGAGCTGACCGGTAAGCTTCACCGGTATGTCCTGCGCGACGAAGCGGGTGTCGCCTTCGGCGCCCCAAAGGACCGCCGCGCGCAGGGCCCGGACCTCGAGCCCTTTCTGCACTTCGGTGATTCTTCCCTTGAAGCTCCACAGCGGCTCGCCTTTGCTCGAAGGCGAGTCGATCGAGCCGCAGGCAGAAAGCGAAAATAGCCATCCCAAAGCAGCCAGTACCAAGGTCTTATTCAATGTGTCCATGCTCTCTCTCCTTTTAGGTGCCCGGTTCTTTCCGAGCGGTTGCAGTTTTGACTAGACCGCTCGAACAAAGAGGAATGGGAACCTTTTTTTCAGAGCCGGAAACCGAACCCCAACGAAGCCCCGCAGGAGACGATCGGCTCGACCGACGTGCCGAGGCTCGAGATCCTCTGCCCAAAGAGAGCCGCGTCCAGACCGAGTTGCAGCTCGACGCGCTCGCGTAAGGGTAGGGCAGCTAAGACGCGGAGGCGTCCGCCAAGGCCGAGTGCCAGGGACTCCACACCCGCGTAGTCCTCGAGGCCCGCGGCGTTGAGCCGTGCTGCGTCCAATCTGCGGCGCTGTTGAAACGTGAGCTGGCCGTAAGGTCCGAGGACGAGAGACAAGGCGATCCACGTTAGCCGCTTGCGCCAGCCGAGGTCGCCGCTGACAATGATGACCTGCTCGGTGGTGTCGTACAGGGCATTTCGATAGGTGCTGAATCCAGCTTCTGCCGAGAGCCCGAGCACAACAGCGCGACTGTGATGCTCGTAGCGCAGACCCGGCCCGAGGCGCCAGATCGGCTCGCTATCGACAAAGTCCATTTTACCGAGCACGAACGCACCTAACAGGTGGGGCCATAGCTCGCGAGGGCCACCGCGCTGAGCGAGTAAGTCGTACGGCTGAGACACAAAGTCCTTGGCTTTAAGCACCCGGACTCCACCGAACGGCGTGTCTACTCCGGCGATGGTGGAGCGTTCGGCCACGCGGCGTTGCACGAGTAGGCGACCAGCCGGAACCGCGATGGTCTGGGTCTTTTGCGGGTCTCCCTCGACTTCGGCGACGACGTTCCCCGTTGTCTGCGCAAGCACGACGTAGCGCACGCCACCGCCGCGCGGCAGGACGAGCAGGGCTCGCGAGCGGGTCGTTTCCGTGAGCACGAGCTCGTCGGCGCCGGACAGGTCCATCGCGAACGACGGGGTCTGCACGATATCCGAAGCAGTGGCTGAGTCGATCACGGTGAGTCGCCGCGCGTGGGCGTAGGCCTCATTGAGGGTGATCCGTCCATCGCGATCCGCGTCGGCCGCGCCCCGCAGCCCAGAGACGAGGTGGTGGGTGAACAGGGCGCCTTGCAGCTCTCTCGACTCGAGCGCTGGCTCGCCTTTCTCGCTGGAGTGGATGACCACCACGCCCTCGGGCGTACCGGGGCCGAGCACGCCGATGTCAAAGCTTCTGCCCGCCTTGACCCCGCGCTGCTGTGTCATGGAAGGCGTCTGACAGGCGTCGATGATCGCCAGCCTAGTGCGAGCTGATAGGCGCTTCATCGCGGTCATGACCTCAGATCGATCGAAACGCTCGCCTGCGAGGTGAAGACTCGCCTCGTCGCCATGACCGGCGAAATAAAAAAAAACGACTGCCCCCGGCACCGCAGAGATCCGGGCGGTGAGCTTCTCGAATCCAGCCATCACCTCGGCCCTCGTCGGATGGGCGAGCAGAACCAGGTCGCGCTTGTCGACTCCACCGATCGCGGTCAACACATCGGCGAACCGCACCGCGTCGTCCTCAGCGTAGTCGAGGGAGGGTTCCCCGTGGAAGCCGAGGTTGTGACCGATGATCAACCCGTAGCGTTTGGCAGCCTCTGACGGCGAGACGAGGCTGAAGACCAGCAGGGTGAACAACACAGACAGCAGGTATTTCATGGCGCCACACTTAGCTGATGCGCGACGCCCTTCACCTGTGCGAGTGCCCCTCTCGCGTCCGCTGCCTCGAGCTCAGGAATGATCTGGGCCGTGCTGAAATACTGGCCGCGCACGATGAGCACGAGCTCGACCGGGGAGCCGCCAGCGGTGATCTCCACCGACCCAGGCAACAGGGAGTTGCCTACGACACGCAGAGCGATAGCCCCGGGTTCGGGGGGCAGGATCGGTGTGGCGCGGCCCTCCTCGAGAGCAAACACCGCCGCGTATCCCGACTCTCCGGTCGGCAGGGCAACTTCATAACGGAGCCTATCTCCGGCTATCACAGGTTGCTCTGTGAGCTTCGAGGACTCCTGGGCGCGATGCAGGTACACCTGGACCCCTGGCGCCTGTCCTCTCCAGCGCATGGCAGGGTCGTCCTGCGGTGCGGGGTGGGCGAACCACAGGGCGCTCAGCACGACGATCGCCGCCGCGGCAAACGCCGGCAACGCTACCCTCCACGCGAGCCGGGGAGCCGTAGGTTTTGTCGTTCCGGCGCGCTCGTTCACCTGGCGCACAAAAGCCGCTGTCGGCAGCCTGGCAATCATCTCATCGCGTATCGCAGTGCGCTGGGCCAGTCGAGTCTGGCAGGTCTGGCAAGAGTCGAGGTGCCGCAGGATAGCCGTGGCCTCCAGCTGTGGCTGCTCGCCTGCCAGGAAAAGGTCCAAATCGTACGGCGCAGGGTGATTCACGGCCTATGGCTCCTCGCTTTCATGTGTCCCTGTGGAAAGACCTCTTTTTACCAAGGAAATGGGAACTCCCTTTTCCTCTGCGCAACGCTTCGCGAGCCGAACGGCTCGTTCCTCGAGCTCCACGAGCTTCTTGCCAACTGTTCGTCTCGACCAGTCGAGCTCCTGCGCGATCCGTTCCTGGGTCAGGCCGTCGACGTAGTGTAGCAGCGCCACCTGCTGGAGCTTGTCCGGCAGAGTCCCGAAGAACCGCAGCACGATCTCGCCGGCCTCGCTCATGGCGCCGCAGTCCTTCTGGACGAGACCAATGTCGATCCCCTCGAGCTTATCGGTCGGGAGCTCCCGGTTGCGGCGCCGTAGCCGATCGAAGCAGCATCGCTCCGTGGTGCGGTAGAGAAACGACAGGGGCACGCCAGTCTGGCCTACAGGCGCACCATAGCGCATCACCCGCACGAAGACCTCTTGGAGCACGTCCTCGGCCGCGGCACGGTCTCGTAGCAAGATCAGGGCCCGTCGCAGGACAAGCGAGCCTTTGTCGCGGTAAAGAGCGCCGAGCGCCTCGGGCGACAGCTTGGCTGTCGGGCGCAGCAAGAGCCCGAGCGCGAAGAGGAAGGTCCACATCATTTGCCTCAAGGATCGATAGGAACTAGAGCATGTGGGCCGACGCCACCAGCTGATCGCAATAGTAGCACCGCAGGAGATCGTGGCCAGCGCGAACCATGATCGGAGCCACGTACTCCGCGGGTGATGCAGCCCTTTTCAAGGTGTCTGGCACTTCCTATTACTGATTTAGCCCCACAGCGGCTCGAGGATTGCCAGGATTTCGGGAAGTCTCACCTGTGGACTCGGGCGACAAGGACGCGGGGCGTTTAACCCTTTTGCCGCGACAGCGAAGCACGATAGCAGCACGGTCAGGGCACGCTCAGCTTCCCCTGCTCGGACTCATGCATCAGGCGTGATGCCGAGCGCCGGAAAAGTCCTCTCGTTTGGGTCTTGGTATAGCAAGGTTCATGCATGAGAAATCAGCAAATGGAAGTGCCTGACAACCTCCCGACAACCTCCCGACACCCCGACACCCCGACAACCTCCCTCGTCCTCTCCCGACGTAGGCTGTCCTGGCATTTTCAAGGACTTTGTCCCGGTCGTCTAATCGGTCGGAATGCTCGACATAGGCACGCATTGCGATATGCTCGCGTCCGATGCTGGTGAAGGCGTTGGGTTAGGGAATGATAGGCACGAGGCTCAGGGAGAACGGAGCTGCCGATGGGCTTTAAGGAACGCAACGCGGTGGGGGATGCGGAGTCAGGAATGCGGCGATCGCTAGTGGGCCGGCCCAGCATCGAGTTCATCTGCGAGACGCAAGACCTTAAATGGCCAATGTTCGACAACGTCCACACCGCAATGGTCGTCGCCGCGATGACGGGGCAGATCGACACGAAGAGAACGGGGCTGCCGGGCACGGCATCAAGTCCCAATGGAGAATCCCATGAGACTGCGTGAGATCCGCATCAAGGGTTTCAAGTCTATCGTCGATCAACCGCTCGCTCTCGGGCGGGTGAACTGCCTTATAGGCGCCAACGGCGTGGGAAAGAGCAACTTCCTCGAGGCGGTAGGCGTCCTCGGTGCGGCGGCGGCGGGTCGCGTGGACGATGAGGCCATCATCCGCCGCGGTGTTCGCGCCGGACTACCGCGCCTGTTTAAAACCTCTTTCACAGGCATGCAGATCCCGCCCCACATCACGCTCGAAGCGCAGGGCGAGCCTGACGCGACCTTCCGAGTCTCACTTCTGAATCCGCTCGACAGGCCGGAGCCGGCGTGGTCGTTCAAGACCGAGTCTCTCTCTTCGGGGGACAAGGAAATCGTGAGTCGCGGGGTGCGCGATAAAAAGAATCTCGACAAAACTTCGGGACTCTCGGCGCTGAAGCTCGTCGAGCTGCAAGCAAATGATCCGGCGTCCCTCCTGCTGAAGACGCTTCAGGGCTACGCGATCTACACTCCGAATACACCAGCCTTGCGCGCGACAGTGCCGGACCCGCAAACGCGACAGCCCGTGGGACTCGCTGGCGGTGGTCTCGCCGAGGGATTCGAGGCGCTCAAGCGAGTAGCAGACGAGGACCGCCTCGACGAAGTGTTGGCGCTCATCGACTGGGTGAGCGATGTGAGCGCTGCCGAGTCTGCGGGCGCTCTGCTCTCGCCGGCGGTTCCTCGGGCAAAGCAGGTGCTGAAGTTCACCGATCGCTTCATGGCTGCGTCGCGCAACACGCTGACGGCCTATGACGCGAGCGAGGGGGCGCTCTACGTACTGTTCTCCGCCATCCTCTGCATGTCGCCGTCGTCGCCTTCGGTTTTCGCGATCGACAATCTCGACTCGGCGCTGAACCCGCGGCTCGTGACTCGACTGGTTGCACATCTTGTCGACTGGCTACGGTTGGGGGATCCGAACCGGCAGCTTCTCTTTACGGCGCACAATCCCACTGTGTTGGACGGACTCAATCTAGACGACGATGAAATTCGTCTCTTTGCCGTGGAGCGCAACAGCGAGGGACACACAACAGTCCGTCGCGTCGTGGTCTCGCCGGAGTTGCGCAAGTTGAACGAGCAGTATCCACTTTCGCGGCTGTGGGCGATGGGCAACCTCGGAGCTGTGCCCAATGTCTGAGCTTCGCGTTGCACTGGTCGCGGAGGGGCCCACTGACGCGGTTGTCATCGAGTCCGCGTTGAAAGCGCTGCTTCCCGCGCCTTTTATAATGACCCAACTTCAGCCCGAACCGACCTATCCGGAGTTGGGCACCGGATGGGGCGGCGTGCTGCGCTGGTGTTTCGAGTTCGCGTTGCGTGGTAATTCCAGTCTGGAGGACGATCCGACGCTGCCGGGCTTCGACCTCTTCATCCTTCACGTGGATGCGGACGTCGCTGAGTACAAGTATGATGACGTGAGCCCTGAAATCGCAACGATCGCGAGGGAATGTGGATGGCCAGCACTGCCCTGCAGCGTCCAGTGCCCTCCACCGATTGGCAGCGTGGACGTGATGAGCTGCGGATTGGTTAAGTGTTCTGGACTCTAGTGTACTGGTGAGAATACTGTGCTTTGTGTATGTTGGATAT
>JALOQD010000149.1 GCA_025453525.1 Myxococcota bacterium
TGGTCCAACGCCTCGAAAAGCTTGGCTATAGCGTCGAGATCAAGAAAGCCGTATGACGAACAGAATCTCGGGAGGCGGGTGAGTTTCGGATGAGTTACCGTTTGGTCCAAAGCGCCCTGCATTCTCAAGGATTGTAGGTGAAGTGGAGCTCGTAGCCGCAGACGTGGAACACATCGCCCTCATCGATGCGCTTGGAATCAATGGTCTTGCCAGCGAACTCGATGCCGTTGGTGCTGCCGAGGTCCTTGAGGTAGTAAGAGCCATTGTGCAGGATCACGGCTGCGTGCTTGCGCGAGATATTGGCGTCCTTGATAGGTAGATCGCTCGACTTGGTGCCGCGTCCGATGATGAACTGATCACCGGCGATGGGGATCTTGCGACCCTGGAAGACGAGCGTGAGCTGTCCCTTGACCAACGGGGACTGGGGAGGCCGAGACCCTTCTTGGCTGGGAGGAGATCCCTTGGCAAGCGGCGTCTGCGCAGGTCGAGACCCCTCGAGATTGGGAGGTCCCTTGGCAAGCGGCGTCTGGGTAGATAGGCTGGGAGGTCCCTTGGCAAGCGGGCTCTGCGCAGGTCGAGACCCCTCCTGTCGAAATCCCGACTCGCTCGGCGGACGCGGCGGCACGGACGGACGCGGGGGGTGTCCGGCCTGGGCGGGCACCGGCGTTCGGGTGGACAAAGCCGGCGACGGCCTGGGCAACAACGGAGGGGGGGATTGCGAACGGCCAGCGGTCAGAGCCGGAGATGAAGCGCTCAGCGAAATTGGCGAGGGCAGCTTCGGGTGCGATCCTTCGGCGTCAGGCTCCTTGCGGACGATGCCCGATACCGTGGACTTCAGAGGCAGCGGCGGAGGCGCGAGATCCACGGGAGGCAAATCCGACGACGACCTATCCGCGTCCTGCCCCATTTCGATGAGACCATAAGTCGTCGCGTAAAGCCGCATGGACTCGTTGACGAGGTAATCCACAGAGCAGTCCATCTCCTGCGCACGCTTTTCGAAGAGCATCCACAAGCTGGTTCGCGCATGAAAGCTTCGCAGTGACTTCTTGCCGTCCGGTCGTGTCGTCATCACCGCTCACCCGCGTTCTTTAATGGCAGCAATAGCGGCCGTGGCCGCCTCGCCCACGGTCTTGTGATCAAACCCCTTGGGCAGCTTCTCCTTGCTGCCCGCCGCTTTCTCGAGGCCAGGCAAGGCCTCGATTTTTCCGCGCTGAGCCAGAACCATGATGCCCACACCCTGGGCAAACAGGCTGCTACTGCCCAAGAGATCGCCGGCCTTTGGAATGAGCTCTGGAAAGCTCAACACGCGATCCATGGCCTCCACGACATCTTCCTGTCCCGTTGCGTTCTGGCCGAATTCTCTAATCACCTCTACCAGGATCTTCTCGCCGTCCATGCGCAAGAGGCATCGCAGCCCAACGTAGCGAAAGAACGCTGACTTGTGGCCGAGCAGCTTGCGCAGCCGGGGAATGTCCTGGTCGCGATCCGCCTGGGCGATGACGTAGTAAGTCTCCTCGCGCTGATACTGGTCGTAGGCCGTGTTCTCGGCCATGGCGAATAGCTTAACGATATCGTCCTCGCTCGGGTTGATGCGTTTGCCAGCGGCGGCCTCAGAAAACGCCCGCAGGGCGAATCGCTGCAGCGCAGCGCTCACGTTCTTGTCGGTGGCGAGCTTGAGCAGGGCATCGCCGATGGGCTGTCCGCCGACGGTCGCAGCGGCCACGAGATGCACTTCTTGTACTTTGTCCATCTTGCTGAGCAGCTCTGCGGCGAGCTGTTCCGAGGCCTTTTGCGTCGCTGTCGGATCACTGACCTCTTGAATGAGCTCTGCAACGTACTTAATGGTCACTTCATCGAGATTGAGCAGCGGAACCAGGGCCATGGCAGCCTCGGACCCGATCTTCTTGACGATGGTGCGGATATTGTAATCGCCAGCCATGGCGCGAATATTGTAGTCCTTGGTGCACCACTCGATAAGCGCCTTCACGATCACGGCGCGGCCAGCCGTTCCGGCGTAGTCGAGGACAATGAACAGACCGTCCTTGGCGTCCACCTGGAGCTTGGTCAAAGGCGCCGTGCCCTTGGGCTCTCCTCCTGGGCCTTGGAGCTGAGCCGGGGGGCTAATCTCGCCGGCCTGACCGCGGACCATCTGCGCGAGCAGCGGGGCCATGGCGTCGACGACCTTTTCGGCCTGGGGCTTGTCCATCTTCTGCAACGATTCGCGGAGCAGATCCCACGACGCGATTTCGATGAGCGCCACACCCGCCTTGCCGCGGATATCCATCGACGCATCGGGAGACACCATGGCTGCAGCGAGCTTTTTCGGCCCGTTCTGAGTGCTCTTCCAAAGCTCCACCTTCTCGGGGGTCACTTCACAGGCCACGAGCAGCCCAGCGGTCACGAGCAACAGCGCTGACCGGCAGAACTTCGTCACCATGTCCGTTCTCCTTAGCTCCGCGACCAAACGCGCGATTATCCACAGGGCTGCTATCGGAGCATCCGATAGCGCGAGACTCCCCAAACACTGGTCCGTATACTCGCGCTAGGTCAGGGGTTTGGTCAACTTTTACTCGCCTGCCCCGTTGTTTTTGACTTCCCCCTGCCCGTGCTACAATCCCGCGGCCATGGGCGAACGCTTCGGCAACTACGAGCTCCTCGAGAAAATCGCCGTGGGCGGCATGGCCGAGATCTTCCTCGCTCGCGCAAGCCACGGACGTGGCGTGACGCGCCAAATCGTGATTAAGCGCATCCATCCTGCTCTCTCCTCAGACGATAATTTTGTCGGCATGTTTATCGACGAGGCGCGGCTCGGCGTGACCATGATGCATGGCAACATCGTACCGGTGTTCGATTTCGGATGCATCGATGGCTATTATTACTTGGCCATGGAGTACGTCTCTGGGCGGGATCTCTCCGCCCTCATGGGACGCGCTCGGGTCGTGGGCGTGCCTTGGCCAACGGATATCGCCTTGTACGTCGTGATGGAAGTCCTTGAGGGCCTCGAATACGCCCACCGCAAACGCGACGACCAAGGCCGCCCCATCGAACTCGTGCACCGAGACGTCAGCCCCTCCAACATTCTCGTGTCACGGGACGGCCAAGTGAAGCTCCTCGACTTCGGGATCGCCCGCTCCCTGGCCAGCGAGTACGAAACCCGCACGGGAATCATCAAGGGTAAGCCCGGCTACATGAGCCCGGAGCAGGCCAATGGAGCGGCCGTGGACGCTCGCGCGGACATCTGGTCCTGCGGCGCGGTGCTCCACGAGCTTTTGACCGGCGTGAAAATCAAAGAGGCTCGGCTTTCTGCCCACGACGAGCGCCTTGACGCAGTGCTCGAGCAGGCACTGGCCGCAGATCCGGCCAGCCGCTTCTCCACAGCAAGGGAGTTCCAGGAAGCGCTGGCCGCGATTCTCGTGGAGCGCAGCCAGCGGCCTACTGCGCGTGATCTCACAGCCGTGGTCGAAAAAATCACCCGGGCGAGCGCGACCTCAGAGGACTGGAACCTCCAAACGAGCCGCTCTGCCCTCGAAAAGCATCTCGCCCAGGCGCTCGCCACCAAGGCAGAAAAGGAAAGGAGCTCGGCCTCGAGCCGAATCTCCACTCTCTCTGCCTCCTCCCCACCTCCACGCGATGCGCCTGTCGCGACAGAGCACACCCTGCGCCTGGCTCGTCGGCCAGCACACCTACGGATTTGGCTCGCCGCAATCTCGGCCAGCTTTGCCGTCTCCTCAATCGCCTGGCTCGCTCTGGCGCCGAAGATCGCAACGGCCCCGACTCCAGCGCTTGGAGGAACAGCCGCGGCAGCGGCGATGAAAGGCGCTCTGGCAAACGCTTTTCGAATGGGCAGGCCGCCGCCCGCGGCAATGGCCTATTGGCGAGGCCCGGATGCGTCTCTCGTCGTGCTCGGCAGCCCCTCAGGGGCGGTCATCGAAATTGACGGAGTGCCCAAGGGCCGAGGCAAGATCGAGCTCTCCCATCTGTCGCCCGGACGCCACACAATTACTCTCAAGGCCCCGGGGTTCGCTCCCCGGGAGCGCCAATTCGAGTTGCGGCCTGGTCAGGCAGAAACCATAGCGCTCTCCTTGACCCGCCGGCCTGACAGATCCGGTGCTCCGCGCACAGAACCAATGCCCGGCAGGCTGAGCATCAACACACAGCCCTGGTCTCACGTCACGATCGACGGCAAGAACGCGGGCAATACCCCGATCATGGACCTCGCAGTGCCCTCTGGCCCCCACACCCTCGTGCTGACCAATCCCGTGCGCAATTTGAGCCGCACCGTTGTGGTCGAGGTAAAGCCAGGCGAAAGCAAGAGGATTCGCGAGGTGCTCGACAACACGGCTCCGTGACAACTCACTGATTCAAATTGACCGTCTCCTTTGTGGGCAAATCGATCACCACCTTTGTGGGCGATGGCTCGTTGACGGCCGCGGCGATGGCCGCCGCAGCCCCGCCGACCACCACGACTCCGACCACAGTCCAGAACCACCACCGTCGAAATATCGGCTTCTTGGCCGTTGCCATCGCCTCGTCGGTTTCCCGAATGCCTCGCTCAGGCCGCATCTGCAACGCCCGGGTCGGAAAGAACTGCGCCAACGCTTTGCGCACAGTTGCGCCCCATCCTCCTGTGGTACCGAGCACCAGTTGAGCCACCCCGGATTTGTCGACCCTTTCCGCAGAGGAAACCACCGCTAGAGTCAGGCGCTCTCCTGCGCCATCTGGCCCATCGAGAGATGCGAGGACAATCCATTCTGCGCCCACTGAGGCGCCGAGCCTCTCCATGGCCTTCGTATCGAGCGGCGGTCCTTGCGTACCCACCCCACCGCGAGCCAACTGCTCCCACAGCGCCTGGAAATCCGGAGTGTACTTCGCCGGATCCGGAGCCATGACCGCGCCGCGCGCCAGCACGCCCGCCATCATCTCCCGCGCTCCGGGCTCGTTTTGTCGGTCGAGGTGCACCTGCGCCATGAACAGCTCGACGCTGTCGAGCTCCGAACAGGCAAAGAGCACGGCCTCGGCGCTGCGCAGTGCTTCCCGGGCGCGATCTGCGGCTGCTAGAGCTTCGACCAAATCCAAATCCAAGTACGCCGCCCGAGCGGCGATGAGCTCGCCCTTTCCCTGGCCACACGCCTTCGTTCGCGCACTCGAGGGTATTGTCCTCAATTCCAGGTCTTCGAGCGCGCTTCTGAGCAAAACGTCCACCGCGTCTTTGCCCACAGAGCCGTCCCCTCGACCCCTAGTGGGCAGCAAGAGCACCTCTCCCGCGAGGTCCTTCCCCTTTGGCGGCCCTTCCAGCTCCCGGGACTGCGGGGCATCGTGCGAGAATTCCTGTGCCCGCGCTGGCCAAGGAAAGGCCGCGCACAGGACAAGGGCACAGGCGACAAGCCCTGCACCACTATTCCACGCAGAGGATGGCCACACTGTTTCTCTCCTGTGTTGCGGTCCGCAGGGCCTGTTTCCAATTATCGGCGCCGGTCTCGATAGCTTCCGCGATCCCCTCGCCGCTCGCCTTCCAAAGCGCGGGTGTGAAGAACTCGATCGCCCATTTCTCCGAGGCGTCGCAGCTGAGGTTCGTCGTCGAACTGGGGCGCAGCCAAAAGTCCTTTCCCGGCGCGAGCAGGGTCTGCAACACATGGCTCGTGCTCCCGGGCTCGGCGCTGTCCGCCTTGCTCGTGGTTGCGAGGAAAAACTGACAGCGCGACACGAGACTCGCAGCCAGTTCGTCGGTATCGGTCTGCTCGTCCTGCGCGTTTCCACTGTCCGAGATCGGCTCTTCGTCCCCGGCATCCAGCCCCAAAGCGTAGTCCGCAGGCACACAGGCAAGCAACGTGTTGAGGCGCGCGACCTCCTTGACGACAAAATACTCCAAGGTCTCTTCGAAATTCCACCTGGCAAAGTTCGTACTGCAAATATGCGCGGCGCTCGAACGAACGCCGGCCTCGCTGAGCGAGCCCAACGTGGCGAGCAACCGTCGAGGGTATAGAAGAGAAACAAAGGACTGCTTGCCGGGATCCTGCTCATCGGACTGGGAAGCCGCAAATTTGCATGAGACATCGCCTGCAACGTTGCCCAGCACGACCATCGAAAGGTTGTCCGGCCTGTTGACGGCTTCGGCAAGGGAGTCGAGCAACCCGGCGCGCTCATCGGGCAAGGGTGGCAAAGAGAAGAAGGAATCGTAGGTTTTCTGATAGCAGCCAAACAGCACGTCGGTGTCCAGCACCGAAGGATCGCGGGGCTCGAGCAAGCTCTGGCTGCAGTCATCCGAGATCATGGGTAAAAGCGCGAGCGTGATGTCGGTTCTGGCCCGCTCGTCTTCGATCTCCGGAGGGATATCGATAGTCCCTGGCTTCTCCGGGATGACATCTCCCACAGCAAAGGCAGCTCGGAGCGCTTTGGGCACAGGCTCGAGCTTCTTGGCCTTGTCGACGTTCGCGAGGCCGTCGAACGCCGCTCGCAAGGGTTGCCGCAGGCTGCAACCCGCCACCGTGACGCCTGTTCCAAGTTTGGGTAGAACCCCAGTGATAGCCTTGAAAACGCGATCATCGTCGGTCACCTGTGGCACGTAAAGCATGCCCGGATACTCGTATCGTGGATTGTAGGTGCAATACGCGCCAAAGAGATGGTCTTTCACGGCCGAGTACAGCTCGTCGTCGAGCAGCCCCAAGTCCTGGCTGATCGCCAGAAACGAAATGTCCGGCATGGGTTTGACGTGGTCGAGGAGCAATTTCGAACGCAGCACCTTTGGCAGAGCCTCGGCAAGGGCAAACTTCAAGGGCACGGCATCGGACCGAGTGTCGACGACGGTGGCGATTCTCAGCCCAGGTCTACGCGCTTGGGGCCTAACGCTGCGCAGAGTCAGCGCCGCTCGATACTGGTTCGAGTCGGTCTCGCCGTTGGACAGACGCTTGCCGCGACCGAGCATGAAGATCTCTGGAGCCCCGCTGCTCTCTCCCCCCAATATCCACAAAGCCCTCTCGCCAATCGCCACTGCCATGTGCCCGGCTCTTCCCTTTTGAAGGCGCAAGGGGGAGAGCAGATGCTCGTTGCTCAGCGGCAGCCACACGGGTCCTCCCTGCACTGCGGTCTCTGGCCCGTCTCCGTCGACGAAGAGGAGCACTTCGTTCAAACGCTGCTGTCCAGGTCCTCTCCCTCCGGTGAGCAAAGCCGCGGCTTGAGGAAGAAACTCGCCGGAGTCGAAACGAATGCGCGGCAGGTTGATGAACGCCGAATCAGTCCTGTTCGTTCCCGGCCCGAGCAGGCCTTCGGTCACTGCCCTCACCTCACAGGAATTGATATCGAGAAGCCTCCAGCCGAGGCGATCCTGGGCACTGCCCACGAGCAAGAAACGGCCCGTTGGGTCGTGGGATAGAGACCAAAGTCGTTGGTTCTCGAGGGGTCGCACTGGATCGCTCCACACTGCGGCCAAGGCCCCTTCCTGCGTATCCCGACAGCTCTCGCGCTCCAGAGCACGCTCAGCGAACACATGCTCGCCGGCCACGAGGGTCACCTCGCCGGCTGGGTTCTCCGCCGAAATCACCTGAGCGGCCGGTACCGGCTCATACAACACCCCTAAGAGCCCCAACTTGCCGGTGACCGCATCCACGAGACATTGCCGGCTACCAGGGATCATGAGCTGACCGGTGACTTGCCCACCCAAGGTGGCCCGCACCATGAAGGCGCCATCGGTCGAGGCAATGCCTTTGCAGTCTTTGACCAAGCTAATTTCGCTGAATCGCCGCGACTGCCCGTCAAAAATGGATACGTTGGGACGACCTTCATCCCCACCGACGAGGGCGATGAGCGGGTTTTGTCCTCCGTTGAGCAGCAGTGCCCGGTGCCCGGCCCGCGGCGAAGGCATCGGGTCGAGGAAAGTCACCTCAAAGGTACCCACATCAACAAGTAGAGCGTCAGCGATGGCAGCGCCCGTGGCTCCCCGGCGTCCACCGGTCACCAGAATGAGCTGCCGCCCTCGCTCATCTTCGAACGCGATGCCCGCGGCAGCCTCGAGGTCCTTGAACGCATTGGCTGCCTCTTGCGCCTTCCACGCCATGAGGTTGAACGCGAAGGACTCGCCGATGGGCAGATCCACTCGACCGCTTCTGGCCCGCCGAACTTCGAACGGAGCAGAATGCCCGTAGAGCTTTTCTTCTGCCGCGAACAGGGCGCTGACCTCGACTCGCCACAAGCCCTCCTCGAGGTTCTTGATCTCCAGATCTTGCCCATAACTCAATTTGTATTTTTGTGGGGAAACCGGCACCGCGGTCTCAAGGGGCGTAAAGACGAACTCGAACCTGTCGAATCCGAGCCGCTCTTGAAGCTCATCGAGCCGGTAGGGCTGCCCGGTGCTGGGATCGCTCGGAAGCACTGGGACGATTTCCAGCGTCGCCGCGCTCTCACAGCCGAACATGGCTCCACCGACAACGATGGCCGCGACACAAAAAAGAGCGAGACTCAGGTGAAAACGTCTCATTGCAATTGATGTTCTCTATGGAAGGAGCGTTCAGAACGCTCTTTCTATTAATAAGCACATACTCCCTCAATTCATAGGCACAACATCTGTTAATTGCAGGGTCAGACGGGGGGAAGATCCGTTCCAATAACGACGGGGGTCTGCTCTGCCGAAAAGTGGAAAGCGGTAGATTCCGACACCTAGCCCTTGCAGCCGCAGACGCGCTTCGCGCTAAGAACGCTGAACGCGGGGTCGAAATCCGGCTGGACAAGCCACCAGAAGGTGCCGTCCTCCCATTGGTGACACCCCAATCCCACACCCTCTGCCTGCATGCCGGAATTCACAGCCGCAACGTAGCCCAGCGCTTGGAGAATCGCGGTGCACTCTTCCAGGCTCCCTCCCTGAGCCTGGGTTCCTACGTATTCGGGGGTGCTTGGATGATAGTCACCGTGCGAGGCGCACGCCTGCCAGCAGCTCTGGCCATAGTCACCGAGATACCAACAGATGCCCTGATACGCGGCGCCGTTGCCGTCGCAGCTTGAGTCTGTCGCCGTGTTCGTGTCGAGCTCGGTGCCCCCATCTGTCGCTGTGACCGAGGTGTCGTCCGTGTCGGGTTGGGTCTCATCGGTTCGTTCAGTGCCGGTGCCGGTGCCGGTGCCGGCCTGCGTATCGGTATCGGGGTTGAGGATAAAATCGAAAGTACATCCCGCCATGCTGAGGAGCACGAAGAGCAATGCTGTATAGTTCCTGCCAAGCATCCGCAGCCTCGTCGCGTTCTCAATCGTTTAAACGCCAATTAGAAAACATGGCGAGTGTTCTCCGACCTGTCAATGAAGCAAAAGGGTCAAGGGCCAAGGGGACGTTCGTTGAAAACTAAGTATTCTTACCAAGGTTTCCGGCTGTGAGAAGAGAGAACGCCGGGACAAGCGGCGACTGGCTACTGAACTCATTCTGATTTATCAATCGACACTTCCCCTACACGCATCTCCCCGCTGCGCCCGCTGACCACGCTCCCCTTCCCTACACCGCCTTGAAGGGCGAAATCTCCCGCAGCCGCTCGATGATCCCAGGCATCACCGCCAAGATATGGTCCACATCCCCTGCGGAGTTGAACCTGCCCAGGGAAAACCGGATGGACCCATGGGCATAGTTGAAGGGTACGCCCATGGCGCGCAACACGTGGCTGGGCTCTAGAGAGCCAGAGGTACAGGCTGAGCCCGACGAAGCGCAGATCCCGTGCTCATCGAGATGCAACAGAATCGCTTCGCCCTCTACGCTCTTGAAGCTCACGTTGGTCGTGCCAGGTAGACGCTTCTCGAGGTGGCCGTTGACGCGAGTGCCACGGACTTGGAGCAAGCCTGCCTCGAGGCGATCGCGCAAGGCCCTGACCCTTCCCTGCTCCTCTGTTAGGTGTTGCTCGCACAACTGCGCTGCCTTGCCCAAGGCCACGATACCCGCGACGTTCTCCGTGCCGCCGCGCCGACCGCGCTCCTGATGCCCACCGAGCATGAACGGTCGAAATCGACGACCCCGGCGCACGAAGAGCGCGCCGATGCCCTTGGGGGCATGGATTTTGTGACCAGACAGGGCGAGCATATCCACGTTGCTCGTCTTCATATTGAGAGCGATCTTGCCCACGGCCTGAACCGCGTCGGTATGAAACAGGGCGCCGTGCTCATGGGCGATGGCCGCGGCCTCCTCTATGGGGAACAGCACGCCTGTCTCATTGTTGGCCGCCATGAGTGAAACCACCGCCACATCGTCGGCCATGGCTTCGCGCAAATCGAGGAGGCTCAGCGTCCCGTCAACGGCGACGGGAAGCTGCGTCACGGTAATCCCTTCCCGCTCGAGATAGCGGCACATGGTGAGGATCGCCGGATGCTCGACGCGGGAGATGACGATGCGCTTGCGACCTGCCCGAGAGGCCAGAGCAGAACGGATGGCCGTATTGTCCGATTCGGTGCCGCTGCTCGTGAAGATGATTTCAGTCGCGTGCTCGGCACCGATGGCGCTCGCCATCTGCTCGCGCGCCTGCTCGATGTCCTTGGCGACCGACGAGGCAAAAGCGTGAATGCTCGACGGATTGCCGTAGCGATCGACGAGCAACGGGCGCATGGCCTCGAACACCAGCGGATCGACTTGGGTGGTAGCGTTGTTGTCCACGTACACGAGGCGTTGCATCTTACAGTCCCTCCTCGTGCACCTCGACGCGAATGTCGGGGTCGATGATCTCGCGCAACTTCTCCTCGATCCACATGGTGGTCATGCCCGAGGCCCGACAGCCCGTGCAGTGTCCGGTGAGGCGGATGGCCACAGTGGCTCCGTCAATATCCAACAATTCGAGATCGCCGTCGTCCCTCTGGAGCATCGGCCGCACCTCGTTGTCGAGAATCTCCTGAATCATGGCGATGCGCTGCAGATTGGAGAGTTTTTTCTTTTCTGGCTTGGGCGGTGCCGGCACCTCTTTGACGGTGCCACGAATTTCCTCGAGGATCGACTCGATCTCATCCTTGCACGCGCCACAGCCACCGCCGGCCTTGGTGTAGTTGGTCACGTCCTCGAGCGTCTTTAGGCTGTTCTCCGCCACCACGCGGCGGATCTTGGCGTCGGTGATGCCGAAGCAGTAGCAGATGACGCGGCCTTCATCCTCATCCGTGTGTGCGACCAATTGCTCACCGCGATAGTTGGCCACTGCTGCCTCGAGGGCTTCGCGACCCATGACCGAGCAGTGCATCTTCTCAGCCGGAAGCCCGCCGAGAGCCGCAGCGATATCTTGGTTGGTGATCTTCAAAGCCTCTTCGATGGTCATGCCCTTGACCATTTCGGTGAGTATCGACGACGAGGCGATGGCCGAACCGCAACCAAAGGTCTGGAACCGCGCGTCCTCGATAACGCCGCTCTCCTTGTTCACTTTGATGGTGAGGGACAAGGCGTCGCCGCAGGCGATGGAGCCGACCTCGCCGATGCCGTCCGCGTCCTCGATCCGGCCCACGTTCTTGGGGTTGAGAAAATGTTCTTTTACTTTATCAGTGTAGTTCCATCCCATGAGTGGGCCTCCTTGAAACACCTCGGAAGTTTGAGGCGCTTGGCCGGGTTATAACCACTGACACCGAGCTTGAGAAGCGCTGTTCGAGCGATTGGCGAGCGTCCCCGGGCTGATGGATGAAGGCACTGCGTCGCAAAAGCCCCTTGAGGGGAATCGAAACCCCTTTGAAAAAGCCGCGACCGAAATGAAGAGCTAGAAAGTCGCGCTAGGCCTTCTTGGAGACGCTTCGGTAATAGTCCCACAGACGGGGCAGGCTCCACTGCTCGATCTTGGTCTTCAGACCAGCATCCTTCACACGGCTCATGGTACGCAGCAGGTCGTTCACCAGGTTTTCGCGCGTGGTGAAACGTTCTTTGACCTCGGTTGCTACCTTGTGAAGGTGGAGCAACTTCTGATTCGAAACATGGAGCAGGCCCTTGTCCGCATTGAGCTTGTCCTCGAACAGTGAGCTGGTGGCGAACCACCCCTTGAGCTCCTTGACGAGCGCTTCCTTGGAACCGAACCTCTCCTTGACCTCTGCGAGCGGTGACTTTTTCATAGTAATTCCTCGATCTTCCATCGCCAAAAAGCCCGTTTTGCGCATGCGGCGCCATGGGGCGAGGCGGACGTGCATACCACGGCGGGTGGCACGATGCAAGAGTCAAGCGATATCGC
>JALOQD010000448.1 GCA_025453525.1 Myxococcota bacterium
AAAGCGCCCTTGCCTCTTCAGCTTGGGGTTCCCTCCGTCTGGGTCCCCAGAGGACTTTCACCTCCATTCTCTGCGTCCATGCCGGTCGCACATAGCCCCGGGTTTTTTTAACCCGGGGTGTTTGGATCCCAGAATCAATTTGCTTTTATTGTTTGTCCGCAAGCCCTGAAGGGGCGATGCTTCCACGCCTGACTACCTACCTAGCGCTCACCCAGCAATCGATCGAGCGTAATGGCCGCGGCAGAGCGCACCGACAGGTGGTTCCAGCCATCGGGATCGCCGATGGGCTCGAGCACGGCGTCGCACAGGTCGAACACCGGCTCAGCGAGACCATAGCCCGTTCCGAACAGCAAGAGGTAAGGCCCCGCCTCTTCTTGCATCCTCTTGCGAAGCTGCGCGTAGGGCACGACCGGCGTGGCGCGACGCCTGGCCCCTGTGGCGACGATGTACGGTTTGACGTTTCGACCGGCGATCACGGCCTCGATGGTCTCGTCGAGGGTGCGGCTGATCCGAATGAGGCTCATGGCCTCGAGGCGCGTGGGCACTCTCTTCCCGCCATAGCCCGCAGTCCAGTGGCCGAGGATGCGGCGCACGAGCTCGATCTGCGCCGAGAGCGGCGTCACGATGTGATAGCTCGATAGGCCAAAGGTGCGCGCTGAGCGCGCGTTGTCGTGGATGTCGAGGTTGGTCACAGCGGTGGTGACAATGTCGCCGGTCTTGTTGTGCACCGGATGGTGCACCAGGGCCATGTGCACCTCGGGTCGAACGCGGTCCACAATGTCCCTCATGACTTTCCGCTTTCCTTGGTTTTTCGCTTGATGGTGTCGTCGAATCGCCCCGTCTCCACCTCGTCCATGAGCTTGATGTCCTTGGGCAAGAGCGTCACAGCGGAAAAGAGGTCCGGCCGCTTGTCCCTCGTGCGCAGCAGGGATTGAGCACGCCGCCACCGAGCGATGCGGGCGTGATCCCCGGAAAGAAGGATCTGCGGCACTGGCCGATCGCGGATCACCTCGGGACGGGTGTACTGGGGATACTCTAGGAGCCCATGGCTGAACGACTCTTCCACCGTGGATTCGGCATTGCCGAGCATGCCCGGAACGAGCCGCGACACAGCCTCGATGATGGCCATCGCCGCCACCTCCCCGCCGTTGAGGATAAAATCGCCCAGGGAGATCTGCTCGTCGAACTCCTGACGCACCCGCTCGTCCACGCCTTCGTACCTGCCGCAGAAGAGCAGGACCTCGCCGTGCTCGACGAGGCGCGCCGCGTCGGCCTGGGTAAAGGTCTTGCCCTGGGGTGACATGAGAACCCTGTGACAGCGAGGCTGAGCGTCTAGCATGTCAAAGATCGGCGCGGGCATCATCACCATCCCCGAGCCGCCGCCAAAGGGCGTATCGTCGACTTTATTGTGCTTGTTGCCAGCGTAGGCGCGCAGGTCGATAAACCGAAGGTCCAGGATTCCGCGACTTCTGGCCTTGCCGATGAGACTCGCCTCGACGAAGCTCGTAAACAGCTCGGGAAATAGGGTCACGACGTGAAAGCGAAACATGGGCTCTTTGACTCAGGTCGGCGCAGCCGACCGACGAGGTCCCGTGCGAACCGGATTGCGGGGAAGACCTTCGGTGTCGCGCAGCTCTATCCTTCGTCCAGCAAAATCCATCTCGACGAGAAAGGCGTCGACGAGGGGAACCTCGAACTCCTCGATTTCGCCGCGCACGGTGGCGATCTCGACATCTCCCTGCGGTCGGCTGCTCGTCACGACACCCAAATGCACAGCACCCTCGAAGACCTCCATGCCGAGAAGATCATGAACGTAGAATTCATCGTCTTCTGGCTCTGGAAGCTGATGGCGCGGAACGAGAATTTTAGCGCCTTTCAAAGCATCGGCCTGCTCGCGGGACTCGATGCCGCAGAGCGTCAGGATGACATGGTTCGCGGCGCTGCGCGCCCCGGCGATCTCGACAGTACGCCGCCGGCCACAGAGCTCCACCACCAGGCTCTCTTTGTCGTAAAGAATTGCCGACCCCTCGCAATGCAGGTGGACCTTGAGCTCGCCGCGCACACCGTGAGGCCGGCCGATGACGCCAACCTCTATGAAGCAATCGGACGGATTGTGATTTGACACTTCTTTGCAGATGCGATTACTCGATGATATCGAGCACAGCGCGCTTGCGCAGCTTGGTTGAGGCCGCGCTCAAAATGGTTCGCATGGCTCGGGCAGTACGGCCCTGTTTACCAATCACCTTGCCGAGATCCTCACGGGCCACGCGCAACTCTATTACAGAGGATTGCTCCCCTTCGATCTCACGAACTTCCACATGCTCGGAATCGTCCACCAACGCTCTTGCCATGAACTCGACGAGCTCTTTCAACTGCATGGATCCACCTCTTTTCGCCTCGTTTCAACTGCGCCGAAGACGACATTGTGCATGGACCGAACTCATCGCGCAATATCCCCTCCAGCAAGCTCATTCCCGAGATCGACCGCGGTCTCGTGAAAACGGGGCGGGCGTTCCCCCCCACCCTGCGTCTCGCGCGCTCGGACGAGTCGGGCTCCTCCTACGCTTTGGGCACGTGGCGCTTGATCAGCTCGCCCACGGTCTGGGACGGCTGCGCGCCCTTGCTCAACCAGAAACTCACCCTCTCGCTCTTGATCACGACGGATTCGGGCTTCTTGCTCGGATCGTACGTGCCCAGAACTTCTAGAAACGCGCCGTCCCGCGGGGACCGCTCGTCGGCCGCCACGATGCGGTAGAACGGCCTGCCCTTCGCGCCAAAGCGCGCCAATCTAACTTTCACTGCCATGCCGACATCCTCTCCTAAACAAGAGCAATTTGGCTCTCGACTGCTTCGAGGGCCTGCCCGTCTGTGCTCAGGTTCGACCCACGACCTATGATCTCGTGGGAGATCGAGGCGCGCCGAGTATCCTCATGCCTGCAAATTTGTCAAGACTTCCAATACCTCTGCCCTGATTTTTTGTACTTCGAAGCTCTGACCACGTATGGTAGGTTGGCCATGAAGCCATCATTCTACACCCATATCGCTCTCCTATTCGCTCTTATTTTCTTGAGCTCGGCCTGTGCCACATCTCCCATCGGTCCGACGGCGAACCCAGGACAAACCGCCATCGGTTATGCCGTGTACTATTCGGACGCCTTTCAAGGCAAGAGAACCGCCAGCGGCGAGCCCTACAACAAAGACGCCATGACCGCCGCGCACCCGTCCCTGCCGATGGGCACCCTGGTACGGGTCACCGAGCTCACCAGCCGAAAGAGCCTGGTCGTGCGCATCAATGACCGCGGCCCATTCGGCGATCGAAGTCGCATCATCGACCTTTCCCACGCCGCGGCCGAGGCCTTGGGCATGGTGCGCCTCGGGAAGGCGATGGTCGAAGTGGAAGTGGTCGAGTTACCTTAGCGCCCGCCGCAAAAATACTTCCCAGAGTTACGGCGTCGAGTCGCCCGTTCGGCAAGGCGCGAGAAGGGCGAATACTCTTGGTATTTAACCGACGAGCAACGAAGCCGACCGGGATGAATCGGCGACAGCCAGCCGTAGGTATCGGGATGGTGCCCGACCTGAATACCGGTCAGGCGCTCATAGAGCTTGGAGGAGAATGGACCGGCTTTGCCTTCCTTGGCATATACGACCTTGCGCTCGCCATAGGTGATGGAACCCACGGGAGTGATCACAGCGGCCGTGCCGCAGCATCCGGCATCCTGGAAATCGAAGATCTCCTCGACTGCGACTCGTCTGCGCTCGGGTCTCATGCCCAGCTCCTCCGCGAGGGTCACCAGGGATTTATTGGTGATGGAAGGCAATATCGACTCACTGTGAGGCGTCACGTAGCGCCCGTCCCGAGTGATTCCGAAGAAATTCGCCGGACCAGACTCATCGATGTAGAGCTTCTCCTTGGCATCTAGGTAAAGCACTTCGGTGTAGCCCGCCTTCTT
>JALOQD010000449.1 GCA_025453525.1 Myxococcota bacterium
GGTTGGCGGAGAGAAGGCGAAGGAGCAAGAAGTTGCCGCCCTTGAACAGGTGCTCGAACACGCCCTGGCGCGGCTTGCCGAGCACGCTCGAGATCGCGATCTCGTCCTTGGCCTCGGCCATGTGACAGGACTGGCAGGACATCGCGCTCTTGTAGTCGCTGTGCAACCACTCGAGGTAGGGTGCCTGCTCGGCGAGCTCGGCCTTTTCCTGGCCGTGCTCATCGAGGGCGTGGGTGTAGAGAGTGTGGCAGGTGGCGCACATCTCCGACTGCTTCAAATGATCGGACTTCGTTGGCTTTAGGCCGGTGGCCGAGCTCATGACTTGAGCCGTGCCATCGGCGATGTCGAACGGGCCGTAGGCCTTGCGCTGCCCTGGCGCAGTGTGCGCATCCACCTCGAAGCCCCCGCCGAAGCTCTCGGGCTTGCCGAAATTGCCGGGATCGAGCTGGTGGCAAACGCTGCACGACACACCGTCATCGGCCAAGACACCGTTCCTCGTGCTCGTGTCCACAAGCCCGCCGCGCAGCCGCGATAGGACCTCTCCCTTCTGGCCCATTTGTCGGGAGGCAAAGCGGGCCATGGGCATGTGACAGGTCGAGCACTTGTCCTCGATCGCTTCCTTGGCTTTGGGGTGTTCGAGGGTCTCGCGACGCACCCCGGCGTGCCAGTATGGATCCTTGGCAGCGTGGGCCATGATGGTCGACCGCCACCGGGTGCCAATGGACACATCTTCGCCGCTGCGGCTCACGAGACCGTTGTGGCACGCGAGACACTGGTCGCTCGGTTCGAACAGGAGCTCTGGGGGTGGGCTCGCTGGCTTCTTGGCCAAGGCCGCGGTCGAGAGGGCGATGAGGGTGAGGCAGAGAACGAGGCATGCTGATTGTGCGGTTGTCTTTTTCATGTCACCACCCTTCCCCAAAGCCACCGTCGTACCAGTCCCAGACCAGGTAGGCCTTGAGCTCGAGCTGGCGCGATTCAAAGTCATTGATGGGCACAAGAACGCCAGCGCCGAGCCGTACGTGCTGCCGCCGGCTGAGGGCGATCTGGAGCTGGGGTGCGATCCCCCACTCCACCGGGGCGTCGTCCGCGAGCGCTGTCTCACCGACCACCTCCACCATGGGGGACCACGCCCGGCGGTAGCCGTCGCGGCGGAAAGTCCGTCCCACCGCGGCGCGCCAGAACACGACATGCTCGGCTCGGCTCGTGTCGGTGGACAGCTCGGCCCCGCCTTGGAGCTGGAGGAACCCGACGTGGGGGATGATCTGTCCTATCGCCAGCGCGGGCTCGAACTTGAAGATCCCGTCGCTGAAGCCATCGCGCTCGTCGCCAGTGGGCAAGAACACGTCGAGCGTTACGCTGCCGATGGTGCCTGCGGGCAGGTGCTGCCACAGCACGCTCTTCCACGCCACGGCGAGGTCCGCAGCGCCTTCTCCCCAACGCCGAGTCACGGTGCCGTCGTCATGCTCCACGTCGACTTGCTGCGCGCCGCCTTCGATGGCGGCCTCGAGTTGGTGCCGCGCGCCGATGCGGGTGGCGACCACGAACTTGCCGATGATCGCCACAGGCTCCTCCACCGTGGCCTTGACGCTCCAAGCCGCCTCGTCCTCGGGAAAAGCCTTTCCCGTGTACAGCGCCTTGGGCAGGTTGAACTCGCCCGGCGGCCAGTGGCGCTCGGGACAGAATCCCTTGGCGTGGCCCACGGCAGCCTCTATCTGGTCGCGGGTCAGCACCTTTCCAAAGGCGGGCATCATCGGGCTGAAGCCCTTGAGCGGTCCGCCTTCGGTGGCAATGCCCACCCAGTCGTTCTTTGGCTCTCGAGAAGTGAACTTGCAGTCCGTGAAGTCCGGGGGGTCTACGTCGAAGCCGCGGATCGATTTCTCCACACCCGTGCCGCGCGCTCCATGGCAGGTGGCGCAGGCTGCCCGAAACACCTCGTCTCCGGTCCGCAGCGCCGCCCAATCGTCGGCAGGCACGGCGACCAGGCTCGTGCTCCAGGCCATGCCGGCCAGCACCACGCCCGCCACCAGCGCAGTGGAACCCGTCCCTCTTCGATGGCTGTTCATCTCAACCTCGTTTCTCTCGAGCCTTTGCTTTTGGGTGTCCGTCGGCCGAGGAATTTGGCTTTGGATTCTACCGAGTTGAAACTGGGAAACAAGCGCGCAGCAGGAGTAAAGGATTTCTGTGCCCCAATATCGCAAACAGGTCCATGGGCGTCGAGAAACGCCTCTGCCGCTTCCCCTCGTGGTCAATACGCTTCATATGATTTGATCTCTGTGAGCTCGGCGTTCAAGTGATGATCGATGGCGGCCTTGATGCGCGAGCGCTCGTCGTTGGTGCGGTAGACCGCGCGGGCCAAGGCCACGAACGCACCATCGAAGCGCTGGTCGCGCTCGCAACGCCGGATGTCATCCTCGATGACCCAGAGTTGCTCATTGGCGGCCTTGAGCTTCTGCGTGAGCTCACCAAGGGCAGCGGACTCGGGCAGTTCCTGTGTGTGCACCGCGCGAAGGGACTGTTGCTCGCGCTGGACCTTTGCGAGCTTGGCCGGGTCGCTGATGCGCTCGGCCTTGATTTCGAGAATGGTCAGCTTGTCGATGAGCTCACCCGGCGAGACCGGAACGGTGATCTTCATGTCTTCGCTCCTTGCGCAGAACCTCGCAGGCTTGCAAGCGCTGTGCGCACGCTGGCAAAAACGCCGTCCCAATCGCCGGGCCGGGTTTGGCGGAACAGCCGCATCGTCGGATACCATGGCGTGCGATCGCCCTTGAGTCCCCAGCGCCAGTCCGGCACGTGGGGTAACAGACACCATACGGGCACCCCGAGCGCACCGGCGAGGTGGGGCATGGCCGTGTCCGAAGTAATCAACAAGTCGAGGTTCGCGAGCACGGCCGCGGTGTCGACAAACGCGCCCCGCTCGAGATCCAGCGCAGGGCCGAGGTTGAGCACTCGCCCCTCGGGGTCGGCGCAGGCAAGCTGCTCGAGGCCGTGGTTCTTCTGCACGCTCACGAGCTCTACACCGGCCTCGAGCAGCGGAAGAAAATGCCGCACCGGGATCGAGCGGTTTTTGTCGTCACGATAGGACGGATTGCCTTGCCAGCAGATGCCGACCCTCGGTCTGGGAATCGACGAAAGGCGCATGGCAAAGGCTTCGACCAGCGCCGGCTCAGGCGAAAGGTATGGGGTGCGACACCCGAGCTCCGACGAGACAGCGCCGAGCACCCACGGCAGACTGAGCAGGGGCAGGTGCATGTCGCAGGGCGGCGGCGGCTCGCCCAGCGGCACGAGCGCGTCAATGCCCGGCACTCGAGAGAACAAGCGCAGCAGCGGTGGATGGCACAGAAACACCAAGCGCCCAACGCGCTGACGCGCAAAGGACGCAAAGCGGATGAATTGCAAGCTATCGCCCAGCCCCTGTTCTGCGTGCAGCAGCAAGACCTTGTCTGGGTGCGATTGGCCGTCCCACTGCGGCAAGGCGAAGCGGCAGATCGGGATCTCGGGGATCTGCCGGCGCCACTCGTAGGTTTGCCAGCCTTCTTCGA
>JALOQD010000150.1 GCA_025453525.1 Myxococcota bacterium
CGCTTGCAGGGTTTGAGTGTAGGAAGAGCGCTCATGAGGCATATCAGCGCCAGCAATTCCGACGTCTTTACCCCTAGGGGCCAGCACGAGCGCGAAATCCATCTTGCGCAGCGCCATCCAGACGAGGTGGTCGATACGCTGCGACCCTGGCTGAGCGAGGGACGACAGGAGCGTATCGAGCTCGCGCTGCGCCACAGAACTCGGAACTTGGCAGTGGCCGTCGAAGGAGTGCGAGATCCCCACAATGTCGCGGCTGTCATTCGCTCCGCCGATGCCACTGGAGTGCAGACTGTCCATATCATCGAAAACGGCAATCGGTTTCGCTCCTCACACAAAGTGACCCAGGGGGCGCACAAATGGGTGGACATCGGTGTGTGGAAGGAACCTGCGACCTTTGCGAAAACCGTTCGAGCACAAGGTAAGCGCATCTATTTCGCCGCAGCCGATGCCGAGCTCGCGGTCGAGGATTTGGATCCGCAGGAGCCTCTGGTCATCGTTCTGGGCAACGAGCACGAAGGGATCTCACCCGCCATGCGGGAGCTGTCAGATGGCGGCTTTTGCCTCCCCATGTATGGATTCGTGGACAGCTACAATATCTCGGTGGCCGCCTCTATTGCCCTCTACGCCCTGCGGCTCCGAGGCCGTGGCGATTTGCCGCTGGACGAGCTGCGGGTGCTCAGGGCGCGCTTTTATCTTCGGGCAGTGAACAAAGGTTACGAAATCACACAGCGCAGCGCACCTCATCTATTCTAAAAAAAACTAGAATTGAAAATAGATGAACGGGGCCAACTCGGTGCGGGAGGTCTCTTCAAGACCCCAAAGGAGCGCCACGACCAGCAGCGCCTGTGCGAACGCCGGCAATCGATGAAAGGCTCTCTTGATTTGTTCCAGGACAGAATCTGGTAGCAGGTGGGAGGCGATGCCCAGGAGCAGCGCCAGAAGCGCCACGGTGCTCAGATTGGCGGTACCAAAGTCCAAGCTGGCCAGCCCGGCGAAGATCTCGGAAGCGATTTCGAAGCTCGGCGCACGAAAGAGCACCCAGGCCGCGGTGACGATGTGGAAGGTGAGCACAACGCCAACGACTCGCCAGGCTCGAGATCTTTGCGGACGCTTTGGAAAGAAGTGGGAGAGCCCTCGCTGCGCTACGATGGCTAGACCGTGGATGGCTCCCCAGGCCACGAACGTCATGGACGCGCCGTGCCACAACCCGCCGAGCAACATCGTGACCATGAGGTTGACACAGGTGCGCGGTTCATTGCCGGCAGACCCTCCGAGGGGAATGTACAGGTAGTCTCGCAACCAGGTGGACAGTGAGATGTGCCAACGACGCCAGAACTCCCTTGGGCTCTGCGCCAGATACGGTGTGGCGAAGTTCTCTGGAATCCGCACGCCGAGAAGGGCGGCCGAGCCTATGGCGATGTCCGAGTAAGCTGAAAAATCGGCGTAGATTTGAAAGGCGTAGCCGTAGCACGCGGCCAGAGTCTCGACGGCCGAGTACATCTGCGGCGAGCTGAAAACCGGATCGACGAGGTGGGCGCCCAGGGTGTCGGCGATGAGCGTCTTTTTGGCAAGGCCCATGGCGATCCGCAAAATCGCGGTGCTGCCTTGCTCGGCGGTCAAGGCGCCGCCCTCAGAGAGCTGAGGCAAAAGCTCCTTGGCTCTGACGATGGGGCCGGCCACGAGCTGAGGGAAGAACGCCACGTACAGGAGGTATTCGGTCCAGCGCTTGGTGGGCTTCATGTCGCCGCGATAGACGTCCACCACGTAGCTCAGGCTCTGAAACGTGTAGAATGAAATACCCACGGGTAAGAGCACGTTGAGGGCCCAAGGGCTCACCGTCATTCCAAGAGCTGAAAGACCTGCGGTGACTTCTGAATAAAAGAAATTGAAATATTTGAAAACACAAAGAATTCCAAGGTCGATCGTCAGGCTTGTGAGCAGCAATGCACGGCGGCGTGCAAACGAGGCTCGATGCATCGAGCGGGCAATGAGAAAGTCCGAAGTCGCGGTGCCGAAGATGAGCACCAGGTACTTGCTGCTCCAGTACCCGTAGAAAATGGAGCTCAGGAGAAGCAGGACGAGCGTTCGCGCCCGACGCGCCTTTGCCAGCCCATGGGCACAGGCCATGGCTACGAGCAACAGCACTGCATACTCAAAGGAATGGAACTGCACGACCCTGGCTCATATCACCAAAGCCCCTCATCTTGCCACGGATAAGTCTGCGGTGTAGCTTTTCCGCGATGCCCCTTCCTTTTAGATGGCTCGCGCTGTGCGTCGGCTTGGTGCTTGTCGGACCTTCGACTCTGGCGCAAGACCGCATCCCGCAAGGAGCGCTCGAGGCAGATGCGAAGCGTGTCCCGCTTGCCCCGTTTCAGGAGGCGCTTCGAAGCCTCGCGCGCGGTGAGCGCAATAAGGTGAGAGTGCTTCACTACGGCGATTCACACACGGCCGCGGACATCCTGACCACCGCGATCCGCAGGGATCTCCAATCGCGCTTCGGCAACGGTGGCAGAGGGTTCGTGCTGCTCGGTCATCCGTGGAAATCCTATAGTCCGATGGATATTTACGTCTCCAGCTCGGGTCTGTGGAACGGAAAGCGCGTCGATTTCCAGAATGTGCGCACCATGACGGGCGGCAGATTCGGCTTGTCGGGGATCGCCTCTGAACCCAGCGGACCGGAGTGCATCGCCACGATCGCAGCGCCCATCGACTCACCGTTTTCCGCGCAGATGGAGCGCTTCGAGCTCTTGTACCTGCGCCAACCGAAAGGTGGCGATCTCTTGCTTTCCATGGACGAGCAAAGGCCACAGCTCATCTCCACGGCCAGTGGCGGATTCGAAACCGGCGTCGTGCGGCATCGGCTGCCCAAGGGGGCTCATGCGGTGAGCGTGTCGGCCGTGGGAAACGGCCCAGTCCGGGTCTTTGGAGCCATCGTGGAATCCGAGAGTCCTGGAGTGGTTTATGACACTTTGGGCGTGAACGGTGGAACCTTCGAGCATGTGCTGGCCTGGGACGAGCAGCTGCTCCGTGCGCAGGTGGCGATGAGGGAGCCCGCCCTCCTTGTTATTATGTACGGCACGAACGAGGCCAGCGACAGGAAGCTCGCCCCCGAAGCCTTTGCCCAGAGCGCGACCGAGGCCATCAAACGTTTACGTAGAGGAGCGCCCATGGCCGCCTGCCTCGTGATCGGGCCGCCAGATAGACGCTCCACCGTCCGTCGTCGGATATCCACCGAGCGGCTCGATTGGGTGATTTCCGTCGAGGAAGGGGTGGCCAAGGCGCAAGGTTGCGAATTTATTGACGCTCGCTCTCTCATGGGCGGCCCAGGCTCTTTTGCCACCTGGCAGAAACAGGGGCTCGCCGCCCCGGACGGTGTCCATCTGACCCTAAAGGGTTACACCTTATTAGGACGCCGAATCGCCCATCAGATGACCCGAGGATTCCCCGGTGTTGCTTCGTATGCTGGCAGTTCGAGATAACGCGGCGGTCTGTGCGAGGTCGTGGCCAGGGTCGAGGAAGAACGGCAATGGATAGCATCACAGGCACTCAAGACACCCCGTGATGGTGGGGATGCCGCTGAATTTGCCTCGATGATTATTGGATGCATTCTTGCTCTAAAAACACAACCGGGAGGTGGCGATGTCACGAGTTTCACGGTTCGTTTTATTCTGTCTGTTCGCTCTGCCATTCTCGGTAGTCGGCTGCGGCGATGACGACGACAGCGGCTCGGAAAATACCGGCGAAGGTGAGGGCGAAGGAGAGGGTGAGGGTGAAGGCGAGGGAGAGGGCGAGGGCGAAGGCGAAGGAGAGGGTGAGGGTGAAGGCGAAGGCGAAGGAGAGGGTGAGGGTGAAGGCGAAGGCGAAGGAGAGGGTGAGGGTGAAGGCGAGGGCGAAGGAGAGGGAGAGGGTGAGGGCGAAGGAGAGGGTGAAGGGGAAGGCGAAGGAGAGGGCGAAGGGGAAGGCGAGGGCAGTGACACAACGTCAGACTCCGGCACGGGAGAAGGCGGGTGCGTCGATTGTCCGGAAAACAGCGGCTATCCCTGCCCGTGCATGGGGTCGTGCGACGACGGGTCGGAATGCGCGATATTGAGCGAGGGCGCCCTCAAGGGCGTGTGCCTCAAGGAATGCGCCACCAGCGCGGATTGCGGCGTGCCCATGGACTGCTTTGCCGAGGGACAGTGCGCTCTGAAGACGGAGGGCGCCGATCCGAAAACGTACTGCGGTTACATCTGCTCCGAGAACGCGGACTGCCCGACGAACATGGTGTGCGACAAGAGCCTCGGCATCGGGATTTGCAGTTAGCTGGCGGCGTCGCCGAGCTTGGTTTTGGCGGACCATTCTTCCTTCATGGTCTAGGCGAAGCCCGGTCGCTTTGGGGCCATTGCGCCCGAGCAGTTTCCCCCTTCGATGCCGACGGCAGGCAGCGAAGAGCTGTTTGCATGAACATGCAGTCCGCTGAGCAAAACGACGGGACATCATTCGGGCCTTTTTGCGCGCGGAAATTAATTGAATAATCTCAATTAGTTATTGCTTTTATTAAATATAGGTACCGAAATACTTTTTAATGAACATTTCCAAAGCAACGCACCTTTCTGCTCGACAGCCCCGCCTAGCAGCCTCAAATTTACCAAACGGCGCGGTAGCGTCCAAGCTGAAAGGACGGCATGAGGAACGACAAGCAAGGCTCAATGCGACTTCTCTCCCGGCTGCGACTAGGCTGCGACTACGCTCGCGCTTGTTCGCGACACGAAGAGCAGACCGTCCGGGATTGTCGTGAGATTGCGAAAGGTTGTGTTGACGCTGCAAGCCGTGCAAGTGACCAGGGTAGCTGATCGCCAAGCAGATGTTGCTTCTGGCACTCTAGACTGGGAAAACCTAGAGTCTTCCCCGAAAACAAGAAGGAGTACGCTATGTTTATCGCTTCCATAATGAGTCTCTCGTATTGGAATAGTTTAACCAATTCTTATCTTGCGGAATTGATTTTAGCGCTCACGGTCGCCATCGTGATTGTCATTGAACATCGCGTGGGCCCCAGGGTTCATAAGAGCATTCCGTCCCGTTTCCCGCTGCTGCGGGGGCTGATATTCCTCTGCCTGTGCGCTCTCGCGGCGCTGGTGGTGGCCTGGGCCTTGAAAGCCGTGCTCGCCTTTTTCGGCGGGCAGTACATCGCCCTCGTCGCCCTTGCCCTCATCATCATCGTCGCCCTCACCGCCAAGCGCTAGAGAATCAACCTCCAGAAGGGGTCAGCAGGAGGCGCGCTTTCCTTGCGCGCCTTTGGGGCCGTGGATTCCGTGCCTTTTTCAGGCACGCTCACCCCTTTTCTGCTACCGTCTTCGGCGTCATGATGCTCCTGACCTCCCACAACACCAGGCTCGTTCTTCACGCATTTGGAGGAGACATGCGAACCCATTGGCTTTGGGCGATTTGTTCAGGCGCCCTCTTCGCGGCGTGCGGGGACGGTTCAAGCGGCGGCGAGCCCTACGCGACTGTGGACAGCGGCGGAGACACGGGCACCGAGACCGACACTGTGACCGATGCGGGCAGCGAAACCGACAGCGGGACCGACAGCGGCGACGACACCGAACCTTCGCTGTGCGCGGACGGGCTCGACCCGTGGCCGTTCGATGCGACGGCGACCACAGCCGCGTACGACGCGCCAGCGCCGGATTTCACGGTGCAGACCACCGAGGGCGAGCTCACGTTGTCAAAGGCTTGGACCGGCTGCGACAACTACGTTTTCGTGCTGTACCAGCCGCGCTTTGGCAGGAGCGCGGACGCGTTCTGGACCTCGCGGGTCAGGGACCTCATCTTGGACAGCGCCCTGAACACGCACTACCTCTTCGCCACGCTCGAATCGAGCGCCACGGCCGAAGATCGCGAAGCGCGGGTGCGCGAGATCGAGGCGGCGGTCGAGGCAGACCTCAAAGGTCGAGACGCAGCGACGCAGGAGCATTGGCGGCCGCGGTTCCACTACGTTCTCGAATACGGACGCGATATTTCCGTGGTCGACGCGTTGCTCAAGCAGAACCCGAGCGAGGTCCACTTTACCATCGACCGCCACCAACTCCTCCGCGAGGGGAATAACACCGCCTACGTGGTCGGCAACTCCTGGGTCATGCAGCTGCGCAATGTCCGCTACTGGTCCAAGTACTACAATGCCCAATACGCGCTCGACGCCGAGTTGGCAGCGCAGGAGGCTGCGGGCGACGTGCTCGTGCACCGCGTCGCGGACCAAGTCGATATCAAGGCCGGCGTGCCGTTTACGTGGGTGCTCCCGGACATGGCGACCATGGCCCAGTTCCAGACGCTCGCGGTGGACTTGCGCGTCGACTGCCCGGGCAAGGGTCACCCGTACGCCTCGACCTGTGGCGAGTGGGACACGGTGGGCGGCATCTGGCTCTGCGGCGACGCCGAGTGCACTGCCGCAAATCAGCGGCGCATCATCAAGTGGATTACGCCTTACAGCTCTCCGGGCCGCTGGGTCATCGACATCACGCCCGAGCTCGTCTCGCTCGCGCAGGGCGGGGCTCTTCAGTTTGTCGCGGCGCACGGCGACAACGACGTGGGCGCATATACCTACAAGTACACGGTCGACTTGCGCTTTGGAAAGTCCGAGGACGGCCTGCGGCCCTTTGCGCTCGAGACGCTCCTCCCAGAGGCGAACTACGCTTTCGCTGCGATGGCCGACGCATTCGCCCCCTTTTCGGTAACGCCTCCCGAGGGGACGCAGAAGGTGGAGCTCTTCGCCCGAATCTCGGGCCACGGCGCGGTGACGCCGAGCCAGTGCGCCGAGTTCTGCACGTTCGAGCACGCGTTCAACGTAAACGGCGCTGAACACCAACACACGTATCTGATGGAGCTCGGGAACGCCTGCGAGGCACGCGTCGACGAGGGCGTCACACCGAACCAGGGCGGCACCTGGTGGTACGACCGCTCATCGTGGTGCCCGGGCTGGGTGACCGAGGAGTGGCGAGAGGACCTCACCGCGAGCTTCGACCTCGGCAGCGCCAACACCGTCGAGCACGTCCCAACCTACCTCGGCGGCACGCCGCCCGGCGGCAACATGGATTCCCGCGTGGAGCTCGTTTACTTCAAATAGCTGCGCAGGGGCCGGAGCCTCCACGATACCTCTGTCCTATCGCCGTTTCTTTTTACGCGCGACCATGGGATCGCGTCGGTCCTTGTGCGGCTCCTCGATAGGAAGATTTCCAGCAGGAGCGGGTTCGGGGATCTCGAGCAGCCGTCGAGCCTGCGCGCCCACGAATCCGGCCTTGTCGAGCTCGAGGGCCTTGCGAAAGCTCGAAGCCGCCTCGCCGGCCTTGCCCCGCCTTTGTCGGAGCTTGCCTCGCAGCAGGTGAATCCACGCGGCGAGGAATGGCTTGGCCGAGTCCATCCCTTGGGCCAACTCTCTTTCGAGCCCACGAGACAAGGACAGCTCGATATCGAGCAGGTCGAGCATCAGCGCGACATCTGCGTTATGGGACAAGCTTCGAGCTGCGGTGCAGTGGTCTTTCGCTGCTTCGTGCTTGCCCAGGAGAAAGGCCGACACCGCGCGCACGGCCAGCACCTCGGGAAGAGAGAACCCCGACCGCAGGATCTCCCCGCACACAGCCTCGGAGCGAGAGGGCTCGTTGATGAGCAGGTACGCTTTGCATAGCCCGACCTGAAGCGGCAAAACAGCTGGCCCACGGGCGTGCCGGAGTGCGCTCGCGAGTCGCGAGGCCGCGTCGCCATATCGCCCGGTCTCCAGCATCGCCAGGCCCACCTTGCCATCCATGCATCCTTGCGGCCCGAGCATTTCGAGCAGGATATTCGAGCGGGAAAGGGCTTCGACCTGTGCGGCCTTGCCGGTCGCGAGGAGCTTCATGGCCTGTTTGTCGAACAACTCGAGCTTGCGCCGGACGATGGGCGGCACTGCGCCGACGCCGGCGATGAGCAGGCCGAGCGCCGCAAAGGCGATCCAACGATGCCCAGACTGCCAAGCGACAAAAAGCCCCAGCAACGTCAGCAAAGGCAACACGAGCCGAAACGCGGACACACTCGAACGAGGGGGAGAGGTGGCGATAGACATACCGGGAGTTTAAAGGAGTCGGTTCCAGGAAGAAACAGCAATTAGCGCCGGGGAAAAACGTAGCTGCCGTCGCGCCAGGCCTTGGCCCAGCCGGCAAAACCATGTGCCGCGGGATCGAACTTTTTGTGTATGCCATCTGGCAGATGATACAGAATCATTTTCTTCTTGATTTTTTTGGGCAGGATGCACAGCTCCTCGAACGAGGCGTGCACCCCGCCCGTGAAGTCCTGGCAGTCGTGAAAGATGACGTCGCAGTGTGTACCGAATACGTCGAGAAACTCCAAATCGAACATGGTGTCGCCCGAAAACATGATCCGTTCATCGATGATCACGCCCACCGAGTAAAACGCGGTTTGCCAACTCTTCGAGGTGTCGGGGATGTGGTTGGTTCGCACGATCTTGAGCTCGATGGCGGAAGCTCCCTCGCCCACCTTCATCTGGTACACCGGCCGTCCGAATCCAGGGACGTAGGTTCCATATCGCAAGGACACGTAATCCGAGAGCGACAGTCGTCGTCCGGGTTGAGTCTCTTCCGAGTGCTCGAGGCCGCCTCGCAAGGAGCACTCCCAGAGGATATGGCCATAGTCCGCGGTCGTCAGCAGAGCAGGGCGGTACTCGCCCCGTGCACAACCCTTGATGGATGGAGCGGCGTAGCGCGCCCTGAGACACCACTCCTCCATGCCTCCGATATGATCTGCGTGGGAATGAGTCACGAGGAGGTTTTCGATGTCGAGGGTCGTAAGTCCTGCTTCGTGCAAGGCGACTGACGCCTTGGAGCCGAGGTCAATCATCAAGTGAGAGTCACCCTTGACCACAATCAGGTTGCTTTGAAACATGCTCGCGGCAAAGGCCGAGCCCACTCCGAGGAACCACACCTGCAAATCACCTTCGTTGCGAAGATGGATTTTTGCTTGTGCGTTTGGAACGAAAAGATTGTTCGGCATGCTCACCGCGTGCTCCTTTTTGGAAATTCCAAAGGCGTTGGCCTGAACCCTTTTTTGATTCCAATAAAAGTTTATAGTGAGGTTTGTCGCAGAGCAAACGCTCATGACCGCTGAGGCGACCACCCATGAACATGAAAATGCCCCTGGCGCGCAGCGGGAATGCCCTCGCGAAAGCTTGGAGTAAACAGCGCGAAACGTTTGAAAAAAGATACGTCCCACAAGAGCGCTAGCGGGAACTTGAAAGAAAATCGGTGAACCTAAGAAAAAAGGCGCACACGGCCTGTCGAGAAACAAAAAAAGAGGCTGAACATGAAGCAAATCCTGAATTTCGTACTGATTTTCTTGTCCGTGCTCGTTGCGTCATGCGAAGAAATCGACGGGCAAGGGCAGGGCGACGAACCATCCTCGGCGCAGCATATTCCAGGCATGGAAGGCATCATCGGCGGCACTCCCACCGGTTTCAAAGATTGGACCGGCGTCATCGCGGTGCGTGGAGGAGGGCTCTTTGGCGGACTCTGCACTGGAACGCTCATCCATCCGCAGGTGGTTCTCACCGCAGCGCACTGCGTCAAGTTCAGCGATGGTCAGACGAAGTACGATTTCACCAAGACCCCGGGAAAAGTGACCATCATGAAAGGCGCCAATGCCTTTGCCGGCACGCAAATCGCCATGGGCGCAGAGGCCATCGTTCACCCCCATTGGGTTGGCTCCTACGAGGATTTGTCGAGCGACCTCGCCCTCATCAAGCTGAACAAAGAAATCACCAATCTCCCGCACTACTCGGTGCGAGATTATCCTCTGCCCAAAGACGGCGATCCAGGCAAGCTCGTAGGCTACGGAGGGACCTCCGGCAGTGGTGCGGGCGCTGGATCGCATCGCCAAGGCGACACGACACTTCTGCATGTGCTTTCGACCACAATCGAGACAGGCAGTCCGGCCAATACCTGCCAGGGAGACTCGGGTGGACCGCTCTTCAGCCAGCAAAACGGCGAGTGGGTGGTGACCGGAGTGACCTCTTTTGGATTGGGCGAGTGCCAGGCCAAGAGCGGGAGCTACAGCACCAACATCCTGGCCTACTGCGATTTCCTGAACGAAGCCATGGAGAAACTCGTCGGCGAGGATCTGGGGCTCGAGGGCTGCAAGAAGTGCGAGGCCCCCAACTACGATGGCGAATGGGGGCAACCGTGCGGAACGGGATATCCGTGCTGTCCAGAAGGCCTCAACTGTCGATATCCGAAGGGTTTCGCCAAGGCCGGCATCGGCATGTGCACGCCGCAGTGCTGCGAAGCGGGCTCTGTGGAAGAAAATCGTTGTCCCGCAATTTCGGACGGCGCGGCGTCCTGCGCGTTCGTGGACGACAGCGGCGCCAAGTACTGCGGTGTGGCTTGTGACTACGACAAGGATTGTCCGCAGGGCAGTGAATGCATTCGCAACCAGGTGACTCAGAGCATCGATGACAAATTCTGCGTCCCGCAGGTCAAAGGCCCCGGTGACGAGATCTGCGAAGAACCCATCGGCGAAGGTGAAGGCGAAGGCGAAGGCGAAGGCGAAGGAGGAAATGAAGGCGGAGGTGGCAAAGGCGAAGATTCTGGCGGCGAAGGTGAAGGCGCAACCGTGCTCACAGACGACGACTCAGCGGGCTGTGGCTGCAACGCAACAGGTGCTGCCACGCTGCCCACGATGATTTATTTCCTCATGGCTCTCATCTCCTAGGAAGTGCCCATCCCGAAAGGGAGTTTCCAGCTGCTCTCGGCCATCTGATTGTCGCATAATACATATTATGTCAAATGAGAGGTCTGAATCACTGGGGCAGCTTCAGCCATAGCCCGCTGGGCCAAAACGCCAGTGAAAGCCCGACGATGAAGTCCTGGCGTTCGCCGCGCAGCAACGCTTGGCCTTGGGCTCGCAGCTCGAGGGTCTCTGGTCTTTGGAACAGCTGACCGAACTCGACGCCCGCCGAGACCCCGCCAATGAAGCCGGTGCTCAGCCCCGCGCTCGTTCGCCTACCTGCGACCGCGAGGCGATCGATGAAAAGGATCTCGTCTTCTGTTCGCGTAGAGACTTCGTAAATAGTCGATTGAGTCTCGGCGTACACCAGGCCTAGGCCAACCCGTGCTCCGGCGACGAGCATGCGCCAGGTGAAATCATAACCAGCCGAAAAGCCAAAGAGCTGCCTGGCCGCTGTCGAAATCTCCACGACTTGGGAGCCATCGGTCTGCGTTCCCAGGAGCGCAAGATAGCTTGCGGACAGAAGCGCCCGATGAGCACCATAGCGGAACACGCCCCACGATACCGAGCCACCCAGGGCAGGCATCGGAGCTACGCCATGGCTGAGCGCTGGCTCTTGGAGAAAGACGCCACCGTCGACTGAAAGACCCAGCTCCTTGCACCATAATGGATAACTATGAGACGAATGGGCTTCCTGCGCCCCAAGAGCCATGGGGGTTGAAATGCTCGCGCAAAACATCAATAAAGAAATGACAAGAAAGCGTAAAGACATTTGATTAGCAGCCATCGATGCTATTGAAAATAAGGCTCGCACGCTCGCTTGCGACTTCACAGGCGATGGCGCGATCCTCGGGATTTATACATCGTCCAACGAATAGGGAGAGCGCGTCAGCCATATCGAAAGTGTCCCCGGCGGTCTGACCGAGCTCGCGCATCGTCTCCAGAACAAGGGCGGCGATGCGGCGCAGCGTGTCTATGGACGGCAGCTCCTTGGGCTCGAGCCCATCGACGGATACGGCCACGGCATAGAGGTAGGCGGCGAGAAAGGCTCCCATGGCGTAAGGAACATAGGTAGTGGACAGAATCGTTCGCGCTTCGTCGTCCATCGCCGCGGTGTAGGTCAGCAGCTCAGAAGCGTCTCGGGCGATTTCCGTCAGTCCATTGTTGCCCTCTACTTTGAAGACGCCTTTGGGTATCGAGTGCGTGATGAAATCCGGATCGCCTGTCTCGGCCACGGCCATGAAGTCCGCGAGCCCTTCATTGATGCTCGAAATGAAATTGGCGGTAGGGACAGAGTCTGTCCTG
>JALOQD010000151.1 GCA_025453525.1 Myxococcota bacterium
GAACATTTCCGCGCCCTGCTCGCCTTCGGAAAACAGGAGCTCACCGGCCTTGGCGGTCCGGCCATACTTAGCGAACAACGGATCGGTCTGAGTCATGTCCATTGATGCTCCGCACGCTACCACGAGCGCTCCGTTGGAACGGAAAGCTCCCTTTTCGAACTCATAACATGCACGCATTGTACGGCTCTTCCCCTCCCCTGAAAAGCCTCCTCGTTTTCTCCGCACCAAAAAGCAAGTCCGTTTTTCGTGTTCGCGCTGTGTTTCTTGACGACCCCCCGTCCGAGAGGCTAGGCTCTGTCGCAGCGCAGCCAACGCTCTTTTTGGAAACTCGTCCCCCTATATAAGGAGGAGCCCTTGGCCAGCAACATCATCCTATTCGCCGACGATTCCGCGACCATGCGGATCATCATGGAAAAAACGTTCGCCGCCGCTCGACACGGGCCTGAGCGATTTGTCCGGCTACGACCTGTGTCAGACGATTCGCAACGATTCGAGCCTCAGAGCGACCCCGGTCATCTTGATGTCGGGCGTATCCCACCCCTACGATGAGGCCAAAGGCTTGGCCGCCGGCGCTTCGGCGTTCATCAAGAAGCCCTTCGACACAGGCCAGCTCATCGAAAAGGTGGCTGAGCTCGTCGGCGCCACGACCTCGGATGGGATTCCGCTCAGCGATATCGAGCCCATTCCGCTGGGCGTCGAGCCGAAGCTCGCGCCTGCTCCGCCGGCCCCGCCTCCAGCACCGATGCATTCTGGAGCCGTGGCACCTATGTCGATTCCGGTCCCCAAACCCGCTTTGGATCCGGCTGGTTCCTCGCTGCGCCGCCCCATGGGTTCCAAGGACACCATCGAATTCGGCACGATGCCTCGTCCGGCGCCTCCTCGTCCCATGGCTGGCGCACCACAACCTCTGATCATGCCGCCGCCCTCCAAGGCGCCCGTTGCTCCCCAGCAGCCGCCAGAAGCCATCAAAGCCACCACCCTGGCCGAGCTCGCCCAAATGGGGCAGGATGGCGCCCCTGTGGCCCAGACCTCGGCCAATGAAGCCATCGAGCTCGAAACACCGGCCCGCCAGGTGCCGAAACCCCGCGTCGAAATCGCCGCCAAGGTGGACGAGCAAGCCGCAAGGATAGCCCAAAAAGTCGGTGGCCTAACGCCCGAACAAGTAGAAGCCATTCGAATCCTCTCCACCGAAATCGTCGAAAAGGTCGTGTGGGAGGTCGTTCCCGAGCTCGCCGAAACCCTCATCAAAGAGGAGCTCTCCAGACTCCTCCAGGAGTAGCCTTTCCCCATGCTCGACATACAGCGTATCCGCACCGAGACCGAGGCGGTCAAATCTAGCCTCGCCACCGTGGGTTTTGCCCCGAACATCATCGACAGGGTCCTCGAGCTCGACGCTCAGCGGCGCGAGATGCAAAAAGAAGGCGACATTCTGCGGGCCGAGCTCAACGCGGCGTCGAAGAACATCGGCCGCGAAAAAGACCCGGCTGCCCGGCAGGCGCTCATCGAAGCGGTCGGAACTGTCAAATCGAAGATCAAGGACAACGAAGCCGCGGTGCCGGCGGTAGAGGTCGAGCTCGACGATCTTTTGCTCAACATTCCCAACCTGCCCCTGCCCGAGGTCAAGGTCGGCCCCGACGACTCGCACAACGACGTGGTCGAAGTGTACGGCTCGGCTCCGACTTTCGACTTCGAGCCGCGACCTCACTGGGAGCTCATGGAGTCCCTCGGCATCATCGACTTCGAGCGCGGCCAAAAGATCTCGGGTTCGCGCTTCTACGTTTTGCGCGGCGACGGGGCGAGACTCCAGCGAGCGCTCATCACGTTCATGCTCGATCTGCACACCCGCCAGCACGGCTACGAAGAAGTCTATCCACCCTCCATGGTGCGCGCTGACTGTCTCGTGGGAACCGGCAACTTACCCAAATTCGGGGACAATCTTTATCGCGACCACGAAGAAGATTTTTGGTGGGTGCCCACAGCCGAGGTGCCGGTCACGAACCTCTACCGCGACGAGATCCTCGACGGCGCGACGTTGCCCATTCGGCATGTGGCCTACTCGCCCTGCTTTCGGCGAGAAAAGATGAGCCACGGCAAGGACACGCGCGGCATCAAGCGCGGCCACCAATTCGACAAGGTCGAGCTCGTGCGGTTCGAAAGACCCGAGGCGAGTCGCGCGGCTCTGGACGAGCTCGTCGCTCACGCTCGCAAGGTGGCGCAGCTCCTGGGTCTACAGCATCGCCTCATCAAAATGTGCACCGGCGACCTTTCGTTTGTCTCATGCATCAAGTTTGATATTGAAACCTGGGCTGCAGGGTGCGCTGAGTGGCTCGAGGTATCGAGTTGCAGCCTGTTCGGCGATTTTCAGGCGCGTCGCGCCCGCATTCGCTTCAAGGACGAAGACGGCAAGAACCGCTTCGTCCACACCCTCAATGGGTCAGGGCTGGCCCTGCCCCGCGTGCTCATTTCGGTGATCGAGACCTACCAGCAAGCCGATGGCTCCATCATGGTACCCCAGATCCTACGACCGTACATGGGCGACCAGGAACGAATCGTCCGACGCGGTGAGTAGGCCCGCCTCACCCGTCCATGACTCGACACTAGGCGAACAAGGCCTGGATTTCCTTTTCGATGGCTTCTTCGCTGAGCTTGAGCGCCAAGGTGAGCTCGGCGATAAGCAGTGAACGGGCTGTCTCGAGCAGACGCCGTTCGCCGAAGGAGAGATCTTTGTCTCCCTTGAGGCGAACCAGATCGCGCATGACTTTTGCCACCTCCTGTGGAGAGCCGCTCTTGAGCATCTCCATGTATTCGCGGTAGCGGCGATTCCACGGCTGGGTCTTGACAGCCACCTCGTCCGATTTGAGGATGGCCATGACCTCCTTGGCTTCCTTACGACTGATCACCTTGCGCAGCCCGGCAGCGGCCGCCGTTTCGGTCGGAACCATTATTTTCATTCCGTTTTCAAGAACGTTGATGATATAGAAAGTCCTCTCACGTCCTCCGATGCTACGGGTCTGAATATCGGTGATCTCTCCGACGCCGTGTGCTGGGTACACAGCTTTTTCACCTATTTTGAAGACCCCCTGGGCTCCCATCGCAAAATACCTATCCCTCTAAGCCCCTTGGGGCGAGCGTAATGGCAGGGTGCTGCCGAGTTGATTCTTTTTCTCGTTGATATTCTACCGCATTATTAGTCTCGGGGTCAATGATGTGTCACATCGCCACGCGAATATCGTCATGCCTCGGAGGGATAACCGATGAGACTCGAGCTCTATTCCTTAAGCGGGCTGACATATTTCTAGTGAGAGGACTTGGCTTTGCCCTTGCAAACCGCCAGGTGCTTGCGGGCCACCTCTGCCTTTTCGCCGCCCGGCTCCAGCGCGAGGAACGCTTCAAATGCAAGGGAGGCATCGGTCCACTGGCCATCGCGCGCATAGGCCGTGCCCAGCAGGAAGAACCCATTTGGGTAGTCCGCGAATCGACCGGTGCACGCCTTGAGCAGGACACGGGCTTCGTCGTTCCTGCCTTTGCCCGAGAGCAAGACGGCGGCTGTCGCTAGAGTCTCGGCCGTGGCTGCGTCACTTTTTTCCAGGGTGAGCAGGCTCGCCACCGCATCGGCCGTTCGTCCCGCGGCCACCAGGGCATCGGCCAACACGAGCAGCAATTCCGGATTGCCAGGAGAGCGAGACAGGGCTTCCCGATAGCTCTTGAGCGCCTCCTCGAGCTTGCCGCGTTTGCGGGCCACATCGCCCAAGGCACGAGGGGGCGCCGGATCCTTTGGGTCAAGGTCAGCGGCCTTGGTGTAGCTCGCAACCGCTGCCGCGAGGGAGCCCTTGGCTTCGAGCGCCAAGCCCAGATTGTAGAACCCGCTGCCATCGTCGGGTCGAGCCTTCGTGTAAGCGGTCAGAAGCTCCTCGGCTTCTTCGAGCTTGCCTCGGTCCAGCAACACGAGCCCGAGATTGCTCCTCGCCTCTGATAACTCGCCATCGAGGGAGAGAGCTGCGCGATAGTAAGCCTCGGCCTTGTCGAGATCACCCTGATGCGCCATGCATAGGCCGAGATAATACTGAACGCGAGCGTCCTTTGGATCTCGCTGTGCGATGGCCACAAGCCCGAGGCTCGCAGCAGCGTATTCTCCAGCGTCGATGGCAGCTTCGATCTCCGCCATACTGGTCGGACCTTTGGGCGTCGAGCTCTGCGTCGTTTCAGCCTTGGCGCAACTGCCGAAAAACCCCGCGAGGACCACCGCGGCAAAAAGTCTATGGGACATGAGTGGCTCCTTTTTTTTGTCAGCGTGGACAAAACACTACCACACCACAATGACAGGCATCCACCAACGCACCCAACTGGCCAACGAGCCCTAATGACTCGTACTTCCGAAACATATGATCTGCGCCATGGCCGTCCACAGGGGAGCTCATGGTAAAGTGCGAAAAATCAACCTGAAGAACCCCCAAAAAAGCACGAGGCAAACATGACGTTCGAAACCATCCTCTACGAAGTCAGCGAAGGCATTGCCACCATCACCATCAACCGCCCGGAAGTCCTCAACGCCCTCAACATGCAGGTGCTGCGCGATCTTCTCGCCGCCACCGAGCTCGTGCGCAAGGACCCGCAGTCCAAGGTCGCCATCCTCACTGGCGCGGGTCGTTCGTTCGTCGCAGGTGCCGACATCTCACAGATGCGCGGGTTCACCGTCACACAGGGGCTCGAGTTCGGCGACCTGGGCCACGCTGTGCTGCGCGCCTTCGAGACTCTGGACAAACCGGTGCTCGCCGCAGTCAACGGCTTTGCCCTCGGCGGCGGTACCGAGATATCCATGGGCTGCGATTTCATCTATGCCTCGACAAAGGCCAAGTTCGGTCAACCCGAAGTGAGCCTCGGCATCATCCCCGGTTTTGGCGGCACCCAGCGCCTGGCCCGCATCGTGGGCATGAACAAGGCCCGCGAGCTCATCTACACAGGGGACGTCATCAGCGCCGAGGAGGCCAAGAGAATCGGCCTCGTGTCCGAGCTCTACGAGCCCGAAGAGCTGCTGTCCAAGGTACGGGAACGCGCACGGCTCCTCATGAGCAAAGGCCCCCTCGCCATTTCCGCGGCCAAGCGCTGCATGAACAAGGGAGTAGACATTTCCCTCGACGCGGCTCTCGAGCTCGAAAAGCAAGCCTTTGCCGCCCTTTTTGGCACTGAGGATCAGAAAGAAGGGATGGGCGCGTTCGTCGAAAAGCGCCTCCCGAGTTTCCTGGGCCGCTAAGGGCTCTTGGTCGCCTCCTCCATCCTATCGAAATTGCCGTTGATGACAGCTCTCAGTTCCAATACCCATCCTGAGGAGGCTCTTCTCCACCTCTGCCGCCATCGATGACCTTGAGCTTGCGACGGAGATAGAACAGGCGAAATTGGCGCCAAGCCTTTTGCGGCTTCCACCAACCCGTGACGAGCAAGGCGCCGGTCGCGAGCCCTCCGAGGTGGGCAGCATGGCTCGTCCCCTCACCCTGAACGAGGAAGTCGGCCAAGGCGAAAACGATGGGAATGAGGGCGAAGTACTTCCCTCGCATGGGAAACACGCCAAACAGGTAGACGAGCCGGTTGGGTTCTGTGATCGCCCATGCCACGACCAGGCCATAGATGGCTCCTGAAGCGCCGAGCACCGGAGTATCCGGATAGAATATCCACCCCACGAGGAGCACCACGAGACCGGCTCCAAGACCGCTGAGAAGATAGAACTTGAGGAAACCTCGGCCTCCCCAGCGCTGCTCCAAGGTGCCGCCGAACATCCACAGAAACAGGCCGTTGAACAGAATGTGCGTAAAGCTGGCAGTGCTGTGCAGCCACATGTACGAAAGCAGTTGCCAGACTCGCCCATCGGATATCACTTGTCCTGGGGTCAGCGCCAGGGTTTCGCCGATCCACGGAAGACTCATCCAACGCTCAGCGATGACCTGCACGACCCATGTGACGACGAGAACGACGAGAATCCTCTTCACTACTGTTGTGAGCGGCCAACCCAAAGTGAGGCGAGAGGTCACGGCAAGGGTCTCCTCGTCAGCAGATGCGGAAGGCGCTTTCCTACGGGCATTCCCACCTAGTCCACATCTTCTTGGCAGCCTTGAACTCAGGTTTGTCAGCGGCAGAGGCAAGCGCTGTCTCGTATACGGCGCGACTCGGAAAGTTTCCACGCGCGAGTAGACCGCGTTCTGTCCAGGGCGGCGGCGGACTCTTGGTGCGTTTCTTTTTGCCCCTGGCTTCCTTTTTTACCAGGCATTCGAGCCTCGACGCCGTCTTGGCCACTCGTTCGGGAGCGTAGGCCTTGGTCTCAAGCTCGCGCGCGGACTGAAGGAGCTCTGGGTTCATCGGATCTATGGCAGCCGCTTCACTGAACCGGGCCCAAGCATCTTCTGCATTGCCCTTGGCGAGAGCCACCACGCCGAGCAGGCCCTTGGCCTCTGCATGCATGCGCCGGTCACGACTGGTTTCGAGCACAAGCCCTGCCTGTTTCTCGACCTGGTCGAAGCGCTCATTCGCCAGTGCCAGCATGGCTAGCCAAATCCGAGCCTGACCAACCTCGGGCGCTAGGCTCAGCGCCTTGGCGAACCAGTCGTTCGCCTCGATGAGGCGCCTCTCTGCGCGCTTTTCGAGGCCCCGTGCCAAGGCGGACTCGACCTTGCGGCGCTTTTCCATGGCGTCGCCGAGAGACGCCGCTAGGGGTGCGCTCGAAAACCGCAACTCGCGAAAGACGCGGCGGTATTTGTCGCGCTTTGTAAGAATCTCGACAATCAAATCGCTGTCTTTGAAACGCTGGACCGTACGCCCCTGTTCGTCGACGCTGGTCCAGGGCTCACCAAACACCGAAACGAACGCACTCTCGTCGAGATTGTCGGTCAGGCGATCGCCATAGTTCAGACGAAGCTCTATCAACCCGGCAGATGCGAAAATGAGCTGAAGTCGAAGACCCTTCAGCGCGCCCGTAGATTCTGGACTCGCCTCGATAAGCTGTCCCTGGGGCAACAGATCGTAGCCGGTGGGCGGCCCGGAGAACAGCGCCGCGAGCTGCTCGTAAAGCGTCTTGGCATCTCGTCCGAACAAGCCGCACACGCCGCTCGTCGTGGCTGTGGTGAGCATTGTCGCCAGCTCGCTGTGCCAGGGAAACGACGGATTCTTGGCGAACGGCAAGCACTTGTGCTCCACGACCGCCTTTTCCCGCTCCGGGCGACCGCCTGGTTGGCTCGCGACAGGCTCCTTCGCGCCCGTCCTGGCCGCCGCCTTGACGGTCGTGACGCTGGGCCGCTCGACCGAGGTTTTCGTCTGTGCCACCGGCTCTTGCTCGTCTTCGCCCCCTGTGGCGAGCCCCACAATGGCGATGAGGGCCAAAACCGCGAGCCCTGCTGCGCCAGCATGGAGAACCGTAACGCTGCCGAGCAGATCAAAGCGGCCTGGAAAAAGCGGCCTGGCGAGCATTGCCATCATCCCGACCGGGTGCAGCCGCCTTTGCTCTGCTTCGCTCGCCTCGGCTTTCCTGAGCACTGAACTGATTTCTGACGAATCGGCGCGCCACAGCGAGGGCTCCATCGACGAGTCGCGATGGCCGGCCATAATCGCCTCTACGTTACCAACGTTCGATTGTTCGGTCGGCAGGGCGATATCGATGGTCTCGTTGATAAGAGCCGGAGATTCTGGCAGCTCCCCGGATCGCTCCACGGACGGCCGGCGCAGGGGTCCAGGCGCCGCAGATGGTCTGCTCGGATGCAGTTCGCCGGTTCTCCTTGGGCTAATCTCTCCAGATATCTTTCTTGTATCTGGACGCGGCAGCACGGCCTGAGGCTCAAAGGAGGGACCAGAAGCACGGCCCGGTCGGGGCACCGGAACGCTCGGCCGCGGCAGTTGGGGTGCTGGCGTCTTGCTAAAAGCGATCTTTGGAGGAGGAGGCGGCGTCGAGGACTGGGGCGGTCCCCCTTCGTCCGATCGAACAGCGCCTGGGGATGATTTGCTCGTTGGAACTGGGCTGTCATGAGTCGGCGCCGAAGACAGCGGCGGCGTGCTTTGACCCTTGATCGAGGCCGTCGTCCTGCCCGCGATGGGCCGGGCGGGTATCGCTTGTCCGAGAAAAGAGCCCAGCGGTGGAGTGCCTTGGAGCTTAGGAACTGCTGCCTGCGCAGAGGATGAGGGGCTCGGTGCCTCGAGCCGCACGCCGCAGTATTTGCATCGCGCAGCGCGCTGGGGCACTTCTTTTTGACAAGCCGGGCATATCTTGGCGTCGTCCATTTTCCTAGCTCCGTCCGGTCTCCATGGGTCGCGCAGTATTCGATTCGCCCGGCTTGTGGCACCCACTCCTGCGGCCGCACTTCCACTTATCGGGCAGCGCTCATGCCTTCACTCTACCAGCATCGGCCTTCGAGCCTCGACGAGGAAGCATCTGCAAGACCATGAGACCAATTCCCACTACGATGGCCGCATCGGCGATGTTGAACGTCGGCCATTGCTTTTGCTGTCCATTAACTGTGATATACCAACGAATGAAGTCAATGACATAACGAAACACAAGGCGATCGATGAGATTCCCCACCGCCCCGGCGAGCACAAACGGCAGGGCGTACAACATGAGGATTTGATCCGCCGGGGTGCGCCAGTACAGATACGGAATGAAGAGTACGGCGAGAAAAGACACGGCTAGAAAAAACGGGTAGCGTAGCCCCTCGGGCAGGCTCTCGAGCATGCCAAACGCCGAGGCGCAGTTTTCTACGTAGCGAAAATCGAAGAAACCGTCGACCACGACGACGTTCCGCCGATGGCGACGCACGAACCGCTCGCGCTCCTCGTCCACCTGCGGGCCACCGCATACGGGATGCTCGGCGGTCTGCGTGTGGAAGGCCGGGGCGAGCAACGTATGATGGGCCATCTGCTTGGTGATCTGGTCGGCTGCCACGCAGGCGACGAAGATGATGAGCAGCGCTATGAGTGGTTTCTTTTGTTGGTCAGTCACACATCCACCTATTCCTTGGAGACTGCGCAAGGCATGTTGGCCATCACCGCGGCGCAGCGAGCACACAAATCAGGATGACGGGCGTCGCTGCCGATCCCATGACCGTGACGCCAGCAGCGCGGGCACTTGCCGGCCTGTGTTCGCAGGGCCTTGACCGAAACATCTCCCGGCGCCTCGACGATGGTCACCGCCGAGACGAGGCACAGGTCCGCGATGGACTCGGCGCCTTCTGCGCACAGGGCGGCGAAGGTCTCCTTGCTCGCGCGAATCTCCACCTCTGCCTCGAGGGCATTGCCGATGACCCCGTCTTTGCGTAAGACCTCGAGCTCACGAGTCACGACCTTTCGCACCTCGCGCAGCATCGCCGAGCGCTGCATGAGCGCTTCGTCTTCCCAGGCCGGCTCGGCCACGGGGGAGCCAGCGAGGAACACCGATTCGGGAGAGTGGGCGGTTTTGGGCAGGTGCTGCCAGACCTCTTCGCAGGTGAAGCTGAGCACTGGGCTGAGAACTTTGGCCATGTCGCGAACGATGATGTAGAGCACGGTCTGGGCCGAGCGGCGCGCCACGGCGTCTCTTTGTTCGCAGTACACGCGATCCTTGATGATATCGGCGTAGAAGGCCGACAGATCCACGGTCACGAGCTCCATGGTCTGATGAAAGACATAGTGGAATTCATACTCGTCGTAGGCGCGGTCCAAACGCGCGAGATATCGCCCAAAGCGGCCGAGCATCCACTTGTCGAGCGAGGGCATGTTCGCGAAGTCGACAGCGTGACAGCTCGGATCGAAGTCCGCGAGGTTGCCGAGCATGAAACGGAACGTATTGCGGATCTTGCGGTAGGCATCCACCAGACTCGCCACGATCTCCGGAGAAAACGGGATGTCCGAACGATAGTCGGCATAAGAGACCCACAGACGCAAGATCTCGGCGCCGTCCTTGTCCATCGTCTTGCTCGGCGGGATGAAGTTCTTCTGGCTCTTGGAGAGCTTCTCACCCTTCTCGTTGCAAATAAACCCGTGGGTGAGAACAGTCTTGTAGGGCGCCTTGTCGACCGTCGCCACGCTCGTGAGCATGGACGTGTGGAACCAGCCGCGGTGCTGATCCGAGCCCTCGAGGTACAGGTCCACTGGCACGCCGAGTCCCTGCTTGTCGCGGCAAACGGCGTCCCAGCTCACGCCGGACTCGAACCACACATCCACGATGTTCGCGTCCTTGGAAAAGTCCTCGCTGCCGCAGGTCCGACACTTCGTCTGAGGGGGGAGAAGCTCCTTGGCCTCGCGCTTCCACCACTCGTCCGCTCCGTGCTCGCCAAAGATGGCGGCCACGTGCCGAGCCACTGCAGCGTCCACGAGCGGCTCCTCGCACTTGTCGCAGTGGAAGATGGGCAGGGGCACGCCCCACACGCGCTGACGGGAGATGCACCAGTCCGGGCGATTCTCGATCATCCCATAGATGCGATCGTGGCCCCAGGCAGGCAGCCAACGAGTGCGGTCCACCTCTGCGAGGGCCTTTGCCCGCAGCTCGGTTTTGTCCATGGAGATGAACCACTGGGGCGTGGCGCGGAAGATGATGGGCTTCTTGCAGCGCCAGCACACCGGGTATTGGTGTTTGAGCTTCTGACCCACGGGGTTGAACAAAGCGCCCTGGTCTGCGAGGTACTGCACGATTTTAGGGTTTGCATCCCACACGAGCATGCCCTGCCACTGCGGCACCTCCGCGGTGAAGCGGCCCTCTTTGTCGACCGGCGCATACACGTCGATGCCGTGGCTCGCGCACAGAACGTAGTCTTCTTGGCCGTGTCCCGGGGCAGTGTGCACGCAGCCCGTGCCCTGCTCCAAGGTTACGTAATCGGCGAGCAGAATCGGAATCTCCCGCGTCTCGATAAATGGGTGACGGCACCGCAGCTTCTCGAGCCTCGCGCCCGGGACTGCCGCGCCGATGGCCTGTCCGCTGCGCTTCGAATACTCGAAGGTGGACTTCCCCATGTCCTCGCAGATGACGACGCGCTCACCGCCCGCGTCAAAGGCTCGGTACTCGTATTTGGGATGCACTGCGATGACCAGAGAGGCCGGAAGCGTCCAAGGCGTCGTGGTCCAAATCATCACCGACAGGGGCGTGCCGTCGTCTTTGAGACCCAAAACTTCGTGCATGGCCGCGCGATCGATGACTGGGTACTTCACGAACACAGAAGGCGAAGCGTGCTCCCCGTACTCCACCTCTGCCTCGGCCAGCGCTGTGGCGCAATCGGCACACCAATACACGGGCTTGCTCCCGCGGTAGACCATGCCGCGCTCGATGATGGTCGCTAGGGCCTCGACGATGGTCTTCTCGTAGGCGGGCTCGATGGTGCGGTAAGACTCGTCCCACAAAGAGAAAAGACCGAGTCGCTTGAACTCCTGCATCTGCGTATTGGACCAGCTCATGGCGAAGTCATGGCAGCGTCGCCGGATGGAGAGCTTGTCCGCGTCTCCAGCCGGCTTGCCCAGCTCTCTCTCGGCGTTGAGCTCGATGGGGAGGCCGTGGCAGTCCCAGCCCGGAATGTAGCGCACATGGCAGCCCTTGAGGCTGCGGTACTTTACGATGATATCCTTGAGCACCTTGTTGAAGATGTGCCCGTGGTGAATGTTGCCGTTGGCATAAGGCGGACCGTCGTGAAACACGAAGCGCGGGCCGTCCTTGGTCTGGGCCAGAACCTTTTCGTAGATGCTGCGCTCTTCCCAGATCTCGAGCATCTTGGGCTCGCGCTGGGGAAGGCTTGCGCGCATGGGGAATTCGGTCGTGGGAAGATAAATCGTGTCTTTGTAATCGGTCATGTGCTCTCTGCCTTCTGACAATCGGCTCGCCGCCTTTTTCGAAAAGCGCCCGCGCGACGAGGCCCCAACGAGCCAGCACCATAGCACGACGGCACGTTTTTTGTAGACCCTTTCAAGACGGGAAACTGGTCGAAAATCTTCAGGGAATGAATTTGATGAGCAGGCTGTCGAACGTGTTGTTCGACGGAGCACAGTTCACGCCATGCTCGAAGTCGCCCGTGGTCTGGGCAGCGATGAAGATGTTGCCGGCAGAATCCACGGCCAGCTTGTTGCCCTGTTCGCTGTAGTCATCTTCCCAAACCCCATGTCCAGAAGCCCACAAGTGGATCGCCGAGCGGGAGTACGTCTGTTTCTCGTAGAGGTCGGCGCTCTCTTCATTGGCGTAAAAGTCCCCTGGCGCGCCGAGACTGGCCGCAGGAGCACCTGCGCCAAGGGTGAGCCTGGGAAGGCCAGACACCACTGTTTCGCAGGCCACG
>JALOQD010000152.1 GCA_025453525.1 Myxococcota bacterium
CCGCCGCAAGGAAGCCGCGATATTTTTCGCGGAGGCCTACTGGCGGTAGGGTGAGTGAAAAATAGCGCGGATGACGCAGCGCCGGTCGTTCAGCTTTCGCCGCAGTAGGAAAAATGACGAAACTCCAGATCAATAGGCCTTGGCAAAAAGCACTCGACAGGCTGACGGTTTACCAGTCTTGACGCAGGCTCCAGGCTCAGAGTCCGGACCTTGGCCAGGCAAGGGGATGCAGCGGATGGTGACCTTGGTTTCTTCCTTTACTGCCGCCTCTGTCTCGCGCGAGCCATCCCAGTGAGCCCAGACAAACTTGGACTGGCCAGCCTCGAACACTTCGAGGAACTCCTTCCACGAATCCACGGTGACGGTGTTCTCGGCGCGGAACTGCTTGGCCCGGTCCAATAGGAAGGCCTGAAAGCCGTCCATCACGGCAGGCAGATCGCTCGCCAAGGTCGCGAGGGAGCGGGGCACTTTTTCGCCACCCACACGAAGCTTGGTAACCGCTGTGCCCGCGGCGATATCGCGTGGCCCGAGCTCGATGCGCATGGGCACGCCCTTGCGCTCCCACTCGTAGAACTTGTCGCCCGGTCGCTTGCCGTCGCGATCGTCGATCTCAACGCAGAAACCCTTCTCGCGAATGTCGGCGGCGAGCTTGTGGCCGGCTTCGAGCACGGCGGCGCGCTCCTCGGTTTTTCGATAAATGGGGACGATTACGGCGTGAATCGGCGCGAGCTTGGGCGGCAGTATGAGGCCCGTATCGTCAGAATGGCTCATGACCAGTGCGCCCACAAGGCGCGTGGACACGCCCCACGAGGTCTGCCAAACGTAGTCGACCTGTCCTGACTCGGTCTGAAATTTTACGTCGAACGCCTTGCCGAAGTTTTGGCCGAGATCGTGACTCGTGCCCGCCTGTAGGGCCTTGCCGTCGCGCATCATGGCCTCGATACAGAAGGTAGAAGCCGCCCCAGCAAACTTCTCGGACTCGGTTTTTTGTCCGCGAATCACGGGCATGGCCATCACGCTTTCGGCGAAATCGCCATAGACGTTCAGCATGCGCATGACCTCTTCCATAGATTCGTCGTGGTTCGCGTGGGCCGTATGCCCCTCTTGCCAGAGAAACTCGGTGGTGCGCAGGAACATGCGGGTATGCAACTCCCAGCGTATCACGTTGGCCCATTGGTTGATGAGCAGGGGTAGGTCGCGATGCGACTCTATCCACTTGCCGAAAAAGTGGCCGATAATGGTCTCCGATGTCGGCCGGATCGCGTACTCCTCGCCCTCGGGCAGCTTCTTTCCACCCGCGTGGGTCACCACCGCGACTTCGGGGGCAAAGCCCTCCACATGCTCGGCTTCCTTGGTCAGAAAGCTCATGGGGATGAGCATTGGAAAGTAGGCATTCTTGTGGCCCGTGGCCTTGAAGCGCTTGTCGAGGTCGGCTTGTATCTTCTCCCAGATGGCATAGCCGTGGGGCTTGATGACCATGCAGCCCTTGACGACCTTGGCCACCTCGGCCAGATCCGCCTCGCGGATGACATCTTGATACCATTGCGGAAAATCTTGTGACTGGGGGGTAATCTTGCCTTTTTCCTCGGCCATGGACCTCTTGGCTCCTCTATCAAACGTGCGCTGCTGCCGCTGCACGGCGCAAAACGCGCCTCTTGCAGGCATTCGATAACATGAAACCCCGGTACGGACCAAACGAGTTGGTGGGTCCTAGAACGACACTGTCACTAGAGCGCTCAGGCCGCCTTCGATCGGCGCCATGCCGGCTATGACTTCAGCGGTGTTCTCAGCGGATTTGTTTCTCTTCGCCCGGGCATCGAGCACGATGAGCACCACGGTGGTCAGAGCCGCAACGCCCGCAGCGGCAATAAAGACGTTCGTGGCGATCTTGTAGGAATCTCCCTTTTTCGCCAGGTCCGGATCGGAGTATCCGCTGTTCTTGAAGTCCGCCTTGGTCGAAAGGGTCGCAGCACCAAAGCCAACGGCTAGCCCACCAAATACGACCGTGCCCCCGAGGGCGACCCAGGTCATCGGCCGAAGGCTGAAACCGCGCGCCTTTCTCTCCTTTGATGGTTCCTCAGTCGATTCTGACCCAAAAGACTCCTCGTCGATCACAACGGGTGCGCCGCCCACTTCAACCGGAACGACTTGGCCGGCCGTCGCGTCGATGTTCTTCGCAGGGGAAGCTACGCCATGGATGACGGCGTCCACGACATGCATGCCAGGAATGACCACGATGTTGAGGGGCGCCTCCCCCACCTCTACGCGGTCCACACGAACCTGACATTCGAGTTGCGCACAAGTCACCCGCAGCTCTCCAACGGCTTGCTCGAGTTGCTTGAGGCGCCCGCGGATCTTGACATCGTCCTTCGCTCCCGACGTTTGCGCCAGATACCTTCGATACCAATTGACCGCCTCGACGTTCGAGCCCGCTTTGTCGAAGGACACGGCGACGTTGGCCATGACCGACGGGTGAGGGGCTTGCTCGTAAGCGAGGATGAACGCCTGCGCCGCTTTGGAGAACTGGCCAGCCTCGAACAGCACTTCGGCTCGATTGAAGTACTCGGCAGCGCGCGCTTTGTCTTCTTTCTTCTCTAGAGAATTCTGCGCCGCCCCGACGGGCGCTGCCCCAGCCACCACACCCAACAGCACGACCAAAAAGACGTGTATGGATCTTTTGTACCTCATCAATATGGACTTCCCCGGAGTTCGAGGGGCAAACCCGACCCCGTCTTGTTAGAGCGCTCGCTCGTGGCGGGCTGCTTTGACATCGCGGCCTTGGAAGCCTTGACCAGTCGAATTTCCACCTGCCGATCCTGGTCGGCCACGAACTCGGCGACGTGCGTCGCGTAGCCTGTCGCAGCGACCTCTAATCTGTGACTTTCAGCAGACAAGGGCAACAAGAGACGTCCGTCCCGCACATCCACCGGCTCTCCATCCACCGAGACCCTCGCCGATGCAGGCTCCAAGGAAAGGCCGATAGAGACAAAACGAGGTTTGGGAGAGACGACCTCTGGCGCAACAGCCGCTTCGGGGTTGCGCACGGCCTCCGCAGAGGCACCTGCATGATCCGGTGACACCTTAACGAAAGATCCCGTGGCTGGGTCTGCCGATTCTTTCGTTGCGCTATCGGGACGTGACATCAGCATCAGTGCAATCATCACAATTGTGCCGCCGAGGAGTACCCCGCCGAGCGCGGCCAGCAGTTTCCATCTCCCAGTGAGCCCAGGAACCTGCGACATCCCCTCTGTATAGTTCTCCTCGTTAAAACTCTCCTCGTTAAAACTCTCCCCGTCAACGCTCTCCTCGTCGGGCACGGTGGGCCCGCCCGCGAGACTGTGCATTTCGTCGCGGAGCTCTGCCTGTTCGAATCCATCGTCCGGTGGGACAGGACGAGAAGACCTCAAAACAAAGGATTGCTCAACTTTTTCGCGATCCTCGGCCTGCCTGTGAAAGGCGCGCACGCGCTTCTCGTGCTCTTCCTTCTCCGCGGCAAAAAGAGAGTGCATGAGCACGCTCAACTCCGCCGCGCCAAGGCTTTCGCCGGTGTTGCGGATGAATTTTTTCAGCTCCTGACCCATGTGCGCCGCGGTCTCGTAGCGGTCTTGCGGATTACCAGCCATGGCCGTAAGGATGATCTGCTCCATGGCCGGGTACAAGCCGGGGTTGGCTTTGCGCGGCGCCGGAAACTTGGAGTTGAGGATCTTGTGCATCCGCTCGGCGTCCGAGTTGCCCGGGAACGGATGGTTGCCGGTGACCATCAAATACATCACCACGCCGAGCGAGAAGACGTCGCTGCGCGCATCCATGGTTTGGCCGCGGATCTGCTCAGGCGGCATGTAGCCGACCTTGCCTTTGAGGAGACCAGCCTCGGTCTGCGAGATTCGGTCCTTGGCCCAGGCCACGCCAAAGTCGATGAGCTTTACAAAACCGTCGTACGAAAGAAGGATATTGCGCGGTGAAACATCGCGATGCACCAGGTGCATCGGCTCGCCCTCGGGACCGCGGAGCTCGTGGGCAGCCTGAAGGCCCTGACACACCTTGGCGCTGATGAACGCGGCAATCGGCTGGGACACCGAGAGACCCAAGGCGCGTGCCCGCTTCATGAACGACCGGAGCGAGTGGCCTTGCACAAGCTCACCGACCATGAAGAACAGCCCGTCGTCCTCGGCCATCTCGAAGATCTCGCCGACGTTCGGGTGGTGGATACGAGCCGCGAGGCGAGCCTCGTCCAGAAACATGTCGACGAACTCCCTCTCTCTCGAAAGGTGCGGATGGATGACCTTGAGCGCGACGAGCTTCTCAAATCCCGCGATCCCTGGAAGGCGCCCCACATACACAGAGGCCATGCCGCCTTGGGCCAGCGGATAGATAATGTCGTATCTCCCGATCCGGTCTCGCCCCAGATCCGGCGGCGGCACGGAAGAGAATTTTTCCGCGTGTTCCTCCACTTAACCGTCCTCTAAAAGCGGTTCTCTCGCTCGGCCCAAACAACGCCTGCGCGTCCAACCTCAAAGCAGAAGTCTAGCAGAAAAACGTATGGCAGCGATCCATCGAGGCCTTTATCTTTTCGAGGCAGCAGCAAACCGGCACCGTCGAAAAAAAGCCCGCAACAAAGCGCCTCGTGCCTCGTCAACTCTCCGATGACGGGCAAGAACGGGGCATCATCGGAGAAGAGGGGGAGCTGTGCTAGTGCAAAACCTTCTTGGCACGAGGTATCTGGCGGTAGGGCTCTTCTTCGTTGGGGGTGAGCAGCACCCACTCTTCCTCGGACACGACGACAGTCATGGGATGAGGCGCTTGATGCCATGGTTCTTCATCGACTAGGCGCTGCATGACGACACCTCGAGCACCGAGGGTGGAGAGGAGCGCCTCCACTTCCTCGAGGTCGACACCCGCTGGGGCATCCCATACAACCTCGCTCCCTTGCACCCGCAGGGGATCGGCCTGCTCCCACGCGCTCTGGTTGGTGAATCCGTAGCAGGCATAAATGCGCGTGACGTCTGTGATGTCGGCCACTCCGCCTTGCACAAGAAACAGCTCGTTGACTTCCCGACGCGCGGCTTCCAGCAAGGACTCGACCCTTGCGGTCGCCTCTTCCGCCTCTCTGGGCGAGTCGAACGCCGCTACGATGCGCGTGCGCTGCTCCCGCGATTCCAAACGCTCTTCTTCGAAACCAAGAACATCAAACATCGGTGTCTCTCGCGCCTCACCCATTGACGCTGGGTGTCATTCGTTCAAAAACGACCTTTAACTAACACGCTGCAAGCCCGTCGTCTACGGATCGCTGTTTGAGGCAGAGTTCCATGGACAGAAGAGCGGGCCTTGCCTGCAAAAAAGCTCACCGTCGCTCTCAGGTCTGGCTTTCGGTGGCGGCGAGCACGAACGACCGACAACTCGCTTCAAGGTCGCCATGTCGCCGGAGGTCGCCGCCGATGAGAAGCATCGTGTCGAGCCCGTAGAACCTCGCCATTTCTGGGACGCGATTCACAGTCATGCCACCGGCGGGAACCGGGAAGATCGACGTCAACCCCATTGGGGTGCCCTGGCAGCTCGCCGCGATGTCTCGACACGCCTGCTCGCTGAACGAGAATCTTCCACCGAAGTTGGGAAAGATGCTGGCATCAGCGCCGAGAAGGCGGGGCAATAGACCATAGGCAAGACCATGGGACAGGCCGCTCGATGAGCAGACCGTGAGACTGCCGAGCCACGCAGGATGGCAAAGCAGGGGAAGGCCCGGTCCTTCGGAGCTCGCCAGCAGTCGCAGCGCATCGAAACCGCAGAGACCAGGGGCGATCATCAGTGCCCCGGCCTGGAACCCGGCTGCGAACTCAGCCCTGGCGAGGATAGAGGTGAGCGGCGCCGCGACGTTTGGTGCGTAAAGGCACCGCTTGCCGGTCTCGTCTTGCGCCCTGCGGATCGCGTGGGTCACAGCTCGAACCCGCTCCTCGAAACGGCAGAACGGTTGGTTCGACAGGCCGTGGTCGTCCTTGATGATATCGATACCGCCGCGAGCCATAGCGAGCGCGAGCTCCGCCAGTTCTTGGTTGGAAAGGCCCATGGGCTTGATGGCCGAGGCCACGAGGGGACGTTCCGGGACGGCGAGCAGTTTGCGCAGTCCAGCCACTCCGAAGCGCGGCCCGCCGCACAGAGCAAGCACCGAGGCCGGCAGCTCAACGTCGACGAGCTTTACGCCCGTCTTGAGGCTCGTGTTGCCCATGACCACGTTGAGGAGTTGCGGGACTTCTTGCGAAGCGAGCTCGGCACTGTATTCTATGCGCGCTTGCCACAGGCCTTCTTCGATTTCGGACAGCCCGGTGATATGCCCGAAAATCTCGTCGCGAATGTGGGGTTGGGTCACGAGGTCAGCGGGAAACTCCACGGTCTGCTCGATGCAGATATCGCTGGCCACACGCTGCGCAAGCTCCCTGTCACCGCGGATTTCGTAGGTCGCGCCGATCTTCTCGCTCGAAGGACATAGGACGCGCATCCTAAAGCGCCTCGGCCTTGGACTGCTCGTCCGCAGGACCTTTGTCCACTCCTAAAAGCTCGCCATCGGCGATATCGAGGGGTGCCTCGCACAGGCGCTCAGCCGCGCCTATCAAGGCCCGCGCGTCGAGACCGTATTTGGCCAGCAAGTAAGATTTAGATGCGCCGTGGGCGTATTGGTCCTGCACACCGAGCCGCACGAGCCTCTTGCCCACGCCCCGCTCGGCGAGCGCCTCGGCCACTGCTGAGCCGAGCCCGCCGACGACGGAATGGTTTTCCATCGTGATGACACCGAGCCGCGCCTCGCTCGCGAAGTCACACAGACCGTCACCTGACAACGGCTTGAGCGTCGAAACGTGCAGGTGCGCGGCTGACACGCCCTTTCGCCGCAGGGCCAGCACAGCCCGCATGGCCTCTTCGGTACACACACCGCTCGACACCACGAGGAGGTCCGCGCCGCGCGACACGAGCCTCATCTGTCCCAGCACCATGGGGTCGCTGCTCGAGAAGAGGCGCGGCACCTCGCCGCGAAGCATCCGCAGGTATACGGGACCAGGCACGCCATGCGCCACGTCGAGCGCCGACTCCACCTCCGTGGCATCGCCGCACTCCAGGATGGTCATATTGGGCAGGACCCGCATCAATGCCACGTCGTCTATGGCCTGATGTGTCACACCGCCAGGCGTCGTCAGACCAGGCAAGAAACCCACGAGCCGCACCCGCAGGTTGGGGTAGGCCACGCTCATGGCGACCTGATCAAAAGCGCGGCGGCAGATGAACACCGCAAACGTATGCACATGCGGCAGCATTCCCTCACGTGCCAGGCCCCCGGCCAGCGAGAGCATGTTTTGCTCGGCCATGCCCACGGAGAAGAACCGCTCTGGGTAGGCAGCGCGGAAGTCATCGGCCTCGCAGGAGCTGGTGAGATCCGCAGAAAGCACCAGAACCTCCGGTTTGTGTGCGGCAAATCGCACGAGATTGCGTGCGTGAGGTCGGCGAACGATCTCCATGATCACACCTCCTTTTGCCGCAGCCCGCAAAGTACCGCCTCGTAGCGGGCCATCTCGCCCTTGTCCTTGAACCTCACGTAGTGCAGCTTCGGCGCCCTCTCCTGTAAAATCGGCAGATCGCGGCATGGATCAGTGCGACCGATGATCATCAGCGGTGCCCCGGGATGCGGTGTGGCAAAAGCTTCGAGCAGGGCTGTGGCATCGTGTCCATCCACTTCTGCGACCACCGCACCGAACGAGCGCAGCCTCTGCGCGATGGGTTCTACGTTCATCACCGAGTCCATCCTACCGTCGCAAGCCTGTCCATTGACATCGATCATCGCCACGAGGTTGTCCACGCGGTGATAGGCCGCGGCGGCGATGGCCTCGTAGGTCTGGCCTTCCGCTAGCTCGCCGTCAGACATGAACACGACCACGCGACCTGTTTCCCCTTTGAGCTTTCGCCCCAGGGCTATGCCCGCAGCTTGAGACAATGCTTGAGCGAGAGAACCAGCGGTGACCTCATGGCCAGGCGAATGCTCGGCGCCGATGAGCTCCACCATCGAGCCGTCTTTGTTGAACTGCTCGAGGGCCTCTGGGGAGAGCCTGCCGGTTTCGATGAGCACAGCGTACAGCACGAGCGCGTAGTGCACAGGAGAAAATACGAATCGGTCGAGGTCCGGCGCTTTGGGCCCGTTGTAGGATGCGCCACTCGCGGCCGCAGGGTTCGAGGCGCTCGGCACTCCGAGAAACGGTCCGGGCACCCTGGACCCCAGGCTCGGCCCGAGCTTCAACAAGCCGCTGTAGACACTGGCCAGCATCTCGGCGCTGGAGCAGGCCTGGGAAAGATACCCGCCATTGTTGCGGATGGTGTGCTCGAGCACGCGCCGCCGCACCCCAAAGGCGACGCGCGCAACCTCTTGTACGTACTCATTAACATCCATTTGCGACATCGTCCTTCTTTCCGAATCCAGGCGAACCCGGCAGGCCGCCAGTCGAGGTGGCACCATACCATGCTGCGGAAAGGTGCAACACCAACGCTGCTCGGTCGCTTTTTTCTCGCTTGCGCCGCACCTTCCAAACAGATACGAGCCCATAGACCTTTTGGCAAAATGAAAGAACCACATGGAACACGCCCCGACGAAAAAGCTCCAAACGCGCAAAAGCGAGACCCGCGTCTATGGCCTGCATAGTTGTCTGGCGCTCGCGGCCCGAAGGTTCGATGATATCCTGCGTATCTATCTCACCGAGGAGAGGCTCAAGGATCTGTCACAAGTGCTCAAGCGATGTGCCGAGGCCCGCAAGCCCTATCGCGTAGTCACTGCCGATGAGCTCGAAAAGATTACAGAATCGAGACACCACGAAGGCGTCTGCATCGCCGCCAAACCCAAACCGCTCGAGTCCATCGAAGAGCTCATCGCTCTTTCCCGTCGACAACGACGCATGTGCCTCGTGGTCTTGGACGAAGTCGGGAACCCCCACAATGTCGGCGCCATCTTGCGGGTCGCGGCCCATTTTGGCACAGACGGAGTGCTCATCCGCGGGGACGAGGGGACAGAAAAGTCGCTGTCGTCCGCCATCTATCGCACCTCCGAGGGGGGAGCCGAATATTGTCGCATCGCGATCTGCGCCGATCTCGCCCAAGACCTCCGGCGCCTGCGGGAAGCGGGCTTTCGCTTGGTCGCGACCTCGAGTCACGCGTCCAAATCGGTGTTCGAGACGCAGCTCCCCGAGCGTTGCGCCCTGCTGCTCGGCTCCGAAGGCGCAGGCCTATCCAAAGAGTTGCGCCAGCAGTCCGAGCTCGAGGTCGTCATACCAGGCACCGGCCGCGTGGAGAGTCTCAACGTCTCTTGCGCCACGGCCGTGCTCCTGGGCGAGCACTGGCGTCAGCATGGACCGCAAGGCCAGGCGCGCCCGGCACAGCGGCCACGGAAGCCAAGCGCCACCTCTAAAACAAAGTAGGCTGTCCGCGCCGTGGCAAGCTCGGTCTCTTTTTCTCGGCCATGAACACCGCATACTCTTCGAGGCCGGTTGTGCGGATCTTCTCGATGCACGCAGCCCGGTTCGAGTTGAAAAGCACGCCGAAGACCTTGGAAAAGACGTTGCTGAACTTGCCGCAGAGCTTGGGGTCCGCAAATTCCCGACAGTCGACACATGTGGAATACCCGTGCTCGGCGCAACAGGCCTTGACCTTGCACCACGAGGCTTTGGCATTCTCGTGGCAGCCAGGACAGCGGCTGTTGAGATAGGCACGACACGCTCCGCAGTAAAGCCCGCAGTGGGCGACGAGGTTCTTGTCGGCGCTGATGGGTTTCACTTTTATCTCCTCCTTCTTCCTTCTGCTTTTGCGACCCAACAACGATTCCCTATACAATAGGCAGGTGCAACTGATTTGAACCTGGAAGTGGCGCGGTCGCGAGCCTGGCCCAAAATATTCTTCACCGAAATTCCATTCATCAGCCGTAGGAGGAAAAAACATGGGTTTCATGGACAAGCTCAAAGGCGCTGTGAACGCGGTCACCGGCGGCGCGGCCAAGGTCGGGATTGAAATGGAGAGCCCCTGGGTTCCATGCGGTGGACCCCTGCGGGTCGAGGTCACGGCGACCTCCACCGGGCCCGAGCTAAAATCGAAAGGCATTTACATCGATGTCTGGGCACAGGAGACGGTGAAGTATCACGACAGTGAGAACCACGAACAGACCATCACCGTCACAACATTTGAACAGTCGTACCAAATCAATCCAGAAACGGTGATCCCGGCGAGCGGCAGCCAGAGCTGGAAAGGCGAAGTGATGCTGCCTCAGGAAATCTACCCGACCTACGAAGGCAAGAACGCCAAGAACCAGTGGTACGTGCGCGGCCGCGTGGACGCCACAGGCAACGACCCGGACAGCGGCTTCCAGCCGTTCAACGTGTACCGCGCCCCGCGCTGACAAACCTCCCTCCTCCTTCGCCCATTCCCGAAGCGACATCGGCCCGAAAATCGCTTAATAAGACAGAGCATGAAGACCAAGGAGCTCATCGCCCTGGGTTTGCCCAAGGATCCTCCATACCTCGAAGCTGCGGCCAGTGCTCTCAAACGAGCGAGCCGCTTCGGCATTAAAAAGGGCTCGATTCGAAAGGAAGTGCGCAGCCTACTGCATTCTCCGAGCGAGTATCGGGATCATGAAATCTGGGGAGAGCTCGCCCGCGTCCTCACCGATACCAAGGCTGCCCGAGCGACCTACACTCCCAGGCAAGAGCCCGCTCCCTTTGTGCGGTTCGGACAGGACATTGAGCAAGGGGCCATCACCCAAATGGAAAACGCCTGCTCTCTGCCCGTGGCTTTGCGCGGTGCGCTCATGCCAGACGCCCACCAGGGATACGGCCTTCCCATTGGAGGGGTGCTCGCCGTCAAGGACGCGGTCATCCCCTATGCCGTCGGAATGGACATCGCATGCCGCATGCGCTTGTCGGTGCTGGACATGCCCGTGAGCGCTCTTGCCCACAAGCAGCGCGACCTCGAACAGGCCATCGAGAAACAGTGCCGTTTTGGGGTAGGCGCCACTTTCGACAAGCGACGAAATCACGCAGTGATGGAGGATTCGTCTTGGCAGGGCAGCGCGACCCTGGCAGCGGTGAAGGATAGAGCGTGGTCGCAACTCGGCACGAGTGGCAGCGGCAACCACTTCGTGGAGTTCGGGGTGCTCACACTGAGTTCTCCGAACCTCGGACTGCCGCAAGGCGAGCACCTCGCACTTTTGTCTCACAGTGGCAGTCGAGGCGCCGGAGGCGAGCTGGCGCAAAAGTACAGCAAGCTCGCTGCAAGCCTGCGCCCCGAACTGCCCCGACATCTCATGCACCTCGCCTGGTTCGATATCAACAGCGCCCTGGGCCAGGAGTACTGGTTGTGCATGGAGCTCATGGGCCGCTATGCCATGGCGAATCACGAGCTCATCCACCGCCATGTGATCGAATACCTCGGCGCCACGGCCCTTTCCAGCGTGGAGAACCACCACAACTTCGCCTGGCGCGAGCTCCACGATGGCGAGGCTGTGATCGTGCATCGCAAAGGTGCGACTCCGGCAGGAACGGGAGACTTGGCCATCATTCCCGGCACCATGGCCACTCCCGGATACGTGGTGAAGGGCAAGGGAGAGCCCCGCTCGCTTCGCTCCGCGTCGCATGGCGCAGGACGAAGAATGAGCCGCGCCGCGGCCAGGGATCGATACACATGGCAGGACCTCAAACGCGTTCTCGTTCAGCGCAAGGTCGTGCTTTTGTCCGCAGGCCTCGATGAGGTTCCCATGGCCTACAAGGATCTCGAGTCGGTCATGGCCGCTCAGACCGATCTTGTGGAAATCGTGGCGCGGTTTGATCCCCGCCTGGTAAAGATGGCGCCAGCAGGAGAACGTCCCGAGGACTAGCCTTGGGACCAGCGAAAGTTTTTCCCAGAGCG
>JALOQD010000153.1 GCA_025453525.1 Myxococcota bacterium
GGTCCAACGCCTCGAAAAGCTTGGCTATAGCGTCGAGATCAAGAAAGCCGTATGACGAACAGAATCTCGGGAGGCGGGTGAGTTTCGGATGAGTTACCTAAAAGGGTTCACGCAGGGGGAAGCTCTAGACTAGAAACGCGGGAGTGGGATGCTCTTCACACCGTACATGCCAGCAGAGACGGTCGCCTCGCCAGACCAATAGCTGGCGCGTGGGTCGACGAGGACATCGCCGAACCAACCAGAAGAGGGGATGTAGCGGTAGAGGCCCATCGCAAAGGCATCGGTCACGTCGAAGACGCCGAGACCGTAACCCGAAAACGTCGTGAAGGCATAGGTGTAGAGACCCACGGTCTGGATGTCGAGGATAGTGCCAGCGCCGTTCTTCTGCAGGAGGAGCTCGCCGGTCTCGACGAGCTTGTTGCCGAAGATGTCGACAGCGTGGAGCGTCCAGTCGCTGCCGATATGCCAGGGCATGTAGGCGCGGCGGCCTTCGTACATGGGGTATCCGGTTCCCGAACCCTCGGTCGTGGTGTAGTAGGCTACGTTGCCGCGGACCAGAGCAGCCTGCGCGCTATCGTCGACGTCGAGGAGGTCGCGCAGCACAGCCGTGCCCGGCGTTGTCCCCTTGGGTGCGGTTGCCGTCGTGAAGCGGATCTTCAGGGTATCGAGCGCTTTGTCGATTGCACTGGCGTTGTCGCCCATGACGCGGGAGTCGAGGACGACGAGACGGCCAAAGGAATCGGCGTCCACAAAGAGGCCGGGGATGTTGACCGGGCTGCTCGCCTCGAGAGACTTCGAGAAAACAGCCACGCGCGTCAGGTAGTAGCGACCCTTCTGCACTCTTTGGCCCCACCAAGGAGGCCTCCGGCTGAAGGACTCACTCTCCTCGGCGATGGGCTCGCTGGTCTCGTCCGTCACAACCTCTTCGGGCTTCTCTTCTTCGATCGGCTCGAACCCAGTCATGTACAGAGCGCTGCCCACGACGCGGGCTTCGAGGAGCTCGCCCACGACGGGTACGACAGTCTTCGCGATGTCCATGGGTTTCTTGGGATCAGCGAAGGAAATGAGCCGTGCCACATACATCTCCGGATCGGCATTGACGACGAGGAACGTGGTGGCAGACATTTGCAGAACGTCCTCTGGATACACGGCGCCACTGGCATACCCATAGATCGGACTAGGCAAGTCCACCGTCACTTCGCCGGCCGGAATCGGCTTCCATGGGTTGCGGTAGTCGATGGCCTGCAGGGTGAGGGTGCTCATTCCTGACTCGTAGTTCCAGTCGCGGCGTGAGACGATGACGTAGCTCCCCGTGGTGTAGATGCGCTCGGCGCCCTTGACCTGGAAGCGAGAATAGACCTCGCGCAGCTCAGCGTCCGCCTTGTCGAGCGGCACAGCGCGTAGCTCGGTTGGCTGGTTCCAGTCGGCCACGAGCTGAATGCCAGCGCCGCGGACCTTGGTGTAGGCGGTGATGTTGCGCGAAAGCTCGAGGTCACCTGTCACGTAGGGTTTGTCGCGATCACGGATAGTCGCTGTTGTGAGCCTGGCATCGGTGAAGGAACCGATGCGCTCGTCGACAGAGAACGAACGGATGGCCATGCCAGCCTGATCCACGCGGCCACGGGTCTGGAGCGTGCCTGCCGCAAAATCGACATCGATGAGCTGGACCGCTTGATAGGAACGGTTCTGATCGTAAGCCCCGAACGGGACGAGCAAGAGGCCCTTGTCGTCCAGGAACTTGAAGGTTCGGGAATCCCAGAAATTGGTCCAACTGTAAGTGGCGCCTTCACCCAGGAACACGCGAGCGAGCTCGCGGGTGTTCGAACCATTGCTCACGTCGTAAAGGGCCACTGCGACGCGCCCGGAATCGAAGCCAATGCCAATGACTCGGTCGCCGCGGATCTCGAGATTCTCCAGCCAGCCCGGGATTTCGAGGGTGGAAAGGCGGGTGGGCTCGGCCGGATTCGACAAGTCGATGACGTCCAGAGGATCGATGCGCTGGATGTGGACGATATAGGCTTTGTCGCCATCGTACTTCGTGGCGAGGAGCTGGCCGACGTTGGGAAGCTCGAGCTTGCCGAGACCCTCGCCCTGCGGCATGGAAAAGGTGTGTACAAAAATGGAGCCGTTGGACCAATGGTTCGACACGACGCGGAACACGGCTGTGTCGGTATCCATGTTCATCTGAAAGCGATCAAAGACCTGGCCTGGAACCCACATTTTGGCGAGCTCGGCCATTTGGCCTTTGGGATCGCGAATGTCGAGAGCTCGGATGGTCGAGCCCCCGTCATCCCATTTGGCGATGAAGAGGTACTCGGACGAGGCGTGGATTTGGTACGCGCTGCCTTCGAGCTCCATCGTGGCAACGACGCGCGGACCTGCCGCAGCAGCCACGTCAATGCTTTTTACGGTCATGAGCTCCGAGCTCATCCCTGTCTCTTCATCGTACTTCCACTCATTGGACACAACGTAGATGACCTCGCCCACTTGGCGCGACTCAACGATGTAACCGGGGATCGAGAGGGACTTGTACGCCGTGGGGCTCTTGAAATCGACGACTGCCACCTGGCTCTCGGCGAGGATGTTCGCGTTCTCGTCGTAGCTTGGAGCGTCAGAGACGAGCACATAGGCCTTGTTGCGAACAGAATCGACGTACATCTCACGCGGCTGGCCAAAGATCTCGGCGCGGCCGACGAGGCGCGGCGCATCGGCGTTGGCCAAATCGATGATCTGCAGACCGCGGTAGGCATTGAGCAGGTAAAGGGTCTTGCCCACCAGGCGGTACACATCGGATTCCTGGACCTCCCGAGAGGCGTCCTTGAGTTCGTCTTGTGCCTCTTGGCGGTACATGGGCCCCCACCAGCCGTGGGAGATGAGACGGCCGCTGACAAAGTCGTTCTGACCGAGGCAACGATCCGCGGGATCGATTTTGCCTAGGCTGCAGATCGGCAGGGACTTGGTGCCGCTGCCCGAGGCGGATTCGAGCGCGCCGTCGACCGAGCCGACATCGAGCGGCGAAGGGTCCTCTTGGGTGCATCCGAGCACAAAGCCAAGGGGCAGGCAGAGGAGCAATGCATTGTGGATGATCGCAACACGTTTCATTCTAGGGTTCCTTTCTCTAAATGGGCCAACCGGCCCGCAACCATGTAGTGTGGGCGCTTTAAAAAAAGCGCCCGATGCTCAAAGATGCTCACGCGTGGGGGGAAGGGGTAAACATCGTTTTCCTTCTTGGGAACCCCCCCGAGTGAAAACGAGCGCAGATTACTTTGTGGACCCCTCGTTGGCAAGTCCATATTTCCCAGAAAATAATCCGCAATAGAGCATCATTATTGAGAGGGCGGGACTCAACAAGATTGGGGTTGCACGGTACGACGCATTGTGATGAATCCTTGGCTCATGCAAACCCCCTTCGACAAATTTGCCGGAACCAGTCGCTACATTACCTCAGAACCCCTGCGCCAGGCCGTGAACATCGCCGTGGCGCTGCGCAGGCCCCTGCTCATCAAAGGAGAACCCGGCACGGGCAAGACCCTGCTGGCCTCGGCTGTCGCCGAAGACCTCCACCTATCCATGCTCACCTGGAACGTGAAGTCCACCTCCAAGGCCCAGGACGGCCTTTACGTTTACGACACGGTTCAACGTCTCCAGGATAGCCGGTTCGGCGATCGCGACGTGTCGGATATCCGCCAGTACATCCGGCTCGGCCCTTTGGGGCAGGCCCTCGTTTCGGACGAGCAGGTTGTGCTCCTCATCGACGAAATCGATAAAGCCGATCTCGAGTTTCCCAACGACCTGCTCCACGAGCTCGACGCCATGCAGTTCACCGTGACCGAGACCGGCGACACCCACAAAGCGCGACAGCGGCCGCTCGTGATCATCACGTCCAACGCCGAAAAGGAGCTCCCCGACCCCTTCCTCCGGCGCTGCATCTTCCACTTCATCGAATTCCCCAGCCCAGAGCTCATGGCCACGATTGTACGGGTCCATCACCCGGATCTGCCCGAGCGCCTCATGAACCAGTGTCTGCAAAAGTTCTACTGGCTGCGAGAGCTCCCCGGTATCCGCAAGCGCCCCTCGACCTCGGAGCTCATCGATTGGATCGGCGCCCTGGTCGCCGCGGGCCTCCCCCTGGAGGATATTCAGAAAGGTCTCCCTCTGGCCGGCGCCCTGCTCAAGAAACCCGAAGACCTCGAAGTCTGCGCAGGCAGCAGCCGCGCCCGAAGCACCTGGCGGTGAGCGACGCCTTGCAGAGCAGGCACGGCGTGCTGCTGGGTTTCTTTTACGCTCTGCGCAGTAGGGGTCTCAAGGTCACGCCCACTCAGTGGCTCACCGTGATCGAGGGGCTCTGCCTTGGCCTGCACGCGGCCTCGCTGCTGGGTTTCTATTCCATGGCCCGGGCGATTTTGGTCAAAGACGAGTCCGAGCTCGACGACTTCGACCTGGTGTTTGCCGCGCACTTCCAAGGCATGCCCGAGGCCCTGCGCTCCATCGAGCAAGAGATCTTCGACTGGCTCGAAACGCCCGTCGCTCCCTACCCCATCGACCCGCAGTGGAGACAAACGCTCGAGCAGGTCGACATCGAAGCGCTGCGGACAAAGCTCGAGGAGCGGCTCGCGCAGCAGAAGGAGCGCCACGACGGCGGTAGCCACTGGGTCGGAACAGGCGGCACCTCTGCTTTCGGCCACAGCGGATTTCATCCAGGAGGCATTCGCGTGGGAGGGCAAGAGCGGCTGGGAACGGCCGTGCAGGTGGCGGCACAGAGGCGCTTTCGCGAGCACCGCCGCGACCAGGTTTTGGAGACCAGACAGATGGGCGTGGCGCTGAAGAAACTGCGCGCCCTTTCGCGGGAGGGACAAGCCGAGGAGCTCGACCTCGAGGCGACCATCGAGGCCTCGGCCAAGGCAGCCGGTGAGCTCGAGCTGGTGTTCACTCCACCGCGCCACAATGCCATGTCCCTCCTACTCGCCATGGACGTTGGAGGCTCCATGGAGCCCTATCGGAGGATGGTCGACGCTCTGTTCAGCGCAGCCCACGCCATCCGCCATTTCAAGCGGTTCGAGCACGTCTATTTCCACAACTGCATTTATGAACGCGTCTACCAGGACGCGGCGTTCGAGCACGGCATTCCCCTATCGGAGCTGCAGCACCGCTTCGACCGCGATACGCGGCTCGTGCTGGTCGGAGATGCCCACATGTACCCTGGCGAGCTGACGCAGCGATGGGGAGCTCTCAGTTACTACGACCAAAATGAGAAGCCTGGGCTCGCATACCTCGCCCTCCTGCGCGACCACTTCAAGGCCGCGGCCTGGCTCAACCCCATGGACGAGCGATGGTGGGAGGCGCCGAGCACGCGCCTCGTGCGCCAGGTGTTTCCCATGTATCCCCTCACAGTGGCAGGAGTCGCGGATCTCGTGAAGAACCTCGCCAAGGCGTAGACATCGACTCAGCAATCGTTCTGCCCACCCATCGAGGGTGTGCATGCGTCGTCGAGGGTCATGAATTGTCTTTTTTTGCATAGTAAGTATGACAAACGAGTACTTACCATGTAATATAGGACACATGCGCAGCCTATTGAGAAAGGTGATCGGTCGTGAGGAGTTCGACTATCTCGCCCTCTTGTCCGCTCTCTCATCCTACTCGAACCCCCGAAACAAGATCACTGCGCTATTGCGTGACGGAACGATCATCCGCGTCAAGAAGGGGCTCTACGTCTTCGGCGACCAAGAGCGAAGACGGCCTTTTAGCCGAGAGCTGCTCGCCAACCTCATCTATGGCCCTTCTTTTATCTCACTCGATTTCGCGCTCTTCCATCATGGCCTGATTCCAGAACGGCCGAGTGTCGTCACCTCGGTCACTCTGAAGCGTTCGAAGGAGTTCGAAACCCCTGTGGGAAGCTTCAGCTATCGGCAAACGCCAAGAGCGAGCTTCAATATCGGAATGAGCCGAATAGAGCAGGATGACGTGGCCTACTTGATGGCCTGTCCAGAGCGTGCGCTTGCGGACAAGCTCAGCGAAGTGAGAGGCCACAAAATCAGAAGTCAACGGGAGCTCGGGAGCCTCCTCTTTGACGACTTGCGGCTCGAACCGCGAGAATTCGCGAAGCTGAACGCCGAGCTGATCGAGGCAGTGGGCAAGGGAAAAAGATGTCACAAGTCGATTCTCGCAGCCCTGCTCCTTCGCAAAATGACCAAAGGATAGCGCCATGAACGATGCCATCTCAGCGATGCTCAGCAAATATGATTGCCGCTCAGCCGACGGCTATATCAACGCGCTGCGAGAAATCCTCCAGGAGGTGGCGCTGCTTGGGCTGTGGCGCGGAAAATTCTTCGAAAAGGCCGCCTTCTACGGGGGCACCGCGCTCAGGGTGCTCTACGGGTTGAATCGCTTTAGCGAAGACATGGACTTCTCGCTTCTAAGACCACAGAAAAACTTTGACATCTCCGCCTACTCGGGATTCGTCGAAGATGAGCTACAGGCCTTCGGATTCAACGCCGTGATGGAGCGCAAACGCAAGACCGCCCACAGCAACGTCGAGTCGGCCTTTCTCAAGGCGAACACCAAAGAGCACTTGCTCATCGTGCAGACAAACGACGCCATCGCGAACGCGATACCGAACAACCGGACGCTGCGAATCAAAATCGAGATCGACACGGATCCCCCTCCTTCGTTTTCAACCGAGACCAAGTTCCTACTCAATCCCATTCCGTTTTCAGTGCGAGCGTTCAGCCCGGCATCGCTTTTTGCGGGCAAGATGCACGCGGTCCTGTGTCGCAGCTGGAAGAACCGGGTCAAGGGGCGAGATTGGTACGACCTCGTCTGGTATGTGGGTCGAAACATCAAACTGGACATCCAGCATCTCGAAGCACGAATGCGCCAGAGCGGTCATTACGCGCAAGCCGAACCGTTGACTGCACCGAAGCTGCAAATCCTGCTCCGTGAAAAGATCGCCTCGCTCGACGTCAAAGCCGCTGCCAGCGACGTCAAGCGCTTCCTCGGCGAACCCTTTCACACGAACGTCTGGTCGCGAGATTTTTTCGAAGCAGTGGTCCAGAAGATCGCAATCGAGCCCCATCAAGGGCATTGAGGACATGGCTTCGCCATCACCGAGTCGTGACTTCGTAAACAAAGCCGAATTTCTGCGGGCCTGACACCCCACACCTGTAGAAAATGACGATCGTTGCGCCGCCTCCCCTGGGGGGTAGACTGGAAACACAATACCATTCGGCCAAACCATTTCAGGAGGACGACATGAAAGCTCACCTGACGTTCGCCTTGCCGTTGCTGCTCGCGGCAGGACTCACCTTCGCGGGCTGCGGGGGCAAAGGCAGCGGAGACGGCCCAGAGGGCACCCTCACGCAAACCGACAACGAATCGACTGCCTCTTCGACAGAGTCGCAAGACACCAGCTCTGGATCTCAGTCCGACTCTAGCACTCTGTCCGACTCTGGCACTCTGTCCGACTCCGCGACAGACAGCGAGACCGACACGGGGAGCGAGACGACCACGGATTCGGCCACGGAAACGATTCCCGAGACCGACACGGGGAGCGAGACGACCACGGATTCGGCCACGGAAACGATTCCCGAGACCGACACGTTTCCGGACACCACCACCGAGATATATATGAGCATCACCGAGGTGGTGCCTCCGGCCGCTGCCCGAGGCACGGAAACCACCTTGACGGTCCTGGGCTTTGCCATCGAAGACGGCGCGTCGCTGCTCCTCGTCAACTGCGACTCCAGCACCGAGTACGACCTGACCTCGCAGGCGACGGTCGCGCAAGACGGACGCTCCGTGAGCGCCACGCTCCCCGCGGACGATACTCGCGAGCAGGGCCTGTACACGGTGATCGTCACCAATCCCGACGGCGGCACTGACCGCTTGGAGTGCGCCTTCCGCGTCCTGGCGGGCTTTCCGCCCACGGTCATCAGCGTCACCCCCACGAGCGCGTTCAACGGGATCGCGGGCGACGGCGTCAGCTCGGATCTCGTGATTAACATTGTCGGTACGGACTTCGCCTCCACGCCGTCGGTCCAATTCGTGGCTGTCTCGGGCGGAAAGAGCTACGAGTCGCCGCTCGTGGGATTCATCAGCGACACCTCGCTGACCGCCACGGTGCCGTCCGAAAGCAAGAAGATGGAGGCTGGCGAATACCATGTGTACGTCATCAACCCCAGCCAGTTGTCGGGCCAGTGGCTCGTCGAAGGAGAGCCGGGGATCTTCACCGTGACCACCTCGGCTCCACCCATCATCGCGGACGTCCAGCCCCAGCGGGTTTTACAAAACGCCTGCACCGAGACGCCCATCATCATCAGCGGCACGGGCTTCTCAACAAACGCCGCGGTCTCCTATCTGGCGCCCGGCGACACGACCTGTGCCGGAGGAACCCTCGACGACAACAACTACATGCGATGCCCCATGGCGGTGGATGCCGCTGGGACGACGAAGATCACCGCGCACTTCGCCCTCTGTCCGGGGCTTGGAAACTGGCCCATCGTGGTGGTCAACCCGGACGAGCAGTATGACCTTTTCTTCTCGGTGCTCGTGAGCAACTCCTCGGCGGGACACCTCAACACTGGCGATTGGGTGACCATGGCGTCCACCCTGGTTACGCCTCGGTTCAAACACACCGCCGAATACGGCTTTGACGCCTTTGGCAACGCCTTCCTCTATGTAGCGGGCGGACAGGATGCGGCTGGGCAGGTTCTCGACACAGTGGAGATCAGCCAGTTCGACGTGTTCGGCAACCCAGGACCGTTCACCCAAGGGCTCCAGTACGAGGACGCCGACAACCCTCGTGTTTACAACCATATGGTTCTGGCTCGTCAGGGAGCAGCCATGGCGAGGGTGGGAGACGAGCTCTTTCTCATGGGCGGCGCCACCGCGCGCACCGACGTCATCGAACAAGTCAGCGCCGTGGACTCGGTGGAGCGGGCCCACATCTTGGGTTACGAAGAGGTTCCCACGGTCCAGTGGCCGAGCGCCGCGGGCACGGAAGGCCTGCCTATTGGCTCGTGGTACTACCGAGTCTCTGCCCTTGGCCCATGGGGCGAAGGGCTCGCCTCGACACAGGTGCTGGCGAACAACGAGGGCGGCCAGATGACCATCTGTTGGAACGCACCCGCGGCAACCGGTGTCACTGGCTACAACATCTACCGATCCCCGGCGGCCGACGGCCGCATCGGAACCGAGATCCTCTTGGCGGTGGAACAGACCGGCCCGTGCTTCGTGGACGACGGTCAAGAGGTTCTGGCGCCAGCGCCGGCCAAGCTGCGCGCCGCCCCGACCGCGGGCGCGGGCTTTGTGGCCGGAACGTACACCTACGCGGTGAGCGCCCTCGTGACCCTTTCGGACAACAGCGTCTACGAGACCCCGGTGGGTTACGCCACAGAGGTCACCGTCACCGACGCCGACGTTTCGGGCGGAGCTGCGGCCATCCAGATCAACTGGGACGCCGTCCCCGCAGAGGATGTGACCTACAACCTCTACAGAGTGAGCGACACCACCTTCGAACTCGCCCTGGTGGATACCGGCGGGCCGCTGACCGAGACCTCGTTCCTGGACACCGGCGCCGAGGCAGACGACGAGAGCACGCCGCCCGAGGGCATTGCGCCCCTCGCCCAGGGGAGCCTCTCGAAGTGGGCCGAGCTTCCCCAGGCGCAGTTCATGATCACTCCTCGGGAAGGTCACGAGGCCGTGGTGGTGGCCATGGACGTCGAAGCGGAAGAGGACTTCGTCGCCCGGATCATCGTGGTGGGAGGCCGCGTCGACAACACCGGAGCCGCGGACACCTACCTGACGAGCGCTGAGTCCCTCGGAGTGAGGGCCAATGGTACATTGGAGAGCGTCTGGTACGCCGAGACGCCCGATCTTACATATCCCAGGGCCTTCTACGCCCTGGTCACCACCCAGGACCGCGAGACCAACGAGTATCCCCACGATCCGTACGAACCGCCCTGCGGCGACAAGGACGGGGACGGCTACATCGATTGCGTATGCGCCCTCGACGGCGTCCTGGCCGATTGCGATGACTCGAATCCGGACGTAAACCCCGGCGAGGAGGAGCTCTGCGGCGACGGCATCGACCAGGACTGTGACGCCGGCTGCGCCGGAGGCGTCGATGTACCTTGCGAATACACCTGCACCGACGACCTGGACGGCGACGGCTTCATCTCTGTTGAGTGTGGTGGCCTCGATTGCTGCGACGCTGGTGACGAAGGCGGCCTCGGGTGTGCTGCCGAGACAGCGGCCGACATCCACCCCGGTGCGGTCGACCCCTGTAGCGACGGCATCGACCAAAACTGCGACGGCATCGACCCTGTATGCGACTGCACCGATGACAAGGACGGCGACGGCTTCATCTCCATTGAGTGCGGCGGCAACGATTGTTGCGACTCTGGAGCCAGCTCTTCGTTGGGCTGTACCGACGAGACCTCGGCGTGGGTCTACCCCGGCGCCAAGGAGTGGTGCGATAACGGCGTGGACGAGGACTGCGACGGTGAAGACACCCCCTGCATTTTGACAAAGCTTTCCATCTCCACGCCGCAGCACGTCCCACCGCCCACTGGCGACGAGCCGGTCTTCGTCATCGCGACCTTGGGACAGAGCGCATACGACTCCGACGCCATCAATGTCGGTCGGGTCGACTTCGAAGCCTGCCGCTTAGACGAGGCCGGGCACCTCGCGTGCGGCGCCAACTGGGCGCCCCAGGGCATGAATACCGAGCCCTCGCGAGCGACCTTCGGCCACGACGCGCTCCTCTATTCCACCTACTTGTATCCGTTTGCGGCCATCAAGAAGGAGACCGTCAATCCCATCACCCGAGAGTACGTCACCGCCGCCATCGGTCGGTTCGACTTGACCCCGCCTTCCGAAGTCGGCGTCAATAACCTCATTCTGTACGGGGGCGAGAGCGCCTCGTCGTCGTTCGATCGGCTTCGCGGTTACTACAAGATGGCGCGGCTAATGTCCTACCTCTATGTCATCGGCGGGTGGGGCGCAGAGTTCCGGGACATCGACGGCAATCTCATTGAAAGCGAAGGTCCCACCGGAACCATCGAGCGCCACGACCAGTAACTCGAGCTATGATGGGGGCCGGATTTGGCGAGCTTGTCCTAACAGAAGCCCTCAATCGGAACGAGACGCAAATGGAAGACCCCAACTACGACGAATTTGAGTTTCTAGTTCTAGCGCGGCCAAACGGGGGATACACAGCCCATTCCCTGGGCGCTTGCATCATGACTGAGGCCGACGATCTCGAGAGCCTAGAAAAGGAGATTCGAGACGCGGTGTGCTGTCACTTCGACGAAGAGTGCAGGCCGGTGCGCATCAAGCTCTCTTTTATCGAGGTCGTGAGCGAAAAGATCCTCGAACCATGAAGAGACCGCGGGACATCTCCACGGATGAGCTCATCCGTGCGCTCAAGGAATTCGGCTACGAGCCCACCCGGCAAAGCGGAAGCCACATTCGGTTGACCACAAAGAAAAACGGAGAACATCACATCACGGTGCCTCAGCAGCGCCAGCTTACCATAGGAAAAATCAACGCGGTTTTGTGGGAACTGGTGCACCATTTCCGCATCGACAAGAAACAGTTGATGCTCCGCCTGTTCAATCAGAGCTGATCGGGCGATTTAAAAATCGTCTCTGAAAGCGAAGGTCCCACCGGAACCACCGGAACCACCGGAACCGTCGAGCGCCACGACCAGTCACCTCGGTCTTCGCGATTTGCATGGGGTCTTGAGGACATGGCTTCGCCATCCCTCAGAGCTTGTGAAAGAATCTCCAACCGAGCAGTTCGAGACGAATTCGGTGTGGTCGCAAGGCGCGACGACGAGGCGTATTCGTCGATACGTCGAGGAGAAGCAACGCAGCGAACGCCCGAAT
>JALOQD010000154.1 GCA_025453525.1 Myxococcota bacterium
AGGTCTGGCCCTGGCCCTGGATGGATGGTTGCGCAGCGGGATCCGCAAAGGGGTGGCGGCCCTTTCCTTGCAGGTTCCCGCTCGGGCGGCTTTGACACGCGAGGTCGTTCATCGTGAGATCAAACCCACGCTGCATACGGTGCTTCTGACGGAAAGCACGGACTTGGCCGCCATTTGGCTCGAGTCGATGCAAACAAAGAGCTCGGAGCACGCGGATTTTTCCGAGGCAGTCGAGCTCATCCAGGCCGTGCGAAACCGTTCCCGGCAGGGCTGTGGCACAAATTCGGACCATAAAGATCCGTTGGCGCTCGAGAAGCTCTATTGGTGCCGCGATTACGAGTCGCTCCTCGCTGTGGCGAAACAGATCGATGAGCGGGGTTATGCACAAAGGGCTGCTCGCTTCTTCGTCGCCGAGGCCAACCTGAAACTCGGTCACCTCGAAGCAGCGCGGCAGCAGTTCGAGCGCCTTGAGAAGGATCCGCTCGTCCGAGCCGAATTTCCCGTGAGCGCCATTTTAGCTTTGGAGCGGCTGGCTCGTCTGAGCGAAAAAAGCGGCGATACGGAATCAGCAAAAAGCTACTGGCGCCGATTTCTCGAGATCTGGCCTGGATTGGACATCCCCCTGACAGAGCACCTGACAGCCCGAGAAGCCCTGGCCGATGAACACCGATAGCTGCTTGCGGGTCGCCCCCCTGCCCTCCACTGTTCACACAACTGCCGCAAGGTCTTCCCACGTTCTCAACGCTGCGGTTCGAGGATGGATGTCACCACCGGTGAAATTCGAACACAATCGAGTGAACTTCGTCGCCAAGTTGTTGATTCCCAGGCCGCAATGCGCCACAAGCTCTGCGTATGCTCACGAGAACAGACCTCTGGCGCGCTGATTTGCCCCCTCTTTTGCACAACGGATGGAGGATGTTCGTCACTGGCGCGTGGCGGCGGGTTCACTTGCGACGGTACCACGGAAGCGCATCCGATATCTGTGAGCAGGTGGTGCGCGGCTGTTTTGATGCAAAGCAGCAATATTTTCGTACGAGTATCGATACCTATCGGCAGATGTGGGCGAGAGACTTCGGTCGGGCCGCGCCCGCGCTCATCGAGATCGGATTCGCGGACGAGGTCGAGCAGACCTTTCGGTTTGCCCTCGACGCCTATGCTCGCGCCGGGAGATTTGCCCTCGTGATCGATCCCCGCGGCCGGCTCTACGATTTTCCCCCTGCCTGCCATTCTCCCGACGGGCTCGCGTACTTCTTGTCAGGCCTCGCCGCGGTGAACAACCCCAGCCTCGTGCGGCGATACTCTGCGCTGCTGCAGAGCGAGATCGCGCGCTTCGTCCGGGAGGTGGTGGACCCGGCCACAGGTCTATTGCTCCGAGGACTCCACGTCTCAGAGGCCCAGGACTACACGGTGCGCGACTGCTCGTGCTACTCGTGCTGCATGCTCCATCTGATGAGCTGCTCCGTCGACGCGCTCGGCCTTTCCAACCCCCTGGCGGGATTCGACTATACCCAGCTCGTGCCGCAAGCCTTTTTCCGGGACGGACAGTTCCTGGACGCCCTTGGCTCGAGCGGTGCCTACGTTTCCGCGGATGCATGCCTCGCCCCCTTTTCAACGGGCCTGCTCGGCTGGGGCGATGAGGCGGCCGCCCGCTTTGGGGCTGTTCTGTCACAGCTCGACGACGAGCACCTCAACGACCCACTGCCCACCCGATACGGCCGCGGCGCTCACCCAGAGCGCAAGATGCTCGCCCTGGAACGCGTCAATGGATGGCAAACCGACGCGGTATGGACCTGTCTCGGGCTCGAGGCTCTCGAGGTGATGCGCCGCCTGGACAAGCCGAGGTACCAAAGAGAGCTCCTCGCTTACACGCGGATGGTCGAGCGCTTGGGGTGCTTTCTCGAGGTGCTCGATGCCAGGACCACAGACCTGCTTCGCACGCCGCTCTACGTCTCCGAAACGGCCATGCTCTGGGCCGGCTCTCTGCTCGCGCAACTGCGACGAGAAGGCCCGTAGTTTTTCAGTTTGTCGCCAAGAGTTCGTTTCATTGTCACCTGAACGTCGCAACGCAGTCGCACACTGAGAAGACCCAAGACGCGGCGCTTGCGTCACCGCGAGAAAGGTCACCTTCATGGCCCATGGCAGCCTCTTTAGGCAAAATCTGCGCGAGGCCTTCGCGGCGTTCATTGCACAACAAGCCAAGCGCTTTCCGCAGTCCGAGACCGTTAAAATCGACCTTCACTGTCACGACCGCAACAGCGACGTGCCAGATGAGCTCGTTGGTCGATTGCTCCGCTCCCGCGAAACCTGGGTGCGTACCGAGGAAGTCGCTCAGCGCGTGCGGTCGGCCGGGTGCGATCTCGTCACCATCACCAATCACAACAACGCCCGTTCATGCTGGACGCTCCTCGAAAAGGGAGTGGACGTCCTGCCCGGGGCTGAGTTCACCTGTCGCGATCGCGTCTTGGACCTGAGCCTTCACGTTCTGGCCTACGGCTTTTCACCAGAGGAAGAGGCATTGCTGCTCCAGCGAAGGGGACACCTCGAGGCCTTTCTGGACACTGCGCGCGAGCGTGACATCCCCTTGGTGCTCGCCCACCCACTCTTCGTAAATAAACGAAACAGTGCCCCACCCGCAGCGGCGTTGGAACGATGGTCCTTGATGTTCGATTCCTTCGAAGTCGTGAACGGTCAAAGGGATAGCTGGCAGTCGCTGCTCGTCGCTGCCTGGCTCGACCGACTCGATGAAGAGAGGCTGCATGACCTATCGCGCCGCCACGGTATCGCCGTGGATCGGTTCTGCCGCAATCCTTTCCACAAGAGCATGTGCGGTGGGTCGGATGAACACATGGCCATGTTTGTCGGCAGCACGGGAACGAGAGTGCACGTGCCCCGTCTCGGGCTGAGGCGCAGCGGAGAAAAGCTATCGGCCATGGTCCTCGAGGGTTTGAGAAAAGGGGCCACGGCGCCCTTCGGCCGATATACCGACATCAGCCGCCTCACAGCTTCGTTTCTCGACTTCTTCTGTCAAGCTGCCATCAACCTCAAGGATCCAGGCCTAGTGCGCCTGCTCTTGCACCAAGGAACGGCCACGGAGAAGCTCCTCGCCCTCGGCATCGCCAACGGCCTCCTGGAGCTGCGGCGCCACAAGTTCACCTACAAGTTCGTGAGCACGGCCCACGACGCCCTGCACGGGCGACGGCCGTCGTTCATCACCCGGCGAGGCGCCAGCGAGCCAGCCCGCGCGATTGTGAAGCTCTTCGACGGAATCGCCCAGTCCCACGGCATGGCGAGCGAATTGTACGAAGGCGAAATCAGGGAGGCCTTGCCAGAGATGAGCAACCTCCTGTGCGCCGAGCTGTCCCATCGCGTGATCGGCAAGTTTCGCGACCATGGGCCCACGCCCGGAGTCAGCGCCCGCGACGTAATCGCCGGGCTCGATAAGCTCGAGCTGCCGGCCAATCTTCGCGCGCTGTTTGGCGGTGACGATGGAGAGGACGACGCCTTGAGTCTGACGAAGCTCACGGATGGTCTCCCGTTTCCGGCGCTCGCGCTGTTGCTTCTCATGGGCGCGTCCTTCGCCGCCACGCGGGTGATGTTCTCCAGCCGCGGCATGCTCGACGAGGTGGCGAAGCGCCTCAATCAGCACCGCCATCCGCGTCGGGCTTTGTGGCTGACAGACACGCTGTTTGACAGAAACGGGGTGGCCACGGCGTTGCAGCAGATCTACGCCGAGGTGGTGCGGCGAGACCTACCCATCGATTTCGCCTACGTCGGAGACCAAGACGCGAACGGACCTCACCTCGTGCGGCTGAAGCAGGCCGCGGATTTCGAGACTCCCATCTACCAAAACCAACGGATTCGTCTGTTCGATCCCAATGAGCTCTCCACGGTGTTCCTCGAGGGTGGCTACGATCGGGTGATCTGCTCCACCGAGGCGCCCATGGGGCTCATGGCCCTGTATCTCAAGCAGGCGTTCAACGTCCCGGCCTATTTCTACCTGCACACCGACTGGATCGATTTTGCCCGCCGCACCCTCTTTTTGTCCGAGCGCAACATGGATCGCCTGCGGCGGTTGCTCCGCTTCTTCTATCGGGAGTTCGATGGGCTGTGTGTGCTCAACACCGAGCAGATGGGCTGGCTCGCCAGCAAGGGTATGGATCTCGATCCCGATCGCCTGCACCTCACGGCGCATTGGGCGAACGAAGAGTTTCACCCCTGGCCCGTACGCCGCGAAGAAATCCTGCCCGGGATCGAGCACGACGACTTGGTGGTTCTCTACGCGGGCAGACTGAGCGAGGAGAAAGGCGTGCTCGAGCTGCGGGAGCTCATGGAGGAGCTGCGGGAGCGTTTCGACAACGTCAAACTGGTGCTGGCCGGGGTCGGTCCAGCCGAGGAACGACTGCGCTCTGACTTGCCCGATGCCGTCTTTCTCGGATGGGTCGCACAAGAGCCGCTAGCGCGCATCTGCAGCGCCTGCGACGTGCTCGTGCTGCCCTCCAAGTTCGACACGTTCGGCTGCGTGGTGCTCGAAGCCATGAGTTGCGGCTTGCCCGTTGTCTCTTACGCGGCCAAGGGTCCGAAGGACATCATCGAGCACGACCGCAGTGGCCTGCTCGCCACGGATCGCTTTGAGCTCGCCGAGCACGTGGCGGCGCTCTTGGCGAACGCGCAGCGGCGCCATGATATGAGGATCGAGGCTCGACGCCGCGCTTCGACCTACGACAAATCGCGAATTCTCGACGGACTCGTGGCGTTCGTGGGCCTCCAGTAGCTTTTTCTCCAATCCCTTTCGAAATAATGTCGGCGAACTGCCACGGTTTTGTTTCCCTGTCCTAGCGAGGCTGACACTCCGTCAACGCATATTGGACCTGCCCGTTAGGGGTTCAAGGCGCTCCTTTCTCCATATCGGAAGCGCCCAAGCTCGACTGGGGCTGCGACGCCCAGTCACTAGAGGAGGTCAGTATGAAAACTTGGAGGTTCTTTCTTTTTTCGTTCGTCCTGCTTCTGCCATTCACCGTGGGATGCGGTGAGGACGGCCAAGATGGAGAGCCAGGCCAAATCGGAGCTGCGGGCGTCGATGGCGCAGACGGGGAACGAGGCGAGAAGGGAGAGGCTGGCAGCAAGGGAGCCGATGGTCAAGACGGAATAGCAGGTGATGACGGCGAAGATGGCGACAACGGCTTCGATGGCAAAGACGGCGAGAAGGGCGAGAAGGGAGAAGACGGTGAGGACGGAGAGGACTTCGCCTTTGAGAAGCGCAACGTCATCCTCGTCATCGGCGACGGCATGCAACTGGCTCACGAGGTGGCGGCGAGCCGCTATCTGCACGGCAATGACAATGGACTGTCGTTCCACAACTCGACGTCATTTCCCTACGCGACCACGATGTCCACCTGGGATGTGGGCACCTACGACACCTACGCGTGGTACGCCGGGGCAGAGGCGTTCGACAAGTGGAGCTTCGATCCCGCGATCGGCTATGACAAAACCCAAGGCGGAGATGAGCGCTACCCCAATGAAACGAACTATCTCGATGAGTACTTCGTGGGCGCATACCCGGCGATCGGCACGGTGTTTTTGAGTGCAGCGCAGCCAGCCACGGATTCGGCCTCGGCGGGCACGGCCATGGCCACTGGCCGCAAGACCGAGGACGGCAACATCGCTTGGCTGCCCGGCGATCCGGCGGATGGCGAGCTGCCCACCATCGCCCAGTGGGTGCGCGAGCAGGGCGGCGCCATGGGCGTGGTCAGCACCGTGCAGTTCAACCACGCGACGCCGGCCTGTTTCGTCTCGCACAACGTAAATCGCAACAACTATTCGAACAGCAAGCACAACGCCACCTACGCGGGGATGAACATCGCCGAGGAGATCGTCACCGTGGTGAAGCCGGACGTCGTCATCGGCGCTGGCGACAGCGGAACGAGCTACATGCCCCAGGCCCTCCGAGACACGCTCGAGGACGATCCCGAGTACACGTACACGGAGCGCACCGGTTCGGGCAACGGCTCGGCGCTGCTCGAGAGCGCGAGGCTCCTCGCGCTGTCCGAAGGCAACAAGCTGTTTGGCGTGTTCGGCGGCTCAGCCGGCTACTTCGAACATCCAGTGCCCGCAGATGCGACCGGGGCTCCGGCCTTTCTCACCACGACCAACGCCAATCCGACCTTGGCAGAATCCACCACCACGGCTGTGGAAGTCCTGAAGCAGCGGGGCGGCGAGCATGGCTTCTTCGTCATGGTGGAAGGCGGCGATATCGACTGGGCCAACCACGCCAACGACTACTCCTGGATGATCGGCGCCATGCACAACTTCACCACCTCGGTGCAGGCAGCCATCGATATGGTCGAGAATGACGCGGACATGTCGTGGGACAACACCCTGCTCATCGTAACCTCCGACCACAGCAACAGCTACATGCGCCTCGTGACCGGCAAAGAGCTCGGCCAGGGCGAGCTGCCGACGCAACAGGCCTTCAGCGGTGAGTGTCCCGCGGGGCAGTACTGCGGCGCCTATGTGTATCCGGATGGCGAGGTCGTGTACGGCACCGGTGGCCACACCAACGAGCTCGTGACCTTGGCGGCCAAGGGAGCGGGCGCCGAGCTGTTTGAAGATCTGGATGACAAGTATGGCGCGACTGGTGTCGTCGATAACACGGACATCTACTTTGCGATGAAACAGGCCGTGGTGGACAAGGGCGCGAAGCATGTGCTTCTCTTCATCGGCGACGGCATGAACATCGCGCATGAGGTAGCCTACAGCCGCTACATGACCGGAGAGGACGACCGTCTGCCGTGGAGCCGCTCGATCGCGGGCGACGATGCATTCGACTTCTTCGGATACGCTGCCACCTGGGATGTGACCACGTACAACCGACTGGCGCTCTCCCAGCACGCGCCGCCCTTTGATGAAGACGGTTTCTCATATCGAGTGGGATACTCCGTGCAGCAGGGCGGCGCCTCGCCCGGGTACCAAGTGGCCAGGCTCGAGGAGGGCAATGCCAGCTACTACCTCAGCTCCCTCGAAGGCTATCCTTGGGGAGCCGAGTTCACTTCTCCAGCCACGGACTCGGCCTCGGCGGGCACGGCCTTCGCGACGGGCCAAAAGACCGACTCGGGCAACCTCGCCTGGGAGAGCGGCGATCCGGACCATGGCGCGCTCAAGAGCATCGTGGAGCTCGTGCGCCAGCAGAAGCGCGGCAAGGTCGGAGTGGTCAGCACCGTGCCATTTTCCCACGCGACCCCAGCGGCGTTCGTGGCCCACAATGCGAGCCGCAATAACTACACAGCCATCGGCGACGAGATCATCTTCGGCACGCGGCCCGACGTGGTCATCGGCGCGGGACATCCGAGCTCCGTGGGCAAGTACAAATACCTGAGCAAGCCGGGCTACGGCTTCCTGTCCCGCACCTCCGAGTACGTCTTCGTGGAGCGCGACACCGACACCGCGGCGGACGCGGACGAGGCCTTGCTCTTGGCGGCAGACGAGGCTGCCTCGGCAGGGAAGAAACTATTTGGGTTGTTCGGCAACTCGGACGGCAACTTCGAGTCGCCTGTCCCGGCGAACGCTCCTGGGGCGCCGGCGGTCGAGCGGGGATCCTTGGCGGATCCAACCCTGGCCGCGGCCTCAGAGGCGGCGCTGCGGGTTCTGTCCACCTCGGACGAGGGCTTCTTCCTCATGGTGGAGCAGGGCGATATCGATTGGGCCAACCATGACAACGACTACGCCAGGATGGTCGGCACCGTCTACGACCTCGACGAGGCGGTGAAGGCCATCGTCGCGTTCGTGGAACAGGAAGGCGACGATGTGTCATGGGACAACACCATGGTGATCGTCACTTCAGACCACGGCAACAGCTACCTACGCTTCTCCGAGGCTGTGACTCTCGGCGCTGGCGACCTGCCAGAGCAGCTCGAGGACGAGGGAAGCTCTTGTCTCCAGGAGCCGAGGTGAGCTATGGCACGGGCGACCACACCAACGAGCTCGTGTCGGTGTACGCCGCCGGCGCTGGCACGGAGCTGCTCGAGCAGTACGAAGACCTGTGGTATCCGGGGAGCCGGATCATCGACAACACCCACCTGTTCCACGCCATGGTCGCGTTCCTAGGCCTCGAGCGCCAGTAACCACCTTCTCGGCTTCCCACGCCTTCGCGCCTCATCACAGTTCACTCATTTGTCACCTCTGCGCAGCGCTTCTGCCTCATGCCACAGCGAGAATGCTCTCATGACCTGCTCCGACCCGATACCTCGAGACAGCGTGCTGATCGTCGAGAGACACAAGCTGCTCGCCAGCAGCATCTCCAAGGAGCTTCTGGCTCAGGGGGTGCCCTCACGCACCACCGAGAGCGGCCTTGCTGCTTTGGGCGAGCTCGCTCGCGGGGGAGTGAGCCTGCTCATTCTCGGCGATGAGTCAGGGGGCATGGAGGCCATCGAGTTGTGCGGTGTATTCCGCGCAGACCCGAGGGCAGCGGAGCTTCCCATCCTGGTGATGTCAGCCCGGCGGGACGAGCAAGATCGCATTGCCGCGTTTCAGAACGGCGCCACGGATGTCGTGTCCAAACCCTTGAGCGTCCGCGAGGTGGCGTTGCGGGTCAGGGCGATCCTCAAAAGGCAATCGGCCGACGCCGTGGCGTCATCCTATCTGCGTGTGGGCGAGATTGATATCCTCATAGACCAATACCAAGTGAGGGTCTCGGGGAAGTCGATACAGCTCACGAGGCAGGAGATGCGGCTGCTCACCGCCATGGCCAAGCAGCGCGGCCGGGCATTCACCCGCGACGAGATCCTCGACCTCGTTTGGGACGGCTCCAAGGATGTCATGGAGCGGACCGTGGACGCACACGTCAAGGGCCTTCGCGCCAAGCTCGGACCGGCCGCTTCGCAAATCGAGACCGTGCGAGGGGTCGGGTATCGCCTATCCGCGTCAGAACCGGAAGGGGAGCGCCACGAAGGCGTGACGAAGTGTTGATGAAACGTTCAAAGGTCTTCACGAGTGTGACACGAACGCTCGCTAAAACAGCAACCAACGGAGCGACTGCGAGCGGCTGTCGTTCCCTGACGGAATGCATAACAAATGGAGGTCGAGCATGAACGCGATGAATGGGATGAAGGCGATAGCTCTCTCACTGTGCCTTGCGGCAACGAGTTGGATGGTCACAGGGTGCGACGACGATGAAGAAGACACCAACCGCGACACTGACACCACCACCACTGGCGAAGGAGAAGGAGAAGGCGAAGGTGAAGGCGAAGGTGAAGGCGAAGGCGAAGGCGAAGGCGAAGTTGAGTGCTCCCCAGCCACTTGCCCGGGCACCGAAGCCGAAGGCGTCTGCGAGATCACGGGCTCGCCGACTAACCCGATCACCGAGGACCAGTGCTGGAACTCAGAGCTCGTTTACTACATTGTCGGCGGTGTCTTCATCGGCGACGACGCCAACGAGACCGTGCTCACCATCGAAGCGGGCACTGAGATTTACGGCGACACCGGCGATCCGCCCTCGGCGATCATCGTTCAGCGTCATTCCAAGATTGTCGCCAACGGAACAAAGGAAGCTCCGGTCCTGTTCACCTCGGCCAACGACACTGGAAAGCGCTCGCCCGGCGATTGGGGCGGCCTCGTGATCAACGGTCTGGCCAAGGTCAACGGCTGCTCGAGCGGCACCTGCGAGCTCGAGGGCGAGGGCGGCACTGGTCTCTACGGAGGCAACACCGACAATGACAACAGCGGCAGCCTCAAATACGTACGCATCGAGTTCGCCGGCCACCAAATCACCCCAGAGACCGAGTTCAATGGTTTGGCGCTCCAAGGCGTGGGCTCGGCCACTCAAATCGACTACGTGCACATTCATCGGCCTTCGGACGACGCCATCGAGTTCTTCGGCGGCAACGTCAACGTCAAGCACCTCGTGCTCAGCGGCACCCAGGACGACTGCTTCGACTGGACCAGCGGCTGGCGCGGCAAGGCGCAGTTCGTGGTCTGTCACCAGTTCAACCTGGCAGGCGCCGAGAACGGCATCGAAGCGGACAACCTCAAGGACAAAGAAGATTCCGAGCCCCGCTCCGCCCCGACGCTGTCCAACTTTACGTTCCTCGGCTCCGATTCGGCGCCGGACGGTGGCCACGGCATCAAGCTGCGCCGAGGCACGGATGCGACGATCGCGAACACAATCGTGACGGGGTTCAAGAAGTCGGGTCTCGACATCGACACCCTGGAAACCTGGAATCGAGCCGACGGCGGACACATCTCGTTTGCTCAGTGCATCTTCGACAACACCAAGAATTACAACGACGACGCGGATAAGAATCCGGCTGAGCACAGCGAGACCGAATTCATGGCCGACGAGACCGCCATCTCTACCGTCGATCCGCAGATCACCAGCGCGAGCGAGACCGCCCCGAACTACAAGCCGGCAGCTGGGTCGCCGGCCCTGTCCGGCGGCGTGATCCCAACCGACTCCTTCTTCGACGCGGCGCAGTTCATCGGCGCCATGGGCACCGAGGACTGGACCGCTGACTGGACCGAGTACCCCTCGAACTGAGCGCACAAGCGCAAACGCGAATTTCCCCTCGGGAGATGGCCCTGCGCAGCGAGCAGGGCCCCCTCCCCTAGCTTTTTGGAGACATCGAAAGTGGCATTCCCATGAAAGAATTGAGAAAATCTAAGAAGTGGAGCCGAGTTTCCCAAGGCGCGCTGTTCGCGGTCGGCCTTGTCGTCATCCTCTCGATCGGAGCGTCCGCCAGCGGTGAAGACAGCGCGGCGATGGCCTCCCAGATATCCCGCTTGCGCATCGAGGTCGAAGAGCTCGCCGCCGACGTCGAAGCCAAGAAGGACGAGGCTCGAGGGAGGCTGCGCAGCTACGCCACCCAACAGACCGAGCTCGAGATGGACCTGCAGCGCGAAGAGCTGAGGCTGCGCCAACTTCTTGCGGAGAGAGAGAAGCGCACCGAGCTCGTGGGCCAAGGAGACCAGCGAGAAACCCAGCTGCGTCCCGTGGTTCTCGCGGGGATCGAGGCCGTGCGCCACGCCATGGCCGACGGGCTGCCCTTCCAGGTCGAGGAGCGTCTCGCCGAGGTCGACAAGCTGCGCGAACAGATCGAGCAGGGGATGCTGCGTCCCTCGGATGGCGTGTCGAGGCTCTGGGACCGCGTGGAGGATGAGCTGCGCCTGTCCAGGGAGAATGGGATCTACCGACAAATCGTCACCGTGAACGGCAGAGAGACCCTCGTGGACGTTGCCCGCGTCGGCATGGTGGCTCTGTACTTCCGAACAAAAGACGATTTCTACGGAAAGGCCCTTCAGCGCGGGGGCAAGTGGACCTACGAGCTCCTTCCCGATCCCAAGGACAAGGAGCGGGTCGCTCTGTTGTTCGACTCCTTCAAAAAGCAGATCCGCACCGGGTTCTTCCTGCTCCCCAGTGCTCTGCCGGAAGGGAGGTGAGGCACATGTCTTTCCATTCATGGACCTTCCTCTTTGTCGTCGTCCTGCTCACAGCGCCCTTTTCGGCTTTGGCCAAGGACGACCTGGTGGCCGCCTATCGCAAGGAGTACGCCTTTCTCGAGGCCGAAAAACAGGCCCTGCAGCAGCGGCTCAAGCAGCTCGACGGTGAAAATGAGACCAAGCTGCGGGCCACCACCTCGGCGGTCGACGCTCTGCAGAGCCGGATCCTTTCGTTGCGCTCTCAGTGCGACGATGTCGAAATCTCCTTGCGCGATGTCGAGATCAAGACCGCCAAGGCCGAGGAACGAGCGGATCTCGTGGTCGAGACGCTGTCGAGGGCCGCGGACGCGCTGTCTCGGACCGACTCGAAGATCGTCGCGGACGTCGAGGGCGTAGAGGCGCAGGTCGAACAGATCCGCGCGGCCTTCAAAGGGGCGTCTGTCCTGCTCACCACGGCCGGGGCGATCACCAAACAACAGGGCTCGTTCTTCCTGACCGACGGCGCCCTCGTCGAGGGCACGGTCATTCGGGTAGGACACATCGCGGCTTATGGCGTGAACGAGAAGGGGGCGGGAGCCCTGGCTCCGGCCGGCGGCAATCGACTCAAGCTCTGGCAGGATGACGCCAAGGAGACCGCAACGATTCTCGATGCTGGCGGCGCTCCGACCACGATGGCTGTGTACCTGTTCGAGTCCCTGGTCAAGGCCGTGGACGACAAGAAGAGCCAGACCATGCTCGAGCACATAGACGCAGGTGGGATCATCTCCTGGGTCATCGCTGCCCTCGGTGTCCTGGCCTTGCTCCTCGTGCTGGCTCGCGTCGTGATCCTCTCGCTGGCGAGCAGTAAAACCGAGAAGCTGCTCGTCTCGGTGAGTGAGCTCATCAAGAGGGGAGCGAAGGGCGAGGCCATGGAGCTGTGCAAAGCCAGCGGAGGAGCGGCGGCACGGGTGCTGCGGGCAACGCTGCGCAATCTCGATCGCGAGCGACAGCACCTCGAGGACATCGTGTCCGAGGCCATCCTTCACGAAGCACCGGTCATCGAGCGCTTTGGCTCCACCATCATGGTGCTCGCCGCGGTCGCACCGCTGCTCGGCCTCCTCGGCACCGTGACAGGTATGATTTCTACATTCGACATCATCACCGAGTTTGGGACCAGCGATCCCAAGATGCTTTCGGGCGGCATCTCGGTCGCGCTCATCACCACCGAGCTCGGCCTCATCGTGGCGATCCCGGCGCTGCTGCTCGGGAACTTGCTCACCGGCAGGGCAAACACCTTGCTTCAGTCCATGGAGCGAGCGGCCTTGCAGATCCTGAACCTGGCGGACGAACCGGCCGTGCGCGCCATGTTGGGCAGGTAGGTCCATGCTCGAATTCTTGGACAAAAGCATTGATTACCTGGTTCAGGGCGGGCTCTACATCATGGTGCCGCTGCTCATCAGCGCGGCGGTATTGTGGTTTGCCCTTGGTTATCGAGCCATGACCCTTCGGCGCGGCAACCGCCGCAGTGTGCGCGTGCTCGTCGAAAAGTACGAAGCCAGCTACGAGAGGCAGCCCGCTGGCATCATCGACACGGCCGTGACGCGAGGCCTCGTCGTGGCCAAGGCCGCCCCGCCCAACCTGAGGCAGCATCTCGACGGCGAGTTCGTGGGGCTCGAGGCGGAGATGAGCCGGTTCGTGACGCTGGTGCGCTCAATTGTCGCCGTGGCGCCGCTGCTCGGCCTCCTCGGTACGGTCATCGGCATGATCGAGACCTTCGACTCCCTGGGAGACATGACGATGTTCAGTCAGTCCGGCGGCATCGCGGGCGGCATCGCCCAGGCGCTGCTGACCACCCAGATGGGGCTCGCGGTCTCCATCCCCGGGGTGATCGTGGGCGGAGCGCTCGAGCGGCGCCAGGACGTGCTCGAGCAGGAGCTCGACAAGCTCAAAGACATCCTGTGCACCCGCTACGCTGGAGGTGAAAAGTGAGATACCTACGCAAAAAGGACGCGAGCGCCGGCATCGACATTTCGCCGCTCATCGACATGGTGTTCATCCTTCTCATTTTCTTCATGGTGTCTTCGACCTTCGTCAAGGACATGAAGATTGAGATTGAACGTCCCGGAGCCGCCTCCAGCCAGCTCGCCTCCACCAAGGCCATCCGCGTTCATCTCGATCGCACGGGCGGGGTGTACATCGACGGCCAACCCGTCAAGCCCTGGATGCTGCAGAGCCGCGTGCGAGACCTCATCAAATCCGGCGCGGCCGCCACGGTGCTCGTCGTCACCGACAGGCTCGTCCCGGCCGAGAAGCTCGTCGAGGTGGTGGACCAATGCCGGCTGGGCGGCGCCGCCGATGTGGGCGTCGCCACGGAACGAGAGGCGGGTTGACGTCATGGGTTTGAGCATCAAATCAAGAACCGTGGCAGGCCTGCTGAGCATGGTCGGGGGCTGCCTTCTGGTGTTCTGGCTCATCGTGCTGATGAACGACTCGGCGCCGCCGCCCAAGCCCACCGAGCAGGTCACCTCGATCACCGCCGAGGTGCAGCGGGAGAAACAGCAGCCCAAAAAAAAGGCGTCGGAACAGCCGCGGCCTCGGCCGCGCAACGCGAACAACTCGCCCAAGGCTCCTCCCCCCTCTCTCTCTCAATCCATCTCCGGCCTGAGCTTCGGCCTGCCCGAGCTCTCCGGCAGTGGGCTCGAGGATGCGGAGCGCAGCGTGCTCGGCGAAGACGCAAGCGCCGCTGGGATGGTCATGACCGAAGACACGGTGGACGAGCCGCCCCGTCCCTTGGCCATGGGCTCGCCGAGCTATCCGCCGCGCGCCAGGGCCAAGGGCCTCACCGGTTCGGTCACGCTCTCCATCCTCGTCGGCATCGATGGGTCGGTGGAGCAGGTGAAGGTGCTGCAGGCCGATCCGCCTGGCGAATTCGAGAACGCGGCCATGGAGGCGGCGAGGAGCTGGCGGTTCTCCCCGGCCACTTACAAGGGACAACCGGTGCGCATCTGGGCGCGCAAGGTCGTGTCCTTCAAGCTCACGTGAGGCGCCGCAGATGAAGCATCATGGGATGATCGTCCTTTCCATTCTCGGAACCGCCCTCGTCTTGGCGAGCGCCCCCCTCGAGGTGGGAGCGGCCATGAAGAGGGCTGGCTCGAAAGCCGCCGAAGCGCCCCAGCTCGACGTCCTCGCCCTCGCTTCTCTGCTGCTGCGGGACGGTCACCCAGACCGCGCGGCGGCGACCTTGGCCGAGGTCGATCTCGACGCCGTGGCCGAAGGGTTCGAGGTGAAACGCTACTACATGCTCTACGGCATCGTGGCGCTCAAGCTCGGCGACCACAGATTGGCGAGGGAGAAGATCGAGCGGGCCATCACCGCTGGCGAGACAGACCCGATGATCCATGTGTTCCACGCGCAAGCCCTGTTTGGGCAGGGCGAGCACGCACGGGCCATCGCGGCTATCGAGCGAGCCGGTGATACAGCCTACCGTTACGCTGGAACCTTCATGCTCAAGGCGCAGAGCCACTGGAAGCTCGGCCAGCGACCAGAGGCCTTTGCGGCCTTGACCACGGGTCTGCGCGTGTATCCAGGCGATCTCGAGCTCACCCGCAACCGCGTGTTGCTGCTCGTGGACATGGGCCTTTACCAGCAAGCCGTGGCCGAGGGCACCCTGGTCGTGGCGCGCAAGGACGCCACCGAGTCAGACCTCGCCGCCATCGCCGAGGCGCTCATCAAGGGAGGACAGCACCAAAAGGCCATCCTGCTGCTCGAGGAGGCTCGATTGCGCAGATTCAACAGTGAGATGATCGTCATTCAGCTCGCTCGCGCCTATCTGGAGGCAGGGCACACCCTGACAGCAGCCCGCCTGTTTCGCGAGGCTTCGCGCGAAAATCCAAAGTTCACCCTGGACGCGGCCGAGCTGTTTCGCCGCGGCGGGCGCCCAAACCAGGCCCTCCACCTGAATGCCGAAGTGCTGGACCAAAAGGACAAAGTTCGGCAGCGACTCGGGCTGCTGATCGAGGTGGAGCGGTTCGAAGAGGCCCTGGGCCTCGTACCGCGCCTCGAACGCCTGGGGCTGATGTCCGAAGACGCGGTGTCCTATGCCGTGGCCTTTGCGTACTTCAAAACCGGAAGCTTCGAGCGCGCCGAGCGCACCCTCAAGCCCATCCGCGATCCTGCCCTGTTCGAGAAAGCCAGCGCGCTGCGCCGGGCCATGGACACCTGCGCCGCTGCCGGTTGGCAATGCCAATAGGGGAGGACCAATTATGAATAGACATCCACTTATCGTCGCGATGTGCGCTCTCGGGCTTGCGCTCTTCGTCGGGCATGCCCGGGCGCAGGAGCCCCCTGTTGTGCTGGTGACGGGAGTCGTGTTCGACGCTCAGACGCACGCGCCCCTGGCCGGTCTCGAGGTGCGCGCTGGGAGCGCGGTTTGCACGACCTCCAGCGACGGCGCATTCCGCTTGGAGTTGCCGCCAGGCACACACAGCCTCCTCATCGGCGGCCCGGGCTACCCGGCGTCTTCTACCCAGCCGTTCACGCTGTCCGCCGGTCAGCACGTGGAGATTCTCGTGGATCTCTCGTCGAAGGGCGACCCGCCGGTGATCGACATCGAAGGCGACTCCTCCGCGACCGCTTCCTCGATCGACACGGCGGAAAAGCTGGCCGAGTCCCTCATCGTCGGCACCGTTTTGCACGCGGAGAAGAAGGAGCCCGTGAAAGACGTGCGTGTGTTCGTCCGCGGCCTGCCGGTCGAGGGGCGATCGGATGCGCGCGGCGCCTTCTCGGTGCGAGTGCCTGTGGGAAAGCACTCCATCTCATTCGTGCATCCGGAGTTCTCGTCGCTTACTCAAAACGACATCGAAGTTGTAGAGGGCAAAGAGGCGGAGGTGACCGTCGAGCTCGCGCCGCTCGGCGTGGAGCTCGAGGAGATGGTGATCACCGAGCCCAAAATCGAGGGCAGCAGCGTGGATCTGCTCTCCGAGCGCAAGGATTCCTCCACCGTGAGCGACATCATCGGCGCCGAGCAGATGAGCAAGGCCGGCGATTCGGACGCGGCCGCCGCGCTGCGGCGCGTGACCGGCATCACCGTGGTGGGCGGCAAGTACGTCTACGTGCGAGGCCTTGGAGAGCGATACTCCGCGACCCTGCTCAATGGCGCGTCCCTGCCGAGCCCCGAGCCGGATCGGCGCGTGGTGCCCCTCGACATGTTTCCCGTGGGCATGCTCGAGAGCATGGTGATCCAAAAGACGTACTCTCCAGATATGCCTGGCGAGTTCGGCGGCGGCGTGGTCATGCTCCGGACCAGAGCGTATCCAGACGAGCTCTCCGGTAAGTTGGAGCTAAGCCTCGGCTATTCGCAAGGCACGACCTTCGAACGCGGGCTGCGCAGCGCGGACAGCGGGAAAACCGACTGGCTCGGCATCGACGGCGGTCACCGGGATCTGCCGAGGGCCGTGGCGAGCGCCACGCGCGACAGGGCGCTCGTGCTCGCCAACCGCTTTCGCAAGGAAGGATTCACGGAAGAGGAGCTCACTGAGCTCAGTCGAGCCATGCCCAATGACTGGAAGGTGCGCAGCGACCTCGTCCGGCCAGACCTCAAGCTCTCCCTCGAGGTCGGCGACAGCTATGTGCTCGGGCCGGTGAAGCTGGGCTTCATGGCCTCGGGGCTCTACGACAACGCCTGGGATCACGAGAACAGCGTGCGCAAGGACTACACCCTCGGCGCTGGTGGCGAGCTCACTTTGGGCAACGACTACCGCTACGACAGCCTGACCAACACCATCACTCTGGCCGGCATCCTCACAGCGGGGATCGAGCTCGGAAAAGACCATTTGATAAAGTCGAACACCATCATCGACCGCATCACCGATGACGAGGTGCGTCAGTACGAGGGCACGAGCATCGACCTCAGCGCCGACGCGATCCGCGCAACCAAGATCGATTGGACCGAGCGACAGCTCGTGACGCAGCAAGTGATTGGACACCATGCGTTTCCCTACCTTAGCGACCTCTCTTTGGACTGGCGGTACACGTACTCCAGGGCCAGGCAGGACATGCCCAACCGGCGCGAGTACGTGTACCACTACAATAGCGCCGACGACGCCTTCCACATCTCCACGCGCGACGATGCTCTGACTCGACAGTGGACGACAGTGCAGGACGACACCCAGGATTTCGGCGCGGACCTGCTCATGCCCTTTGTGCAGTGGACCAAGGAAAAGGGCAGCGCCAAGCTCGGCGCGGCGATGATGACCAAGGATCGAGAGGTAGACACTCGTCGATTCAACCTCAAGGACCGCGGCAACCTCATCGCCCAGAACCCCGAGCTCTCCTTGCTACCGCCCGAACAGATCCTCACGCAGGAGCGCATGGGCACCGAGGGCTTCCTCCTCAACGAGTTCACCAGGGCCAACGACAACTCCAAAGCGGCGCAGGACATCTACGCCTTGTACGCCCTCGCCGATGTGCCGTTGGGGCTCTCCTTTCGCATCGCCGGCGGCGCGAGGTTCGAGCGATCCCAAACCAAGGTCACGACCTACGCCCTGTTCGACGCCGAGGCAGAGCCCCAGGTGGCGAATCCCAAGAACGACGACATCCTGCCCGCCGCCACGCTGTCCTACTCGTTTCTCGAGGACATGGTCCTGCGCGTCGGTTACAGCCGAACCGTGAACCGACCGGACTTCCGCGAGCTGTCGACGACCTGCGTGAGCGACGTCATCGGCTCCGGGGATATCTGCGGAGAGCCGACGTTGAAGCGCGCGGCCATCGACAACTACGACCTGCGTTACGAATGGTATTTGTCCAAGGACGAAAGCATCGCGGTATCTGGCTTCTACAAGCGCTTCGAAGACCCCATCGAGACCATCGTGCGAAATGGCACGGGCGTGGGCTTCTCGTTCGTGAACGCCGTGGCGGCCAAGAACCTGGGCCTCGAGCTCGAGGCGCGAAAGAACTTTGGGTTCATCGCCGACCCTCTGGCGGACTTTTTTGTGAGCGGCAACCTCACTTGGGTTTACTCCCGCGTGGAACTGCCAGACGAAGGCGCGCAGACCTCGCGGAAAAGGGCCCTCCAGGGCCAGTCGCCCTATGTGATCAACGCCCAACTCGGCTACGACAATGCCGACTGGGGCACATCGATCGCTGCTCTTTACAACGTCTTTGGCCCGCGCATCGACGCGGTGGGGATCCACGGCTCGCCAGACACCTACGAACAGCCGTTTCACCAGCTGGACCTGGTGGTCAAGCAGAGCCTACCCAAGGGGATCAAGCTCACGCTCAAGGCGAAGAACCTCCTCGATCTTCCGGCCGAAACCACCCAGGGAGGGAAGATCACGGAGAAAACGAGCAAGGGGCGAATCGTCTCCTTGGCCGCAGCCTGGACCTTCTAAAGGGCGACTGCCTGCGATCCGGCGCCACTGCTTTTGTGCTGGAAGACAAACGGGTCTGTGAGACCGGATGCGGCGGCTCATCCACCGCTCGTTGCCTGCACCGCGTATCGTTCGTCCCTACCCTTCTAGGCGACTTTGGTTTACTAACTAAGACCATGCTCAAAACCGTCCGAGAAAAGCCCGCCTGTCTCGATGAACGTCGCGGTGGTCTGTTGCTTCCCATGGCGAGCCTGCCGTGGGGACATGGAATAGGCGATATTGGGAGCGCGGCGCGACGGTTCGTCGACTGGGTCGCTTCCTGTGGTTTGGGACTTTGGCAGATTTTGCCCTGCACGCCCTTGAGCTATGGCTGGTCCCCGTATAGTGGGAGTAGCGCGTTCGCCGTGGAGCCGTTGCTCGTCGATCTCCACGACCTCGTGACCCTCGATCTTCTGCGACCGGCGGAGTTGCCTGCGGAGGTCGTCGCAGAGCCACGTATTGATTACAAGTGGGTCATGGCCGTCAAGAAGCCGTTGCTCGAGCGCGCGGCTTCGCGCCTCGCGAGCAGCGAAGAGAGTTTTTGGCGCAGTGAGTTGAGCAATTTCAGGAAGAGACAGGGCGACTGGCTCGAGGACGCGGCGCTGTTCTTCTCGCTGCACGAGCGCCATGGGAACCGGCCTTTCTGGGAGTGGGAAAGCGCCCTCGCAGGCAGGCAGCCTCGCGCTCTTCGAGACGCGCGTAGAGAGCGCAAGGGCGAGATCGCGACACAGGCAGCTTTACAGTTGTTGGCAGACAGGCAGTGTCAGGCGCTCCGGGCCCACGCGCTGACGCGGGGGGTCGCGCTCATCGGAGACATGCCCCTTTACGTCGCCCGCGACTCGGCCGACTGTTGGGCGCGGCCCGAGTTGTTCGCGCTTGCCTCGCCGGGC
>JALOQD010000155.1 GCA_025453525.1 Myxococcota bacterium
TTCCGTCGCGGTCGAGGAAGCGGCAGATGAAGTCCAGGCTGCGGCTATCGAACGGGCTAATAAAGGCGGTCTTGTACGATGGGACCACGTAGAGATCCGAAAGCGACGCATCGACCATCCCTTTGAACAAGGAAGAGCCGTCCACGCGTTCACCTGAGGCCAGAACGCGCTCGGCCTGCTCGAGGTCGTTGACCGGTAGCTTCAGCTCCTTGAGCTGGCCGTCGAGGCCGGTGTAATGAAACGTGAACCGCTCGATGCCTTTTTTCGAGACCACCTCGAGCAGATCGGCGCGAGTGAACTCTTCGCGCGGTTTGTCGAGAAGCAGGGCCAACGGATTCGCTAGCGGGATCTTGTCGACCACGAAGGACTCCTTCCTTAATGGGTTGTACACGTCCTTGTCAGAAACGAGGACGGCTCAAATCTTTCTACGACGAAAGACCCGGTGTCTGGCAAGTTTTAAAAAGTTTCACCGACCTCGGCGATGAACCTCTCGGTGTCGTCTTGCCGAACCGGAGCCGGCCCTCGAGAAGGCTTGGGGCGGTTTGCGCTTTCCACGAACAGGGCGAAGATCTCCTCGTCGCGCATGTATTCTCCGTCAGAGCCAGGGGGATAGGTGGGCAGTGGCTTGTATTGCATGGCTGCTGCTGAGTGTACTTCATGTCGCGCACATCGTGGTCAGCCTATTTAATAAAAATCGGCTTTGGCCATTTCTTGCACAGAGGAGGATGCTGGTGACAAAAGTGAGATGATTCCGAGGAAGGCGAGGAGCACCCGTTGATCGTCCGCAAAAAAGACTTGCCATTGCCAGAAATTCTAATAGCGACCTCGTTCAGCGCGGTGGTGATCGCTGTGTGCGGCTGGACCGAATGCGGCAGCTTCGATGTGTTTTGGCACCTCGCGACAGGCCGTCTCATCCTCGCGACAGGGGCCCTTCCTGCCGTGGATCCGTTCTCCTTTTCCTACGGGGGATCTCCCTGGCACTACATGGATGCCTTGGCCGACGCTCTGCTCTTGGGGCTCCATGAGGCCGGTGGATGGGCAGCGGTCTCAATGCTCAAGGCACTTCCTCCGCTCGCTGCGCTTCTTTGCTGCTCACTGACCCTTCAGAAGGTCGGTCCCTGGCGACTCCCATTGGCGCTGGGGCTTTCCGGGCTGTGCATTCCCGCCTTTCAATACCGGCTGGTCGAGAGGCCGCTCCTCTTCTCGCTCGCCGCGTTTCCCCTTCTCCTGTTCGCGATGGATAGGTTGATGGACCCGCGACAGGATTCGCCTCGTTCGGGACTGGGGTGGGTTCGGCGCGCGCTGCTTCCCATTGCCATCGTTTGGATTTGGACGTGTCTACACCGCGGCGCCCTGCTAGGTCATGTGTACTTCCTCTCTGCCAGTGCCTTTGCCATTTCGACTTGGCTCGCCAGTCGCCTGCGCTTTATGAGCCAGTGGCGCATTGGGGGCAGGCAGCTCGCGATGGTGACGAGCGCGGCCATCGCGGCAGTGGGGGTTTCACTGCTCAACCCGTGTGGCATCGCGACGTTCACCACCAGCCTAGCAGTTCCCGGAAGCGAGCTTTTGCGCGAGCACATCTCGGAATGGGCTCATGTGACGCCCGGCGAGTACCTGCGCCAGTTTCCGTGGTCCGTGGCTTTTGTCGCTGCGTCCTTTATCGTCATAGGGCTCGGCCTGGCCAGGCTCGTTCGCGCGAAATCAATACGCCTGCCGCAGATGCTGTTCCATGTCGGTTGGCTTGCCTTACTCGCGTGGCAGACGCTCGTGACCGTTCATTGGCTGCCCTATCTCGTCCTCGCCTGCTGCTTCGTCGATGCGCTGACCCTGCGCGAGGTTCCGTGGAGCCCTATCGTTGCGACAGCGCGGCTTCGCCTTCTTTGCTCGACCCTGGCCATCGTGCTCTTCGCGGCCTTGAGTCTTTCCTTCGGCAGAGCGACGCTCGGCGTCGGCCTGAAGGAGGATCATCTGCCTAATAGAGCCCTCGAGTTCGCTCACGAAGTGGGCCTTCAGGGCAGGGTAGCCAATACCTTTGCCTTTGGCGGATACGTGATCTGGTCGTCCTGGCCGCGCAACCACGTGCTCGCCGATGGCCGCAACGAAATGGTCTACCCGTTCTCATTTGTAAGGCAGGTGATCGAGTCCGAGCACGACCCACGCGGGTTCGAGGCGCTCGATCGCAAGTATGGCTTCGACTGGGTGCTCGCCAACAATCATGTGGGGTTTGCGTCCCATCTGTTCCTTGCCAATGACAGCCGCTGGCGATTGGTGTACTGGAGCGAAGCGGCATTGATCTATGTCCGCGCACCGCTGGCCTCTCGGCTTGTGGACCACGCGTTCAAGTGGATTCACCCGGCTTCCGTGGATGTGTCGGTGGCCAGAGCCGTCACCGCTGCTTCGTCCGACCCGGCCATCGACGCCGAGCTGCGGTCCGAAATCGAGCGCATGCTCGAGGCCTCGCCGAGTGGACTGCGCTCGCTCACGGCCTTGATCGTCTACTCGCATTTAAAGGGAGAGGGAAATTGGCCCCAGCGAGACGCTGCGATGGCTAGGCTTCAATCGCTGTTTCCCGACAACCCCACGGTGGAAGAGCTGCACGCCAGAATCTGGGGTCAGACGTCTCCTCCAAAATGATTCTTCCGAAGACGGACGGGTCGAATCCACCCCGAGCGTGGCATGGCGACGCTCTCAAGGGCTGCCGACGAGCTCGAACACCCGAAGTCGCCGCAGAAGATTGAGCGATGAGCCCGGGAAGGTGAGTTTTGCAATGAGCGCAAGCTCGTTGTTCTTGTCTCGGTCACACGCTAGGCGATCGTAGGCGAACTGAAGCAACACTGAATGACAAGGAGAATACTGGACCGACCTCCATATTTGGGCCTCTCCTTGCTGATTCATAAGCTCGTGAAGCATCACCCGAAACCGCGCATCATCCGCTGCGACAAAGTACTTGATGCCACGACTACGCAAAAGCGTCACCAGTTCGGCCGTCGTTCTCGCCTGCCTCACACGCAAATCAAAAACAAAGCGTGCCGGGTAAAAAAAGGTATTGGACACCACCGGGCGCCGGGTCAGCCAAACCAGGGCATTGCCGAAGTTCGGCGGTGCGAACACGGGTTCTCGCCCTGCAGGGTCCTCATGCTCGAGGATCCGTGCCAGTTCTCGAGCCTGCTCAGAAGCGACAGAGGGAGCGTTCGCTTGAATCGGCCGAATGAAGGCGATCGCAGGCTCTATCAGGAGCGCGATTAGAATCGAGAACGCCAGAATCTTCGAGCGTCGGCTGCTGTTCCACAGCGCATTGGTCATTTCGAAAAGGAGCCATACGAAGCAAGGCGCGAAGAGATGCGTGAACCTCTGCTGCGCAAACGAAAGCAGAAAAAGCATCAGGAAAAAAAAGCTCCCGTAATCGAAAAGCGCTTTCCGACCGAGGCGCAAAGGCCAGAGAAAGACGAATGGGCTGACCAGGTAAAGCACTCCGAATTCGGCATGCACGAGCGAAAAGGTCAGACCGCTGTCGGAAAGAACGAGAGGGCGCATTTCGCCGAGATAGGACCACACTCCGCTTTTGCTAAGGAGGAACTCCACAGTCCAAAGGACCGAATGCCAGGCCAACACGAGCCCGAGAGCTCCGAAGGCCATCGCCAGTCCTATCATCCACCGCGTGCGACCCTTGAATCGCAAAGTCACGAAAACGATTCCCACGGCAAGCAGAATTGGTTGAACGAGAGATAGAGTACGGATGTCGAAAAACCTTCCTCTGAAGATCGATTCCCATGCAGCAAGGCCAAAAAGCGGCAAGAGCAGCCCAGCCGATAGAGCCCGCAGAGGTTTCAAATGCGAGGTGGTCTGTGCAGTCAAACACATCAGAAAAAAATATCCCGCGATCAGATAGGCCGACACCGTAGAACACCATGCGCACAGAGCGAGCGCCACGCCCCAACCCGTGGCCAGTCGAAGCGCCTGCCGCTGCTCCAAAAGCCTTGGCATTCCCATGAGCAGCACAACGCACAGAACCTCGACACAGTGATGGTCCAATCCGCCGACAGAGGTCACCATTCGAAACGCGCCATTCAGAGCAAAACACGCGGCGCATCCGAAGGCGAGCCAGGGGCCCATGGACCTACGAGCCACGAGAAATAAAACGACGCACGTTACGGCGCCGATGACAACCTGCGCAAACAAGAGCGTCGCAGCGATGGGCGCAAGGCCTCCGGCGATCTGAGCGGGAAGGTACAAAACAAGAGCCACGAGAAAAGAGAACCCCATGGGCCATTCCAGGGCCGCGCCGTACGGATAATTGAACATCGGATCTTTAAAACTAGGCGCCATCGAATTTTCGATCATTGATCGAACCCGATGAGCGTGGGCAAACGAATCAGAGCCATTGAACATCGGCCAGGGCATGGTGGGGTCCCAGTAGGACAGGATTCCCGAAACGTTCAAACCGATGGAAGCGGCGATGAGAATTCCGATAACAACGCCCACTGCAAGGGGCCTGTGGAGGCAATGTTTTGGGGCGGACTTCATGTCATTTCTGTAAAAAAGGCGCCTCGCGAACGGGCTTCCAAAGAGCGACTGATCGCGCTCTCAACCGAAGCACTCCAACCGCTCACCGAAAGGACTTTCGTGGCCAGGGCTGAAGAGATTTGTGCCATCGTTTTCTTCACTTTTTTCTCTGTTCAAGGATAATTGCACACAAGGTCGGTAGCAAATTATTGGGTATGTTTGTATGCCAAAAAAAAGTCTAAAGCAGTTCCTTCTTTCAGATGAGCATCGCCTTTGGTTGTTTGGTGGTGTTCTTGGTGTGGTCAGCGTGCTTGCTTATCTCCCTTCCGCTTGGGGTGGTTTCGTCTGGGATGATTTAAACAATCTTGGACACAATACGCGGCTATGTGAATGGCAAAACATACTGGATGTGTTCGTAAACCCCGCGATGTGGTCAGCAGAAAAAGGGCCTGGGTTGGTGGGCACCTATAGACCATTGTCGCTTTCGCTTTTTGTTCTCGATTTCAAGGTTTGGGGTGGTGCTCCGTGGGGCTATCATGTCACCAATATATTTCTTCATCTCCTTTGCGTAATAACGCTCTTTAATCTATTTTTCCTGATGACTGGCAGGTCCGACCACGCCTTTCTCATGGCGCTCATTTTTGCCGTTCATCCGGTTGGAGTAGAAGCCATCGCGTGGATCAACGGTCGTTCAGAGCCCATTGCGCTGATCTTTGGCGCCAACGCTCTTTGCCTTCTTTTGAGGAAAAATACTGGAAAAATTGTTGATGCCTTGGCCCTGTCTGTTTTGTTGCTGTTGTCCGTGTTAGGGAAAGAATCTGGCGTGGTCTTCTTCTTTCTCGCGGGATTTCTCGTTGTCATAAAAGCCAAGAAGCTTGGTGCTGCTCGGGTCGCAGTGTTCGGGTGTGCGTTGCTTCTTGCTCTGGCTGCATACTTCTTCTTGCGACAAAATGCATTGGGCGCAGGCGTGGCTCCACCCATTGGCAAGATCGCCACGATCCTTCCATTCGCATTGGGACCACTTTGGTTCAAAGGCCTTCAGACCGCGGTTCTTCCTGTGGATAGGGCGATTGTCATGGTTGCCTCTTGGGCAAAAGCCAATACTTCCTTTGAAAACATCCTTTATATGTGCCTTTCTGTGGTTATTGTCGTCTTGGCAGCCTATACGCTCTTTAAGAGGCAGTGGAATCTGTCGATAGGCATTTTTTGGTTTCTTATCGGTCTACTGCCTGCATCGATGCTCATTATTTTAGGCTGGCCCGGGTTTTCTCGTTGGATGTATATCGCACTTCCTGGGTTGTTGATCGCTTTTCGTGAGTTGTTGGTGATACTCGGCAAGCGAGTCCAATGGCCTCACGGAAAAGGTGTGATCGTGGCTATTGCATCGGCATATCTTTTCCTTCTGGAACTTGCCATCCCCGTGTGGGGCGACAATGTTGAGTTGTACAAAAGAACAATCATCGAGAACCCCGGAGATTCCTACGGCTATACCAGCCTCGGTATTGTTCTCTTTACTCAGGGGCAATACCTCGAAATCGAAAAGCTCTTTCGAAAGTCCCTGGCAATAGATCCTAGCGACGCGGTCGCTTCCATGGGATTGGCCATGGAGCTTTCTCGAAGAGGTCGATGCCACGAAGCTCGACTCATCTACGAGTCACATATGCAAGTCGTGGACCCGCCGCGTGAATTCAGGCGATTGTTTGCCTCTTGCACAGAAGGTGTGGAACAAGCGGTTAGAGAGTAGCGCTCTCCTCTGTGGTCGTGGTCACCCGAAGAAGCTCCTCACTTTGTGCCAGCGGATTGAGGATGTAGTTGGTGTCCCTTGCGTCAATCGAATGAAGATAGAGAAAAAGGTCGTATGGAATATAGGGCATTGTGTTCTTCCATCTTTTCACGAGTTCGTCTGTTTTCTGTACATCTTCTTTCGAGGCTTCGCCCAAGGCCCGTCCTAATTGTAGTTCCAGCGTGCGCCGACGTATGGGATCGGTTTCCATCAGGAGCATGGTTCGGAGGTGTTCGATGAAAACGTCATTTACCGCTTGAAGCTCCCTGCTTTGTTGTCCGATGAGTGTGGCGGACAACATCATCGCGTATTCTGGTGCGTTTGGCATAAGCGCGGACCTTCGAATCCAGTCAACGGCCTCGGCTTGATACTCGGCTCGTTCTTTGCCGTTGTCCTCTGTTTTGAAAAAGGGCTCCATTTCGTAGAACAAAAGAAAGCCCAGCGTAAAGGCGAACTCTCCGTCAGAAGGGAAAATGGAGATGCCGCGACGGGTTAATGAAATGGCTTTTTCTACAGATTCCCTGCTGATCTGACCGTTGGCGAACAGGAGAATGTATTGACCAGAAAGGTAGGCCGCTCGTTGCCTGGGATTGAGATGCACAATGGAGTCGAGGTAGTTTGATGTAAATGCGACTCCGCGGGCGTCGTCGTTCTTGGAGCTCAATTTGCTGCCTGCATAAACCAGGGCTTTTGCCCACAACGCAGAGGCAAACGCTTCATTGTATTCGAGGGAAAACACCCGCAACCAAGCCGGAGGGGGAAGGTAGTACAGATCGTCTTCGATGAACGCCGCGCTATACGAGCGCTGAGAAAGGGGGAGAAAGACCACATCGGCCAGTAGAAAGAAGATTCCTATCCATGACATGAAGAGAAGGCGGCGAAACATGGGAGAAATAAAACGCTTATTCTAGCTCGCTGACTTTGAACAGAGCACCCGCGGACATCATGCCGAGCTCGCTTCCACTGACTGTCGTGACCCGTCCACCGCGAGAGAACGTGGAGAAGGTGCCGTCTCCATCGAGGTTGCCGAATGCTTGGATGGAGAATGTATCGCCAGCGGCACCGGTACACCGTGGGGCCCCGCAACCTTGTATCCATTGATAGGAGTACCAGAAATTCTCTGTCATAGAGAACTTGAGGCCATCCCAGGATGAGTTGGCCACGAAAGCGGACGGGGCGCACTTGCCGGCGCTTCCGGCGTTGCAGGGAGCCGCTGGCGTGGGGCCGGTTGAGGCGGGGAAGAAATAGGCAAACGAAGCCGTGGCCGTTGCGCTCGTGGCTCGTTCCTCTTCGAAATACGATTTGGCGCCTGTGTGGATCTTACCCAGGGCGATCTCCGCTTCGGTGGTCTTGGCCTTCTTCATGTAATTGATGAAGGCGGGAATGGCCACTGCCGCGAGGATGCCGATGATCGCCACCACGATCATGAGCTCGATGAGGGTAAAGCCACGCTGGGTCAGTTTCTTCATGCCGATTCTCCTTTTTTTGGGGCGCTAACCGTTTCTGGTAGCGCGTTGTTTCCAACAGTGCCTTTAAGGGGGGCCAGGCACGCAGACCGCATCACCTTCATCAAAGGTCTTCATGAACTGCACACCAGAGTGGATGGCGAAACAACCGAAGGCGGCGTCTCCCTCAAAGTCCTGAAAGGCCATGGCCGCATACCAGAAGTCGTTATTGGTGGCATTGGCCGCGAAGAGAACATCGAACGGGGCTGCCGGGGCAACTCCGGGCGCTCCACCAGCAGCCGAGTAGCTGAACCAGAGCCCCGAATCAGGGCGGATGCCCAAGGTAGACCACTCGGCGCCCGCGGCGGTTGCGTTCCACTGCATGCGCTTGCCCCAGTCTGCCGCGCCACTGCGGGTAGGCCGCAGGCCACATACCGGAGCTGTGCATGCGTATTGGTGAAAAGTGGCTCGGTAGGCCTCTTGCTTCAACCTGATATCGGCTAGGATTCCGGTGGCCTCGGACGCACGCGCGGACTTGATGTAGGATCTGTAAACGCCGTAGCCAACGCCGGCCAAGATACCAATGACAGCGATGACTATCATGAGCTCGATGAGGGTGAATCCAGGTGTTCGTTTTCGGCTCATGGATGGCGTTTCTCCTACTTAGAGAATGCAGAAGCAAGGAACGTGCCTAAATTGCCGAGCGGTGTTTTGCCGGGAATACTGACTTGGCAGTCAACTAAAGGGCCTCTGTTGCAGTTTGACTGCAAAATTCTGACAATCTGGGGCACTTGAATGTGACCAAAAGCGTCACTCGAGCCGTTGGGCGCTGATTGCTCCGACTGCGTCCAGCACTCCGGGACTGATGGGCATGCTGCGGGTGCTCAGGACTCGGAGTCGTCGTCTGTGTCATAGCCCAGCTTCTTCAGCCTGTATCTGAACGAGCGATACGTGACGCCCAACAGCTCGGCTGCCTTGACGCGTACGCCGTGAGTCTTGGACAGGGCCTGCTCAATGTACGCGCGCTCGATTTGCTCCAAGGTCTTTTCCAGGTCCAACCCAGCGTCTGGCATCTGCCGCGGGAAGGTGGCGCTGCCTTGCGAAGTTGGCACTGGGACGTCCTTCGCTTCGATGCGAGGGCCGCGACACATGGTCGCCGCCCGCTCGAGCAGATTGGCGAGCTCCCTGACATTGCCCGGATAGTCGTGGGCGAGCAGGGCCTCGAGGGCCTCGGGCGACACCTCGGGCACGGGGCGTCCCCACTCGACCGCGAACTTCTCCCGAAGCAGCTCGACGAGGGCCGGGATGTCGTCGCTCCGTTCTCGCAGCGGTGGAAGATGCAGCCTTATGACGTTGAGCCGATAGAAGAGGTCAGTTCGAAACTTTCCTTCGGCCACGAGCTGCTCGAGATTTTGGTTGGTGGCGGCGATGACCCGCACGTTGACTTCTTCCTCGACGCTGCTGCCCACGGGCCGTACCATGCGATCCTGCAGAACGCGGAGCAGCTTGACCTGCAAGGTCGGGGGCAGCTCTCCCACTTCATCGAGGAACACCGTGCCTCCGCTCGCGGCTCGGAAGAGACCCTCTCGGTTGTCCGTGGCGCCGGTAAAGCTGCCTTTGACGTGCCCGAACAGCTCGGACTCCATCAAGGCGTCGGGCAGGGCGCCGCAGTTGATCGCCACGAAGGGCTCGGCTGCCCGGGCGCTGGCGTGATGGAGCGCCCTCGACAGGACCTCCTTGCCCGTGCCGGACTCACCAGAGACGAGCACGGTCGCATTGGTCTGCGCCGCCCGCTTGGCCAGGTCGATGACGTCTCGCATGGCCTCGCTGCGACCCACGATTTCGGAGAAACGATACTTGCCTTTGACCCTGTCGCGCAGGGTCGCGTTTTCTCGAAGCAGGCGCTGCCGCTCCAGGGCCTTGCGCACGGTGAGGACAAACTCATCGACGATAAAAGGTTTGGAGAGATAGTCGAAGGCGCCTTTTTTCATGGCCTCGACCGCGGTCTCGGCCGTGCCGTACGCGGTCACCATGATGACCTCGCACGCAGGCAGCTTCTCCTTGACCTTGGTCAGCACCTCGAGGCCGCCACCGCGATCCATGACGAGGTCAGTGATCACGAGATTATAGACTTCGCCGGCCTCGACGCGTGCCGAGGCTTGCTGTCCAGAGAGCGCCGTGTCGACTTCGTACCCTTGCCGCTTGAGCAGAATCGACACCATCTCTCGCATGGAGAGCTCGTCATCGACGAAGAGGATTCTGGCGTGACTCGTTGTCATGCTCGGCAGATTAGCACGAGAGTGCGCACTTGACCGCTGCGTTTTCCGCGCATTAGGGTGGGATTTGCCATGGAACGGCCAAGCAAACGATTCGGTTGGTTCATCTTGCCCATCACGGCCTGCCTCGCGGTGGTGATTCTCGCGAGCCACTCGATTTCGCGGGCGTCCTTTGCCGAGCTGCGAGCTGGCGAGGTTTGCGAGGCCGCTCATGACACCCCGTGCGCGACCCTGCGGTACCGACATGCCCTCGAGCTCTACACGCCTTGGTCCGCTGCCAGCACGCGGGGACTCGAAGGGTTGATCCGCCTCGGAGCGGCGCAGAGGCGAGCCGGGCAAAACCAGGGCGCACTGCTGGCCTACCGCTCGGCGAGGCTCGGGATTATGAGCCTTCGCCATGTGACGACGCCGTTCGAAGACGAGCTTCCCGCCCTCGAGCAGGCGATCGCCGAGCTGGCCGTGCCCTGCGAGCAAGTGGAACAGCACAGGCTTGCCCTGCAAGGCGCGCGCGAGTCGCTGCCAAGCCCCGTTCAACGCGTCGGAATTGGACTTCTCACCCTTGGATTTCTCGCCCTAGCTTTGTGGTGGGTGGCGCTGCCTCAAAGAGCGTCGAGGTAAACCCTGCGGTGCTTGGTGAAGGAGATGATGCCCGTGATGAGGCTGATGCCGGCCGCCACGGCGATGCATGCCTCGCTCAAAGGAAGCTCGAGCGCTAGAACCCGAGCGCCGCTCAGCAAGGCCACGGAACAAAGGCCGAGCTGAGCGAGGGATTTGGCGGTCATGGTTCGGAACCGCATCGTGAGCTTCTTACTGGCCAAGAGGTTGCCGAGCCCGCCCAAGGCCAAGTCGATGGTAATGATGAGGATAATGGAGGTCGTCGCCAGTGCGCTGCTGTAGTACGCGAGCAGCCCGACGACCGTGGCCGGCAAGAGCAGGCCATCGAGGACGAAACGCGCTGCCTCCTTCCAACCGCCGGTTTTGCCCCACAGGGCAGTCCAAGCGTCGACGAGGTAGGAAATTCCACTGCCCAGCGTCATGGCGGTCACGATGAACAGTGAAGCCAGGATGGAGGTCTCCACGCCGAACACCCAGCGGCCGAGGACAGCCAGTCCCATCGCGGCCGAGAGAAGGACGCTGCGCTTGCCTTGCTTTTGTCCCTTGGCCAGGCGGACCACGACCGGCGTCAGCGGCGCCAGGCAAGCGGCGATGATAACGCTCCACGCCCACCAGGCCTCTGGCGCCGTGATGTAGAGCAGCACATAGCCGGCGCCGAGCATCTGCGCCGTTGTCTTGTATTTGGCGAGGGTCGAGGTGCGCATGGGAGTGTCCCTCAAGGATAGGCTCGTGCGCAGGCTGGTGACCAGGAAGTCGCGGCAGAGCATGGCGATGGTCATCCACAGAGGGACCACGCCCAGGTCTGTGAGCGGCAAGTAGAGCGCAGCCACGAAAATCTTGTCTGCAATGGGATCGAGGAGTCCGCCGAGCACCGACGGCCCTTCTTTGCGGGCCATGATGCCATCGAGCCAGTCCGTGAGCCCCAAGACGATGAGCAAGCCGAGTCCCCAGACTCTGGCTGGCACCTCACCGTAGAGGAGCGCAGCCATCAAGGGCAGGAGCACGATCCGCGTCATCGTAACAGTGTTGGCTGTTATTTTCATTATCGTCGTTTTCTACGCGAGTAGTCACGAAGCATGCCCGAAAGGGTCTGTCAGGCGCAAGCTTTTAGCAGCGAAACGAACGTGACAGGTGCTTGTGCGCTTGCAGGGTTTGAGTGTAGGAAGAGCGCTCATGAGGCATATCAGCGCCAGCAATTCCGACGTCTTTACCCCT
>JALOQD010000450.1 GCA_025453525.1 Myxococcota bacterium
GTTTTCGGCATCCTTCTCCAAGGCTGCGAAACTCGAACATCGAATGATCCAACTCAAACAGTCCTCGCCTTTCCGAAGGACGCCGGAAAACTCCCATTTTCGGGATGGACACTCGTTGGGGCGGCGGTGAGCATTGCACAGCAGCCCGCTGTCCTGGCATGCTGTTTGTGCGATGAGGCCTCTTTTCGAAAATCAGGTGATCGCGCGGCAGCTCGCGCAGCAGCTCGCGAGCTTTCATCCGACGCTCGTGGTGGGCATCGCCCGCGGCGGAGCCAGGCTCGGAGCTCTGGTGGCGCAGGAGCTCGAGGTGCCCTTCCGCGTTCTCGATGTGGCCTACCCGGCGAGCAGACCCTGGCTCGGTCGACTCGGTGAGGCCGTTCTGTTTCCGCTCAAGGAGATGCTCTATCGATTGTCCTGCCCCACGCTGCATGGTGAGCTCGTCCCCTTTGCGCAAAACGATTTCGCGGCGCTCGTGGACGACACGGCGAGCAGCGGGCGCACGTTGACCGTGGCGCTTCATGCCCTTGCCCAGGTCGGGATGGATAGGTCGCGCGTGGTCGTGGCAGTGGGGCGTTGCGGCCAGAAAGCCAAGGTTTTGGTGGACGTTTATTCGCACTCGAGAGGGAAGCGCAGACAGAAAAAGGTCACTCCGTCTTGTGAGCCGATCTCGATCGAGCCGCTTAGAGCGCGAGCCGACAGCCCGGCGAGGTAGAGACCGAGGCCGCGGCCGTAGCGGGAGTCCGAATGTCTCTTGGCCTCGACCTGTCCCTCGCGAGTCAGGAGGGTTGCCATGTACTCCTCGCCGATGGGTCTGCCGCGATCGTAGACCGTCACCTTCGCAAAATCACCCTCAACCGCTGCGCCGATCTCCACCAGGCCGCTCGGGGGCGAGTGCCGCACTGCGGAGAGGATGAGGTTGTCGAGGGCGGCTTCCATGAGCTTGTACTGGCCGAGCACGGACCGTTCGGGCACTGCATCGCGGATGCGCAGGTTCACCCCTGCTGAGCGAGCAAAAGGATCGTTGCGTTTGTAACCGCCATCGAGGAGATTGCGGAGCGAGGCGGCGGTGACTTCGCACTCCTCTTCCACCTCGAGCCGAGACAGGTAACTCAAGTTTTCGGCAAAGCGCAGCAGCATCTCGGCAGCGAGAATGGAGTCGCTCACGGCGCCCCTGATGTCCTCGGATTCGTGGGACAGCGCACTCTCCATATAGCTCAGATTTGCCGACAGCGCCGAGATGGGATTCTTGAGGTCGTGTACGAACAGCTTGCCGAGTTGAGACTGCACGGCGATCCATTCGGCGAGCTGCTTATCGTGTTCATCCATGGCCAAGGAACCTCCGCATCAGGTAACGTTCGAGGCAGGCCTGATCCTGACGGGAGATTTCTCGGAAAGCAACCCCCATCCCCGCACCCATGCCATCATTGTCGGTTTGTGCCCTAATCACCTGGCCCTTGGCGCTAATGGGTCTCGGTCGACCAGGGAGATCGATGCGAAGCTCCACGTTCTCTCCGAGATCGAGGAGCAGCTCCGCGTGAAGGTAGAGACCCACGGCTGAGAGGTCGAAGCATTCGAACGGCATGGCGTCGCCGTCTCGAATGACCTCGACGCCGGCCTGGGTGCGTCTGTGGCGCCGAGACAGTCTGCGATTGGATAGGAGCCTTCGGCCTTGGCCTAGTTCGATCTCGCCATCGTCCCACTGCGCGCTGCTGGTCGATGATAGTTCTGCCCGCATGTAAGTTCTATCCCATGTCATAAGTACGAGTGTCAAAAACGTTGCTCTCTCAGGGCAGGTAGGGGTTGGCGCCTGTTGCAGCCTGTTGTGAGACGCGCCGCAGAACGTGCTCGGCCCGCAGGGTGGTCAATCGAAGGGCCTCGTCGCAGAGGAGCTCGTCGTCGCCCATGGCCTGCGCGAGCCTTTGCGCGGTCAATCCGCGAAGCGCTTCGATTTGGCGGCGATCGAAGCGAGTCAATAAATCCAGTTGCGACTGCATGCGTTCCTTCTGGCGAGCGGACCAAGGGGCAAAGGCGTTGTTGTGGTCGAGGAGCACCAGCCTTTTTCCATCGCGGCTTTGATAGAGATTGCCGCCAGAAAAGCGATCCCAGTTGCCACTCACGTAGTCGAAAACGAGCATGCGGCTGTACTGCGCGGCCAGCAGTGCCTCATCGCCGCTGTGCGTGCCTTGGCCGGACTGCTCGAGAATCCGGGACAGAAAAGCGCGACCCCCGCGAGCGGACAGTCCTGTGTCATCGAGGTCGTCTATCCAGGAGATGATAGCTCCCTGCACAGCGCCGGAGTCATCTGCTGCGGTTTTTCGAACGAGCGCAGCTCCGGCTTCCCTGTTGCGCTGCGAGACGAGCGAGACCGTTGAACGCAGGGGAAGAGCTCTGCGGGCGGCTGCCGGGACCTCGCAGACCCCGAGCAGTCGAGAAAGCCGGTAGGAAGCCACTTCGTTGAGAGCTCGTTTGTTCTTTCGCAAGAGCGGCTTCCATGCCGCCATCGTTCCATTCTCGAAACGCAGCTTGAGCAACAAGGAGCGAGGAGAGAGAACCCAAGCGTCTTGCACCGAAAGCTCGGTCAAAGCCTCAATGGTCGAGGCGTCGTTCGGGCAGGGGACGGGCGTTGTCGGGAGGGGGGACGAGACAGTGGGGGAAACCCGCTTGGGCAGCGTTGCCTTTGTCGGAGCGGGCAAAGACGCTGCGATGGCTTGCCGTGGTTCTTGCGTCTCGCTGCCCTGACAGCCGGTCAAAACGAGTGGGGCGAGCAGCCCTAATTTCGAGACGAAGCACATGTGGTTGAAAAGTCGCATGCCCATGGCCTTACCGCGAACGGGCTCGAGTTCAAAGTACTTGACACCGATAGTGACCCACTTTATGGTTCCCGGTCCCAAAACTTGCATTGGAAGCGGGGAAACCCGAATCGGCAAGGAGCTTCGATGAAACCCAAAGACCTGGAAAAGTTCGAAAAGCTTCTTTATGAAAAACGACAGCGGCTGCTCAAGAACGCTCAGCAGACTCTCGAGTCCGAGATGACCCTCGATTCAGCGGATCTGCCGGACGAGATGGACTTAGCGTCGAGCGAGTATCTGCAGTCGTTCCAGTTTCGCCTTCGCGGTCGCGAGAGAAGCTTCCTCTCCAAAATCGACAAAGCGCTCGAAAAGATAAAAGACGGCTCGTTTGGCGTGTGCGAAGAGTGCAGCGAGCCCATCTCGCCCAAGCGCCTCGAAGCCAGGCCCGAGACGAGCATGTGCATCAAGTGCAAGGAAGAGCAGGAGCGAGAGGAATCACAGTTCAGCGAGTGAGGCCCCCACAGCGGCTCCGAAATCCCCATCCACATCCTGTAAGCGCGGCAAAGGTGCGTCCAAGGACGCCTGCAAAAAAAGCTTTGAATCGAGGAGCCTTTGGGGACGCCGCTCCTAGCCTGGCAGTCGGAGCACAAAGGTCGTCCCTGCGCCTTTCTTGGTCGTGAAGGTG
>JALOQD010000451.1 GCA_025453525.1 Myxococcota bacterium
CATGTGTCCGCAGCAACGGGATATGTTTCCCCTTCTCCACCGCGAGCTCGACATCGCGACCTGTCGCGCTCTGGGAATCGACGCGCCCCGCCTATTTGGGCCAGCGCCCGGCATCTATGCGCCGGCCGTGCCCAACGCGGCGAGCCGCTTCTTGCGCCGCGAAGGTCGCCCGGCCGAGGCGTTCGTTCGGTGTATGGGCTTTGCCTATGGCCACGCCAAATACGGCACGCCCGCCGCGAATGAGCTCGAGGCAGCGCTCTCCAAGGTCGACATCGTGTGCATGGTTCAGGACGGTGACGACATCGGTCTGTGCGACGACGAAGTCCGCGTGGAGCTGCTGGGCGGGCTTGCCGCTGCGGTCACCCGCGCTCGGGGAACCGCGCCGGACGTGTACGTGCTCGATACGAGCGGTGCCTCACCGCGGATCGACAAGTGTGGGCAGGCCCTGGGGTGGTTTGTCATCACCCGCTTGCTCAACCCGATTTGGATGAGCGGGATGCTCGAGCATCCACGTCATGGCGGCCAGCAAATCGAGCAACGGGTGGGGAATGTCCTGTCCCTATGCCGCGCCACGAACGCGCCGTCCTGGATTCCGGCGGCCGTGCTGTCGCGTTTTGGACAGCAGCAGGAAACGGCTCGGCGGCTCGTGCAGAATAACCCCAGCGCGGCAGCCAGGCTCCTCCAGCACTTGCAGCTCTCGCTGGAGATCGGGTTGTGTTCTGGGGAAGCGAGCGCGCTGCTTCGGGAGGTCGGGGCATGACCGGTCAGATGGGCAATGCCTGGTATGAAAAAACCCCTGACCAGCACCACCTGGCGGATCGCAGGACTCCACTTAGGAAGCGTAAAAAAATAACTTGAACCATTCTGCGCCATGACATAGACTTGGCGAATGGATTTGGATGCATTGATTGCAGCCCGCCATCAGGCTCTCGACTTGGCGAATGGATTTGGATGCATTGATTGCAGCCCGCCATCAGGCTCTCGAAGGGATTCTCGACGAGCGTCAACGGCGACTTCACGCGGCGGTGGAAGCCAAGGTGTTGGGGCATGGTGGCGTCAAGCGCGTGAGCTTGGCGACCGGGGTGGCACGCGGGTCGATATTGGCCGGGCTCAAAGAGCTCGAATCACCCCAGCCGACACTACCGGACGAACCCCGTCGAGTCAGACGCCCGGGCGCTGGGCGCAAGAAGCTGGCGGAACGGGATCCGGGTGTGCGAGAGGCACTGGAGCGTTTGGTCGAGCCTGTATCGAGGGGTGACCCTCAGTCGCCGTTGCGCTGGACCTGCAAGAGCCTGATGCAACTTGCGCGCGAATTAAACGAACAAGGACACGCGATCAGTCATGTTTCGGTGGGGGTCTTGCTCAAGGACCTGGGATACAGCCTGCAAGGCAATCGAAAGACGCTGGAAGGTGCAAGCCACCCAGATCGCAACGCCCAGTTCGAGTTCATCAACAACAAGACGCAAGCAGCCATGGGTGCACGGCAGCCGGTGATTTCGGTGGACACAAAGAAGAAAGAGTTGGTCGGCCGTTACAAAAACGGCGGCAAAGAATGGATGCCGCAAGGAGAACCCGAGCAGGTAAAGGTGCATGATTTTGTGGATACGGAACTGGGACGAGCCAATCCCTATGGCGTCTACGATGTCGCAAACAACACCGGCTGGGTCAGCGTGGGCACCGACCACGACACCGCAAGCTTTGCCGTGGCCACGATCCGGCGCTGGTGGTTTGCCATGGGCCAGGCCGCCTATCCCGCCGCCAAAGAGTTGATGATCATGGCCGACGGTGGCGGCAGCAACGGCTCCCGGGTGCGCCTTTGGAAGCTGGAGTTGCAGCGCCTCGCCAACGAACTGGCGCTGACCATCCGGGTGAGCCACTTCCCGCCAGGCACGAGTAAATGGAACAAGATCGAGCATCGCCTATTTTCGTACATCAGCCTGAATTGGCGAGGTCAACCCTTGGTGAGCCACGAGGTCATCGTCAACTTGATCGCCGCAACCACTACCCGCAAGGGGCTGAGGGTGCGCGCGGAAATTGATGATGCTCAATACGAAAAGGGGATCAAGGTGACCGACGCCGAGTTGGCCGCCATCCAGATTGCCCGCGACGACTTCCATGGCGAGTGGAACTACGTCATTTCACCGAACCAGTGAAGGTTCATATAATTTCTTTACGCTTCCTAAGTCTAAGTCGGTACCAAGTCGGGAGCAAGCTTGCCTGCTCGAGTTCGCGTCTGAGCCAAGGTCAGCCCAGGAACTGATGAACCTCCGCGGGCTGCGCGATCGCACCAAGTTCCGCAACAAGCATCTGCGTCCTCTACTCGACGCGGGACTGCTGGCGATGACCGAGCCGGAGAAGCCGAGGAGCAGCCAGCAACGGTATGTGCGAACGACGACGCCTTAATAACGGCGATTCCTTAACTGCGCCATTGATTGACATTGGTATCGCTCGTCTTCCTAAAATGCGTGTGAGCAAAAGATCGATCTCGCACATGCGAGTCGAGCGCGACAGTGCAGCAGGCCAAGGAGCCTGACATGGGAAAGATGATTCAAGATGGTGTGCGGCCATCGCCACCGTTGATCTCGCAGATCGACCGATTCGTCCCGGACCAGGCCTTCGGGATCGGTGAGACATCGCCCCACCACACAAATGCGTAGCGAATTGCGCAAAAGAGCCCCGTGCAAGAGGAAGACGCAGGGGCACGGCACGGTGGACATAGCCGACGACATCATCACAGAAGATCACGGATCCACACACTCGGGCGGATTGACGCTGCAACAAGCTCGGGCTGTGGACCTGCTGGTGATGGGCAAGACCGACGGCCAGGTAGGAGCGGAGATCGGTGTGGCTCGCGAGTGCGTCAATAGATGGCGCAACCACAACCCGCATGTCATCGCCGCGCTCAACAACGAGCGCCTGGTCCTGTGGCAAGCTTCGCGAGAGCGCCTGCGAGCCCTGGGCGACAAGGCGCTGAACGTTCTGGACAATGCCCTGGATGCCGGCGACACCAAGGTTGCCCTGGGCCTGCTCAAGCTCCGCGCGGCCGACCCCTCGCCGACAGGACCCACCGACCTCCACGGCGCCGTGCTCGAGCTGGCGCAACGCCTACAGATCGACCTGCTCATCAAGACCCTGGGCGCGGACGACGACAGCCCGATCCTGCAAGCCCTTAAGACCCGCTGGATGGGTTCCGGGCAGGGGGGGGCTTAGTCAGAGTCGTGTCGCAGCTCCTGCAGTAGAGGCTGTCAGTGACAGAGAGCAGGGGCTCATTGCGCATGGCTTGCAGCCGGGCGTAAAGCCTGCGGTTGTCTTCTCCCCGCTGCCAAGCCTGGAGCAGCTCACAGAAATGGACCAGGGAGATTACGTGGCGTACTCCGCGGTCGTTGAGGTCGGCAATGACGCGCTCGGCCTTTGCATCGTTGGCCTGCGCCAGCCAGACGAAGAAGTTGGTATCGAAGTAGATGGTGATTATGGACGGATACAATTGACCCTGTGTCGTCCACAGACTACGACACATCGGCGCAAAAAGACTGGACACCGTCCAGCATTCTCTTAACGTCGTCCTTCTCGACCTCGTCCCACTTACCGTGCGCGGCTTTGTTGCGGAGCGTAATCCACGCATCGACCTGCTGCTTCTTCACCGCCAGATATGCCTGATTATTAAGGAGGTCGGTGTTCAAGTCGCCAAGTACCTTGTTGGTTTCCTTGCCGTTCTTTGTCTTTGTTAGGCTGATCGCTCTTCGTGTGCACATCCCGCGAAGATGCTCTTCGAGCACGCCACCGATCAGGGATGCTGACGCAGCCGGATGGTACGGCTTCTTAAGGAGAGACGACGCCATCTCTAAGAAGTCGGAGAATACCTCGGCCGACGCCATCTGGATTGCCTGGACGTGGTAGTCATTGAGCCAACAATCTAGCGCAGCACGCAGAACTCCGAGCAGGGACTCAGCTGCAGAACCTTTGGGTAGCTGTTGCTGCCATTGAGTCGCCTGGCGACAAAGTGCCGAGTTCTCTCCATACACAGCCTCGATGCAGGTGATCGATGCAAGCCCCCAAGCGATAGAATCACCTCGATTCACAAGATCTTCGACCCGTGTGGCCCAGCTGTTGATGTCTCTGAAGGAGGTCTGGCGCCTTCCACTAAGAACGGCTGTTCCCTGTTCGATCAGCTTCTTTAGGTTGCTTTCGATCTGGGATTTCATGGACATGCTGTTTCCTCCAACTTGCGAAGTCCTCCGTCCGTCGCCTTTCTTCTTCCCCTTGCACCCCCTCACCGCTTGGATCATACGAAAAAACCTGCCTACGGAAAATTAACTCGACAACTGTTTGACGCCGCCTGCTCACTGCCGGTAACTTATGCGGCGACGGGCCACGAAAGTGACTCTACTCGGTGCTACGAGGCGACGGAGCCCCAACCGCGGTCTCGCAGCCGAAGCCGAGCAGATGCAGTCGTAGAAGCAGAGCAGAAGTAGTGCAGCGAATCGCCGCATGTTGTGGTGATTCGAGCCATGGCTAACGCGATCCCATGTGGCGGTCGCGGAGTCCCGAAGGGAGCCTTGCCTTGGGCACGCCCATCACGAGTGAGAATGCATCGCCGGAACGTCTGCGGACGCTGGCAGAGGTTGCCGATCTGCTACGAGTGTCGCCAAGCACGTTGCGCCGCCTAGTCATCGGCGACTGCCTACCTGTTGTGAGAATCGGTCGGAGCCTCAGGTTCAGCCCAGAGGTCGTCAGTCGATTGCTCGCGCACGGAGACGCGACCTTCAGAGCGCCGTCCTCGAGAGTGAGCAGAAGCCACTCTCTCCTGAGAGTTACCCCGAGGTTCTCACCGTCGAGGAAACCGCGCGGTTACTGCGGATCAACACCAAGACCGTGCGCGAACTGTTCCACCGGGGTGAACTGCCAGGCCACAGGCTCGGCGCCAAGCTGCTTCGTTTTCGCCGGGACGCTGTGCTACAGCTCCTCGCTGGGCAAGGCTGCGGATCGCGCTCTAGGAGAAGATGAACATGAGCGTGAGGCGCAGAAAATACCGCGATCCAAAGTCGGGTCGCACGAACGAGCAGTGGATGATCGACGTGGATTTCGAGCACCCTGACGGCCGCCGCAAGCGCGTGCGCAAAGTGTCCCCTGTGCAGACACGGCGCGGCGCTGAGCACTACGAGCGGGAGGTGCGACAGGCGTTGCTCGATGGGACCTATGGCACGGTCGCCGAGGTCAGAAAGGAGCTACCTAGCTTCGACGAGTGGTTCCACGGCCGCTTCTGGCGCGAGCGGGTCATCGGCCATCGGAACAAGCCGAGCGAGCGCGCCAGCAAGGAGTGCATCTATCGCGTTCATCTGGCGCCGCGCTTTGGCAAGCTCAGACTCGATGCCATCGTCGACGGCGCCCATGTCCCGGACTATAAGGCGCAGCTTGCGACGGTCGTGGACAACGGGCAGATGAGTCCCAAGCGTGCGAACAACATCCTGACGGTGTTATCGACCATCCTGCGCTATGCCGAAGAGGAGGGGGTGATCGCCAGGGCACCCAAGGTCGGATGCTTCAAGTTCGAGTCGCCGGAGATCGAGCACTGGGCATTTGACGAATACGTCCGCATCCTAAACGCGGCCCGAGCCGAGAGCTGCTTCATGTACGCAGCGACTTGCCTGGCTGGCGAGGCCGGATTGCGCATTGGCGAGATCCGGGCGCTGTGCTGGGAGCGGGACGTGGACCTCGTGGCAGGGACGATCACGGTCACCGAGCAGGCGGGCAACGGCGTGACCGGCACTCCCAAGGGCGGCAAACGGCGGAAGGTGTCGATGACTTTGACGTTGTGCTCGGCCCTCAAGGGCCTCAACGTCGTGCGCCAGGGTTACGTCGTGTGCAACGACGACGGCACGCCACTGCGCGACGGCCAGACCATCCACGCGGCCCGCCGCCTCTGCCGTCGGGCGGGTCTGCCGGAAAGAGGCTGGCATTGCCTGCGCCACACCTACGGCACCCATGCGGCCATGTTCGGGGTCAACCCTTACCGCCTGCAAGCTTGGCTAGGGCACAAGGATCTGAAGACGACCCTGAAGTATGTTCACATCGCCGAGGCGCACATGCGTCCGCTGCCCCTGGCAGTCCTCGATGCACAGCGCGCCGAGGCCGATCCAGATCAACGGGTCATCCGCATGCTCGGTGCGCGCAGCGGCACCATAGCGGCACTTGAGATGGAACATGAGGACGTGACGAATGAAGTCAGACGCTAAATACACGAAAGCCCCCGGCATTCACCGGAGGCTTTTGGAGCGGGACACGGGGGTCGAACCCGCGACTTCCAGCTTGGGAAGCTAGCACTCTACCACTGAGTTAGTCCCGCAAAAGAGCGCCCAAAGCTGCTGTCATTGATAAGGGAGGAGGCAGGGCTTCGTCAAGTCTTTCGAGGATTATCAGCCTATGGTCTCTTGGGAATCGGTCTTGTCGGTGCGTTCGGTTGACTTGGGCAGCACGCGCACCACGTTGTAGACCTGCAGGGCCATGCTCTTCCCCTTGGCGTTGAGCGGTTCCTGGGCCTCGACCTCAAACTCGCCGCGCACATGCGAAAAGGTTGTCTCGGAAATGATCACCTGACCGGGCTTGGCCGCCGAGCACAGCCGGGCGCCTGTGTTCACCGAGTCGCCGATGACCGAGTAGCTCATGGTTCGTGTGGAGCCGATGTAGCCGGCAACCACATCGCCGGTGTTGATGCCGATGCCGATGGCAATCGGACGGCCACCTGTTCGCTCGCGGGTGGCGTTGAACTCCACCACGGCAGACTGCATTTCGAGGGCCGCGCGCACGGCGCGGGATGCATCGTCGATGTGGCGCACCAAGGCGCCCCAAAGCACCATGATCTCGTCTCCGACGAACTTGTCGACCGTGCCGCCGTGGCGGAATGCGATCTCCACCATGATTTCGAAGTACTCGTTGAGCATGTGCAGCACGTCCCCGGCCTGCATGTTCTCGCTCATGGAGGTGAAGCCGCGGATGTCGGCGAACAGCACGGTGGCAGTCCGATTCTCGCCGCCCTTTTCCACGGTGAGCAGACCCTTGACCACCATTTCGGCCAAGTCTGGGGACAAAAGCCTGGAGAACCGCTCGCGGGTGGCGGCATCCTGCTCGATCTTCTTGGCCATTTGGGCGTTCTTGATGAACTGGCCTGTCTGACCGGCGATGTTGGAGAGCAGGTGCAGGTCTTTTTCGGTGTAGGCGTTCACCGCCACCGAAGAGTCGATGATCATCACGCCGAGGAGCTCGTTGTGGTGCAGAATGGGCACGGCCATGGTGGAGCGGATGCCCTGCATGATCATGGACTTCGCCTCTTTGAAGCGGTTGTCCATCATCGCGTCCGACGACAGAATACCGGTCTTGTCCTTCTGCACCTGCTTGATGAGCGTGGACGAGATGATGAGCTTGTCGTCTGGCTTGCGAGTCTTGTAGGCGCGCGGCTTGAACTCACTCGTGTCGTCCGGCATGAGGATCACGCCGCGGTCGCAGTTGAGGAACTCGAACGTCCGCGTCAGCATGCGCTCGAGGATTTTGTCGAGGTTGAGCTCGAGGCCGATATCCCTCTGGAGCTCATAAACAACGCGGAGCTTCTCGTAGTCGCCGCGCAGCTGCTTATCGTCTTCCACCTCTTTTTCTGGCATGAAGCGGTCCTGGTCGACCGCGATCTTGGAACGGATGTGGCTTTGGACCGCCATCTCGCTGACGTCCACGAGCTTGGCCGCGCTGTCGGTCATGTCCTCTTTGATGAACATGCAGCGGGTATTGCCCATGACGATTTCGTCTCCGTCGGACAGCACCACGGGCGCAGCCACACGCTGCTTGTTTACGTACGTGCCATTGAGGCTCCCGTAGTCCTTGAGCATGTACCCTTTGCTTTTGTCCAAGTAGATGAGGCAGTGCTCCTTCGACACGACGCGGTCGAGGATCTGAATGCGATTTTGCGGGTGTCGCCCCAGGGTGTTCTGGTCGCTGAGCGGCGCTTCGCGACGTCCCTCGGTATCAAAGATGATGAGCTTGGCCATGTATGCTTTCCTCGCGCCGATTGCCCCGACGTCATTTGGTTTTGAGTTTGGGTCTTGTTATGAGTTTGAATCCGGGACGGCTGATGCCGTCGGTATCCTTGTTTTTGTCCGAGTCATT
>JALOQD010000156.1 GCA_025453525.1 Myxococcota bacterium
AGCTCGAGGCCTTTGATAGCGAGGGTGTCCTGACGCACATGGGCACGTGCGTCAATGACGCCATGGAAGACATCGAATCGTTCGAGCTGCACCCGGGCGAGAAATACCCCTGCACCGTGGCGCTGCGCGAAATCTGAGACGATAACGGCACCACCATGAGCCACACTTCCTGTCGCCTCGCCGTACTCCTGTCTGGAGCCGGCTCCACCTTTTTAAATCTGCACGACCACATTCAGCGCGGTGACCTCGATGCCGAGATCGCGGTGGTGGTCTCGAGCCGCACAGACGCCCTCGGCCTGCAGCGCGCAAAAGAGCGAGGCCTGCCGTGCCACGCGCTCGGCCGCAAGGCCTTTTCTCGAGGGGGCCAGTTCGATGTATCGGCGTATTCTCACGCCCTGGCCGAGCTCATCGCCCCCTATGCTCCACGGCTCGTGGTGCTCGCTGGGTTCATGACCCAGCTCGGCGCGCCGCTGCTCGATCGATACGACACCATGAACGTGCACCCTGCCCTATTGCCGGACTTCGGTGGGGAAGGGTGCTACGGTCATCATGTCCACGAGGCTGTCCTGGCCTCAGGTCGAGCTGTGAGTGGCGCCACCGTTCATTTTGTCGACGCTCAGTACGATCACGGCCCCATCGTCTTGCAGGAATCGGTTCCCGTGTTACCGGACGACACGGCCGACACCTTGGCTGCCAGAGTTCAGGCTGCCGAGCGGCGGATCTATCCCGCGGCCGTGGCCCTCTACGCCGCTGGGCGGCTCCTTCGGGAAGGCGGCGGTGTGCGAATCCTCGGGCAGGTCGACAAATGAACGTTCGATCCGCTCGCCGCCTGGCATGCCTACTCTTTCTGGCCGTCTTCGCAGGCTGCAACAACCAGCCGTTGCCGACACCGCAGGACACTGTGCGCGACTTGCTCGAGCTGCACGGGCTATGGGGGCGAGCACCACAGGAGCGCAGCCTTGCCGAGCGCGAAAAAGCCGTCGAGAAAGAGCGCCTCTTTCCCCTGTTTACCGACCTTGCCCAAGAGGATCCATTCCTCGCCCACCTCTATCTGGGCTTCGTGGTGGGCGCGCTCGCCCGCCATCAACAACACCTCGTCTACACAGCAGAAGGCAGCACTGTGGAAGTGCGGGCCGGAGATGTCCGCATCTCCATGCACCGCGGCGAAAACCGCTTCCGCATCGCCCTATCCGAGTCGATTCCACAAATCGTCCGACAGCGCGCCGAAGCCGAAAAAGAGCGCCTCGTCGCTACTCCCCGATAAGGTGTAACGCCAGGGTCCGCTGGTGGGGCAGATCGCGATGCTCGTAGAGATACACCGCCTGCCAAGTGCCAAGGGCAAGCCGTCCGTCCATGATGGGAATCCCGAGGTGCGTTTGAGTCAGGGCCGCGCGGATGTGGGACGGCATGTCGTCCGGCCCCTCGCAAGAATGCAAATAGGCGCGCTTGTCCACAGGCACGAGCCTCTTAAAAAAAGCCTCGAGATCGACGCGCACGTCTGGATCGGCGTTCTCCTGAATGACGAGAGAAGCCGAGGTGTGGCGCATCATGACCGTGAGCAAACCCCGTGCGATCTCTTGTCGTCGTGTCCAATCCACGAGGGACGCGGTGATGTCCACAAACCCCTGGCCGTTCGTCGCAACCTGCAGAATATCGACCGCCTGCTTCATGACATCACAATGGGTAAAAGTGCAGGGACAGGCGCACGTACGGAACCACGGGCCACAGATCATCCTTGCCGCACCGAGCGCTTTCGGGTTCGCAATCTACGATCGTGTCCACGAAGTTGTGCATACCCGGGTGGATGTTGATACCCACCTCAAAGCCCCAGGAAAAAAAGCCCTCGGGATTGAGAGCCTCGTAGCCGTAGCCGAGGGCTCCAAACGGACCTTCGACGAGGTTGAACCCAAAACGAATCGGCACGTAGTGCTCCCGGTGCACGTACAAGAGAGCTGCAGCGCCATAGGAAAACGTCTTGGTTCCCAGATTGTCCTCATCGCGGGTGTCGTCCATGCGACCGGCGATGAGCTGGAACGCCTCAGGTGGCGTCCAGCCACCGCCGAGCTCGATTCCGACCCAAGGCAAGAGCTCGCTCGTCGTGGACAGGCGAAGCCGCAGATCGAGCGCGAGAAGGCCATAGCCTCCCATGGAACCAAAGCCCACGGCAAAGCGCCTGGTGACTTCGGCCTCCGCATTAGCGAGGAGAGTCGGCTGCTTGAACTCCCCCTGGGCAGAAGGAGCGCCAATCGCCGCGTCCTCGCCGGCCGAGGTCGCGGTGGGCACCAGGGCCTTCCCAGCGGTCGGCTCCTGCTCGCCGCGCAAAAGGCGCGCCGCCTTGGCTGCGGCGGCCCGCACGGCGGCGTTGGGATCGCCCAGCGCCACGCTCAGGAGCAGCGGCAGCTCTGACTGCGCGTCGAGGGCGCCAAGAGCCCGACACGCGGCCTCGCGGACTTCGGCATGGGAATCCTCGCGAACCATCGATACGAGCTTGGCCTGTGCCGCGGTATTTCTTGTCGCCTCCACGTCCGAGATGGCGGCGACCCGTTGTGCCGAGTCTGCACTGAACAACCCCTCGGGCAGCGCCTCGCCCTGGGCATTCCCAAAGAGCGCCACGCACAGCGTTGCCGCAGCACCCAGCCCAGAAAGCGCGCATTTGTGCAAACAAGAAGCGGCCATGCACCCTCCTCGATTCCGTCAAACTGTTATAGTATCCAATACCAATAACGAAAGGCTTAAACAAAATCCTTTTCCAGTCGACATATCGAAATCTGACAAGCAGAGGATGACGCAGGTCATGGCCCGACGCTCCGAATCGAGCCAGGCTTTTCGCGTCTCGTTTACAAAAGGGTTTCGAGAGATGAACGCCGATTGGAGCTCAAACCTTAGGGAACGCCTGGGCCGTGTCATCGACTCACCGCGACTGGTCGTCGAGCGTCCGGACCTGCGCAGAGCTGCGGTGCTCGTTCCCCTTGTGCTCGGTGGCGAGGAGCCGCAGCTCATCTTCACGCTGCGGACCCTGACCGTGGCCACCCACAAGGGTCAAGTGAGCTTCCCCGGTGGCCAGGTCGAACCGAACGACGGCGGTCCGGTAGAAACCGCACTGCGGGAATCCCAAGAGGAGATCGGCCTCGAGCCCCGCTTCGTAGAAGTCCTCGGACTGCTCGATGACTTTGCCACTTCCACCTCGTTTCTCATCACTCCAGTGCTCGGAATCGTCGATCCCGTGGCAAAGCTGAAACGCGACGAGCGCGAGGTTGCCAGTATCTTCCAGGAGCCCTTGTCTGCTTTTCTCGACCCGGCCAAGCATGAGCTCGTCACGGTCGAACACGAGGGCGCCTGCCACCGCTTCCACCGCTACACCACTTCCCACAACATCATCTGGGGCGCCACGGCCGGCATTCTGTACCGTCTGCTCATGGCCCTTTCCGCAATCAAGGAATGACGAAATGCGCTCGACCGTAGGCAAAACCACAGTCACTTTGGAGCTCGGAGACATCACGGGACACAAGGCCGACGCCATTGTCAACGCGGCAAACTCCAGCTTGCTGGGCGGAGGAGGTGTCGACGGTGCCATCCATCGGCGTGGCGGTCCGGACATCCTTGCGCAGTGCCGCGACATCGCTGCTAACCAAGGCCCCTTACCGCCGGGCGATGCGGTCTCAACCAACGCCGGAAAGCTCCTGGCCCGGCGAGTACTGCACACAGTGGGCCCGATCTGGCGCGGCGGCGACGAAGACGAACCCGAGACCCTCGTGCGCTGCTACCGCTCCTGCCTCGAGCTCGCGAGACAAGAGGGTCTTAGGACCGTCGCATTCCCATCCATTAGCACGGGCGCTTATGGCTACCCCATCGACCAAGCTGCGCAGATCGCCACCGGGGCAGTCGTGGGTTTCCTGCACGAACACCCCGCATCGTTCGACCGCATCACCTGGGTGCTGTTCGAGGAAAAGACCTTCGGGGTATATGCCAGCGCACTGTCCGCCATTTCTGCAGGAAAAAGGTCCAGCGACTCTTAGCGCTTGCACCGCGCCTTCCCTTGGCTAATGTTGGCGGCCATGACCAAGCCCAAACCCCAAATGGTAAAGGCCCAAGCGAGGAAGACGATACATTTCGTCTCGCTCGGCTGTCCCAAAAACCGTGTCGACACTGAGGTCATGGCAGGTCTCGCAGTGGCGGCTGGCTACCAAATTGTCTCGGATCCGAGCGATGCCACCATCATCGTGGTCGACACCTGCGGGTTCATAGAGAGCGCCAAGCAGGAATCGATAGAGGTCTTGTTGGATATGGCCCGCTTTCGCGCGCAGGGAAAGTGTCGCACCCTGGTGGCTGCGGGATGCTTGGCTCAGCGCTATGCCCAAGATCTGGCTCAGGAGGTGCCAGAGCTCGACCATCTCGTAGGCACGAGCCACCCAGATCATCTGACCGAGATCCTCGAAGGAGTGGCGGCTCGCCTGGATGTCGGGCCAGCCGGGCACTTCCTGCCCACAGCCTCGACTCCCAGGTTCCTCGAACCAGGCGCCGCGACGGCCTATGTCAAGATCGGCGATGGATGCTCGCGTCTCTGCTCCTTTTGCGCCATTCCCGCCATTCGCGGCACGGCGCGCAGCCGGCAGGTGAGCGATGTCGTCGAAGAGGTGAAGCTCCTGGTCGCTCGAGGCATCGTAGAGGTGTGCCTGGTGGCCCAGGATACCGCCGCCTTTGGCCGCGATCGCGGCGGCGAAAACGAGCTCGTCCGCCTTGTCGAGCAGCTCGACGACGTGCCTGGTCTGCGCTGGGCGCGGCTCCTGTACCTCTATCCCGACTCGGTGCCTGATGCCCTGCTCGATGCCATGGGGCAGCTGCGGACCCTCGCTCCCTACCTCGACATACCCATCCAGCATGCCTCTGATGCCATGCTGCGGTGCATGCGCCGCGGACATGGCGCCAAGTCGCTTCGGCGGCTCATCGAGCACATACGGAATCGCGCCCAAGGTGCCTTCCTGCGAACCTCGGTGCTCGTCGGTCATCCGGGCGAATCAGAGGACGATTTCGCGCAGCTCCTTGCGTTTCTAGAGTGGGCGGAATTCGATCACGTCGGCGCGTTCCGCTACAGCGCGGAGGAAGGCACTCAGGCGGCCAGTGCCCAGCCCAAGGTCAGCGCACGTCTCTCTTACGCGAGATACCGCAAGGTCATGGCCTTGTCCCGCAGACTCGCCAAAGCCAAAGCAGCCCAATTGCGCGGTCGGCAACTCGAGGTTCTCGTCGAGGGATCGGCCGATGACCAGGGCTTCGTGCGCGTCGGCCGTCACATCGGCCAAGCACCGGAGATCGACGGTCAAACGTACTTGGTGTCGAGCAACGCCTCTCCAGGGGACATCGTGCTCGCGAAAATCATCGAGGGTCGCGATCACGACCTCGTGGCCGAGCCCGTGGTCGAGGGAGCGTAATTGCCTGCGGCTTCGGAGGCTGCTACCATCATCGTCAGAACAAAGCTGCCATGGGTCGCCATATCGCCAAGGTTCTCTGCCTCGTCACCGCCGGTTTTGCCGGATGGAACGTGCTCGTCGGTCTTGCCGAGCTCTACGAGGGATGGGTTCCGCCTGTCTTCGGCATTGGCACCATGCTCGTGGTCGCCCTGGTGCTGTACTTCCCCCTGGGCAGGCCGCTGTCAGACATGATCTCCACACAACTGCACAACATGGCGCCCCCAAGCCGCCATGTCCGCGCAGGGACTGGCCTGGACGAAATCCCGGTCTTCAGGGACTCGCGCACCCCGGCGGCCTCGACCTCCGTCGCAGCTCGCGAGGCAACCGGAAGAATGGTCGTCCCCAAGCCGCAGCCCGCCGTGCCTTGCAACCTGTGTGGCAACACCGGCGGACCCATTTGCCCTGAGTGCGAAGCCGAGATGAAACGCGCTAGCAAGCCACCACGAGCACCGCACCGGGAAAGGCCAGCCCCATAGCAAGTCCGCGACGCCAGGTGAGCGGTTCCCGAAGCAGCCACACTGCAAGCGCAAAGATAAACACCGTGGAGAGTTGATTGAGCAGGGCAGCGACATGCACGTCCGCATGCTTCATGCCGGCAATCCAGGTCACCATGGCCAGGTAGGAGCCAAAAAACGACGCGGCAATCGCCACGGGCCAGGCTCGAGAGGGGCGCAAGGCCGCCATGACCGCATGCCTCGATGGAGAGAGCGCGATCATCGGCAAGAGACCGAGCGCACCGGCGAGCAGGCGCACCCATGTGGCCCAGAGGACCTCGGAGCGATTGAGCACGTCTTTCACCATCACAATGCTGATAGCCATGAGCGCCAGGCCGGCGATCCCCACGACGACGCCGAGCACGATGTCTCTGCGAGTTTTCCCTGGCTCGGGTCGTGCTGCGGAGCCGACGACGAGTCCGCCCATGATGAGAGCAGCGCCCACGAGAGCCATGGGCCCAATCTCTTCGCCGAGCAGGGCGTAGGACAAGGCGAGCATCATCGGCGTGTAGGAGGTGTCGACAACCGCCAGGAGACCAGCGCCCAGTTTATCGAGAGAGTAGAAGAACATCGTATCGGCCACGGCAATCCCAAAGAACCCTGAGGCCAAGAGCATCAGAAGATCTCGACGCGGGACCTGTGGCCACAACGACTGTCCGGCCAGCAGAATGGTCAGCGTGAGCAAGGAAAGCCCCACGACGTTCTTGAACAAATTGAGGGAAAGCGGTGGAAACGATTCGCCAGACCGCTTGAACAAAATCACGCCGATAGCCCAAAACAGCGCGGCAGCAACAGAAAGAGCTTCACCAACATACGGCATGTGCACGGGCCCTCGATGATCCAGCCACAGCGAGCGAGGTCATATGAGGTCAAGTGGAGGGGAAAGGCAATGGGGAAATGAAAATGGCAGAAAGCTCTCGCGGTTTGTGGGCTGTCCACTAATCGGTCGGGCAATTACAAGGAACTTCAAAGTAATTGCGGCAGTCCACCGACGAGCTGCCATTGGCCACACCAGATGTGCACATCGCGCTCGGGGTAACCTCGTCGTCGCAGTATTGAGTGCAGTCGCCTTGGCATGGACGCTGGTCAAGCAGGCAGCCACAGCAAGTTTGGATCGTAAAATTCAATTCTTGAGTCTCGACCTCTGTGCCACCCGCCGTATGGCCGAATAAACGAACAACGGCAATAGCAGGATTTGCCGAATAGGAATCGTCAGCTGGAAGATCATTTGGATTGCAATTGAGGGGACGCTGCACACCATAGAGCGACGAAACCGGAATCATGGTCACAGCGACGACATCGGACGACTCTGGTTCCAGATAGACGTCAATTGGCGTCCGGACTCGCTCTCCGACGAGGCCACCGTTCACGAGAACATACGACTCGGAATAGTCGATAAAAATGCCATTCGACTCAGCCTTGCCAGATTCATAGGCTTCCCGTGATATAGCATGATTGGTCACCAATACGTAACTGAGGTATGGGTTATTGAACCATACGTCTAAAAGACCAATACTCGTACCATCGTCTCCGGCTGCCACCGAACATTCGGGTGCCTCGGGCTGTGCCTTGACGTGCTCGATGAAGAAGGTCTGCTCGTTTTCCGCACAACCCATGAATTGCGCGACAACCGCGACGGCCACTGTCCATACGAGGGTTCTCGACATGCTCCACCTTCGCGTTGGCGATGAGCGGCGATGTGCTCTTTCTTCGATATAATCACTCGAAACTGCCATGTCTCACCTCGTACTTGTCAGCCACCGATACTCTCGGCCCGGTTGACGATCCGCGGCGTAATGAAGATGAGCATCTCCGTGCGCCGGTCGCTGTCGGTGCGGCTCTTGAACAGCCAGCCGAGCACCGGGATGTCGCTGAAGAACGGCACCTTCTTGTAGCTCGTGCCGTTATTGCGGGTATAGATTCCGCCGATCACGGCCGTGTGCCCGTCGTTCACCAGGAGTTGGGTCTCGGCCTCGCGCTTGAGGATCGTGGGATCGCCGCGAGCGCCCTTGTTGTTGAAATCCGGCTCGTCGCGGGTGACTCTGAGGTTGAGCAGCACGCTGCCCTCGGCCGTGCTGTGCGGCGTGACCTCGAGCGCTAGCTTGGCTTCTTTGAACGCTGTTTGAATCCCCTGGGCCGAAATTTGGCTGTAGGGAATGAGCGTACCGGTCTCGATGCGCGCTTCTGTGTTATCCAATGTCAAAATCTTGGGCGATGAAAGAATGCGCACGGTCCCGGATTCCTCCATGGCAGACAGGCGCAGGGCGAGGTTGACGTTGTTGGTCAGAGAACCGAGGGTGATGCCCAAAGCGCCACCGGATCCGGTACCCACTGCCGCTGGCAGGTTGACTCCAAAGTTGGGGTTGATCGTTCCGCCAGGAAAGGTGGTCAAGCCCATCAAGGGCGCCTGTTGATCGGTCGCACCGCCGGCCACGCCAACAGAGCTGGGGAAGGACAAACCCGTGGGATTGCCCGTGGCTGAGCTGGCGGTGAAGTCGCCGCCCCATTGGATGCCGATCTCGCGAGCATAGATGCTCGAGGCCTCGACGATGCGCGCCTCGATGAGCACCTGAGGCGTCTGCGTGTCGAGCGCTCTGATGAGCCGCTCGATACGATCTATGACGTCTGCCGTATCCTGCACGATGATGACATTCGTGCGGTCGTCCACACTGATCTTGCCTCGGTCGCTGAGCAGATCCCTAGCTCTTGGCTCGACATCCTTGGCCTTGGAGAACGAGTTGGGGATGATCCGGGTCGAGAGCGGCTCGAGAGCCACCTGGGCCTTGCGCCGAGCGAGCTCCATCTCTCTCTCTTTATCGAGGACTTCTTGAGGAGCCACGCGGATCAGGTTTCCCTCGCGCACCATGCCCAGTCCCTTGGCTGTGAGGATGACGTCGAGGGCGTGATCCCAGGCCACGTCCCGCATGCGAATGGTGACCGTTCCCTTGACATCGTCGGCGGTCACGATATTGACCTGGCCCACATCGGCGAGCAGCCTCAAAATGTTGTGAATGTCGGCGTCTTTGAAGTCGAGATCCACATGCCGGCCAGCGTACTGCTTCTTCTTGCCTGCGCTGTTCGATAACCGGCCAGTGGCCGCGGCAGTGCGTTCTTCAGGATAGGAGTAGAGCGCCGGGTCCTCTTTGCTCACTTCGATGGTCTTATTCCCTTGGCGCTTCAGCGTGGCCAAAGGCGCGGCTTTTTTACTTTGCTCTGCCACAAACGACCAACGCAACTCGTCGCCCTGTCGCTCGAGCTGACCCTTGGCCGCCATCGAGAGTCGCACGTCCACCCTCACGCCGGCATCCACCGTATAGGAGCTCACGGATTCCACGATGCCGGCAAAGTCGGTCACGTCCAGAGTACGTTCGAGACTCGGTACGAGCGACGCTCCGCGCAAGAGCAGCGTAGTATTGGCACGACCGTCTCCATCGGAGGCGTACTCCACCGCCGCATCGCTCCTGATGATGACCGTCTGTTTCGAACCATCCACTTTAAATTCGATATCCCGAACAGTCGGGGCGACGATGGAGGTCTTGGCGCTGCGAGCTGTTTGTTCCACCGGGGCACTCGGCACAGGGTTCTGCTTGCGCGCCTTCTCCCCGCTCAGCTCTGCGAGGCGGGCCTGACGCAGCTCCTCTTGGGTCATCTTTCTCTTGCTCGTGGCTGCCTTCGCAGCTTCCTGGGACTGCGTCGCCTGGCTCGAGGCTGCAGCGACGCGGGCTTGCTCCTGCGCCTTTGCTGCAACCGCACGGGCTTGCTCCTGCGCGACCGCGGCAGCACGGGCCTGCTCCTGCGCGACCGCGGCAGCACGGGCCTGCTCCTGCGCCTTTGCTGCAACCGCGCGGGCTTGCTCCTGCGCGAGCGTAGCAGCGCGGGCCTGCTCCTGCGCCTTTGCTGTGACCGCACGGGCTTGCTCCTGCGCGACCGCGGCAGCGCGGGCCTGCTCCTGCGCCTTTGCTGCAACCACACGGGCTTGCTCCTGCGCGAGCGTAGCAGCGCGGGCCTGCTCCTGGCCCTTTGCTGCAACCACACGGGCTTGCTCCTGCGCGACCGCGGCAGCGCGGGCCTGCTCCTGGCCCTTTGCTGCAACCACACGGGCTTGCTCCTGCGCGACCGCAGCAGCGCGGGCCTGCTCCTGCGCCTTTGCTGTGACCGCACGGGCTTGCTCCTGCGCCAGAGCCGCGGCTTTCCTCTCTTGTTCCGCCTCCCTCGCCTTTTTCTCTGCCAGTTCGGCGCGGGTCTTTTGGGTCTCTTTCTCCTGCTCGGCCTGACGGACCTTCCGTTCTGCCTGATCGGCGCGAGCAATCTGCGCAGCCTTTTCGGCTTCGACCTGCTGGATCTTACTCTCTGCCTGTTCGGCTCGACTGCGCAGCAGGAACAGTTCTTCTGCAGTACGGCGAGCGAGCTCTTGCGCCTGCGCGGCCTTTACCGCCTCGACTTGCGCCTCGTTCTTGGCACTGCGAGACTCAGCGGTGAGCCTCGCCACTGTCGCCTCCTGAGTCCCGAGCGCCCTCCTCACTTCCGCGAGCGCTGCCTCGGCACGGCTGGCGCGCTGTTCGGCATCGGCCAGTCTACCCAGAGTGGCCGATGCTTCCTTGTCGGCCTGCTGAGCGCGTTTCTGCGCATCGTCGAGCTGCGCCCTAGTCTTGTTCAAATCCGACGCCGCTGCAGCCACTTTGGTATTGGCGCTCGCCTTTGCCTCCTCGATTGCAGCCTCGGCTTCGTCACGCATGCGGGCCATCTCACCCTCGAGACCGGCGAGCCGAATTCGAGAGTCCACCAGGCTTGCCGTGGCTTGCTGTCTCGCTTGCTCGCTGGCGGCGGCTTTGGCCAGAGCCAACTTGACCTTCTCGTCCGCGGCCTTGGTCGCCTCGCTCCTCGCCTGCTGCAGCGACAGTCTCTCCTGCTCGAGGAGCTTCTCGGCCGCGGCCTTGGATTGCCTGGCCTTGAGCGCCTCCGCCTCTGCTAGCGCCGCTGCCTGCTCTGCTCGAACTTGGGCAAAGCGAGCCTGCTCCAATTCCTTACTGGTGCGGGCCTCGATCTTGACTCGCTCGTCGATTGCCAGTTCGGCCTTGCGAGTCGACTCCTTGGCTTGACTGGCGGCTCCCTCGAGCTGCTGGCGCGTGAACGATAGGGCTGATTGAGCCTGTTCGAGCTTACGCTGAGCCTCGACAGCTCGACCTCGCGTTTCATCGAGCACTGCACGCAGCTTGGTCTTTTCCTGCTGCGCCGACCTCTCGTACTTCTTCGAAGCTTCCTGCTGCGCTGCGACCGCTGCCTCCAGCTCTGTCTTGGCAATCCTCGCGCTCGACTCCTTCTGCGCCACCGCCCTCTCGAGCTGACCAACCTTCGCAAGTGCCTCGGTGCGCTCCTGCGCCGCACGACTGGCTGCGTTCTGCGCCTCGACGAGCCGCTTTTCCAGCGCCGCGATGGTTTTCTCACGCAAAGCGCGATCGCCTTGCTCCTTTGTCAGAGCGAACTCAGCCTGGGTCAGCCTGGTTCTGGTGCGTTGCAGCTCCTGCTGCGCTGCCTCGAGCTTCCTCGATGCCTCCTTGGCCGCCTCGTCTCGGCCGAGGTCGCGATTGCGCTGCTTGGCGAGAGCATCCACCGCGCGCTGAGCTTCAAGCCTCGCGGCGCTCGCCTCCTCGGCTCTTTGCTCGCTGCGCGCCTTGAGCTGTAAAAGCTCAGTCCGAGCCTCGTCGTGCATCTTCC
>JALOQD010000452.1 GCA_025453525.1 Myxococcota bacterium
ACCCTCTTTCTCTTGAGCCTCGCCAGCGCGCTGCTGAGCTGCGATTTCGACGGCATCGACGACGCGCGGGAGAGCGACCAACAGCTCGTTTCGTCCGACCTCGAGCCCGAGGACACGGGCACAGCTTCCGAAACCGAGATCCCGGTCTACGAAGACACCTCGAGCTCGACAGACACGGACTACGCCTGCTTCAACAAAAAGTGTCAGAGCGACGAGGACTGTGGGTGCATGCCGCGGACGATGTGCCCTCTTGCAGGACTAGACTTCATTAGGAATCACTGCATGATCATCGATTGCATTCAAGACGATCCCGCGTCCTGCCCAGAGGGCACCAGTTGCATCTCTGCCGCGGCCATCACCGCAGGCCTCGTCGATTGGCTCTGCTGGGAGGTCTGAGCCGCAGACGCTAGGGAAACCTGGTCTGTTGCGGTTTCTCCTGTGACTCGACCTTGACGCATGGGCCATGCTGAGCAAATAATCTTGTTGTGATAGAGAGCTCTCAGAACCTGCCGACGCGCTTCGGCTCTTTTTACTTGTTCGACCTCATCGGCAGAGGCGGGATGGCCGAGATTTTCTTGGCCAAGACCTTTACCAGCCTGGGCACGGAGCGGCTGTCGGTCATCAAGCGCATTTTGCCGCATCTGTCAGAGGACAAGGTTTTCTGCGAGATGCTCATCGCCGAGGCCAAGCTGTGCGCGCGGCTGTCCCATGCCAACGTGGTGCACACCCACGATCTCGGCGTGATCAGGGACCAGTACTACATCGCGATGGAGTACATCGAGGGCTTTGATCTCAATCAGCTCCTGTCGCTGCTCTCCAAGGCTCAAACCTCGCTGCCCCTGCAGTTTGGCATCTACATCATCATGGAGACCCTGCAGGGCCTCGACTACGCCCATCGCTTGAGCGACACCGGTGGCGCGCCACTGGGGATCATCCACCGCGACGTCTCGCCCACCAACGTGCTCATCTCCACCGAGGGCGACGTCAAGGTGTGCGATTTCGGCATTGCCAAAGCGACCATGAGCGACGTGGGCCAGATCCATCTCGACGAGTATCACCTCAAGGGCAAGGTGGCGTACATGGCGCCCGAGGCCATCGGGGGACAACAGGCCGTGGATCGCCGGGCCGATCTGTACGCCGCTGGCATTCTGCTGTGGGAGCTGCTCAGCGGTCGGCGCCTGTACAAGCGCAAAGACGAAAACGAGACCATGGCGCTGGCTCAAGAGGCTGCGGCTCCCCGCCTTGTGGACCGGGGCTTTCCCGAATACGAGCGGCTGGCCGATATGGTGGAGAAAGCACTCTCGAAAAATCCGAGCGAGCGCTATCAAAGCGGCGCCGAGTTCATCGATGCGCTGTCCGAGTACTTGCACCGCAACAAGCTCATCGTTTCTCAGCTCAAATTCGCCGACTTCCTCATGGAGCACTTTGGCGAGGACCTCTACCGGCACCGGCGTGAAAGGGAGAAGGTGCTCGACGAGATCGGGGAGTACCGCGAGCGTCATTCCCGCCCAGACATGGTCGAACCCCCCACCCCCGACCCAGATGCGTTTCCGCCATTTGATGGCTTCGAGGGTTTGGAGGAGGGCGAGTCGCTCCTCCAAACCCCGCCTCGAGCGCAAGCGATCCCCGCGCCTTTTCAGCCAAAGCCGCAGGTATTTGCTCGGCTTTCACAAGAGGTTTCGACGACAATGTGGGTCGCCGCGGCTTTGGCCCTCGTCCTAGTGGCGGCTATCGTCGGTTTCTTTGCCCTGCGCTAACAACATGATATCCGACAGCTCGTCCTCGGCAGCGAGCCGCGCCATGGCCAGTCGATGCCTCTTACGCGCGCCGAGATAGGCGAGCACGAGGAGCAAAGACGCGAATCCCCAGAGCAGTCCGTCTCCGGTGAGCAGTTGAATCCATGTGGCCGTGGTTGGCAGACCTTTTATCCACTGCCTTTCGAGCACTGGGATGTCCGCGTGAAACGCCGTCGCCATGGCTTGCGCAAAGGTGTCCCCGCCAGCGTAGCGTCGAATCGCATGGCGTATGCCCATAAAGCCCTCGCGCCGAAGCAGAAAGCCCACGAAATCTGCGGCCTGTGCATAGGCGAGGTTCACATGACCGGCGTGCACTGGATAGCGCTCGAGGTGAGACAGGGGCATGAGCCGTCCAGCACGTAGAGCGCTGAGCAGCACGAGGTAGCGCTCGATGGGGAAGGCCTCGGACTGTTGAATGGCCACGCCCTCGGAGAACCAGCGAGGCACGGGTTTTCCGCCGAGCTTTTGGTGCATGGCCACATGGGAGAGCTCGTGAGCCAGGGACACGCCGAGCTCGAGGGTCGGAGCTCCTGAGGAATGGCGCAGCGCGACGACCACCAGGGGAATGCTGGGAATGGCATAGGCGCCGGCCCACTGTGGAACGTCCATGGATTCTGGCACCGCGGTTCGAAGATCCTCGAAGCGCCGCACGACTCTCACCAGGATCGGGTGCGAAGGAGGTGGCACACCGAGTTGCTGGCGAATCTGGTCGAAGGTCGCCCCGCAGACAGGGCCGAGCTCGTCCACGATGCCGGCGTTTCTCTCCTCGACCTCGAAAAGGCATGCGCCTGCGACGATGCTGACTTCTCGCGCCTCGACCAAAAAGGCGTGCGAAAGCACAATGGCGGCGACCAGCAAGGCCCACCCGATGGACGGAGTCATGCGCTGGGCCCAGAAACCCATGAGACTTTTATGCGCACCTAAACGCTCGGGTCAATGATGGTGGCGTACGAAGGCCGGGCTTTCGTCAAAAGGCACCGAGGGGAAATGGCGACGGGCCAGGACGTCTCGGACAATAAATTGAGGCGCGAACCCAACGCGCCAAGCGCCGATGTGCTGGTTGGGGATGAGCACATACCCCAGCGGCCTCGCGAATTTTACGCCAGCGGTCAGCAAACCGATTGCGTTGCCTCATGCGCCGACCGCAAGCGAGACGCCTATTGAGCGATCTCGCGCCGCGGTCGGCGTCCTATGCTCCAGTGAAACGCGTCCCTAAATACAATGCCCGACGGTCTCAAACTCATTCTGATTGAAACCGATGAGGAGGGGTGGGCGGAAAAATCACTTTCCTAAACGGGATCGCCGAAGCGTCACCCATCGCAAGTCCGCAGCCACCCACGGACCAGGTTTTTTGCAGGCTCAAGGCACCCAAAAGCTGAGGGCCGCTCCTCGTCGGAATCGCCAGATTACGCAGACAGGAGTTTCTGGCCAACAGGCAAGGCGCGAAGGCGCGCTCGATAGTTTTTTAGGTTTTTTGTAGGTTCTCAAAAAGTCGTGGCATATACCTGCGCTCCTGCGGAAACTCGAACATGGTCATTCGATCTTCCGTGGTATTACGACTCGAACAGTCCTCGTCGCTGCGGCACACGCCACGTCTTTTTGAGAAGTACCCCATCAGC
>JALOQD010000157.1 GCA_025453525.1 Myxococcota bacterium
CTCCATGCCCGCGGCCATTCGCACCTCTGGCAGGATGTACGGGCCAGACGGCAAACTACATGATATGAAAGCGATTATCCCGGATCGCAGCTATGCCGGAATCTACCAAGCCACCATCGACTTTTGCAAGGAGCACGGGGCCTTTGATCCGCGCACCATGGGCAGCGTCTCCAACATCGGCCTGATGGCTCAGAAGGCACAGGAGTACGGCTCCCACGACAAGACCTTCGAGATCGAAAGCGCGGGAAGGGTGCAAGTGGTCGACGACTCGGGCAACGTGCTGCTCGAGCAGAGCGTGGAGCCGGGCGACATCTTCCGCATGTGCCAAACCAAGGATCTCCCGATTCGGGATTGGGTGGGGCTCGCCGTGACCCGAGCCCGCATCACGAACGCACCCGCCTATTTCTGGCTCGACTCGCAGCGCGCCCATGACCGCATGCTGATCGGCAAGGTGGAAAGGTACCTCAAGAACCACGACACCACCGGCCTCGACATCCAGATCCTCGCGCCGCGACAGGCCATCCTCGCTTCGCTCCAGCGGGTCACGGCGGGCAAGGACACCATCAGCGTCACAGGCAACGTGCTGCGCGACTACCTGACCGATCTCTTCCCCATTCTCGAGCTCGGGACCAGCGCCAAGATGCTCTCCATCGTACCGCTGCTCAACGGCGGAGGATTGTACGAGACCGGAGCTGGCGGTTCGGCTCCCAAGCATGTGCAGCAGTTCGTCGAAGAAGGGCACCTGCGCTGGGACTCCCTCGGTGAGTTCCTCGCCCTGGGAGTGGCTCTCGAGGACTTCGGCCGCAAGGCGAACAACCCCAAAGCCACGGTGCTCGCCAGCGCCCTCAACGCGGCGATCGGGACCATTCTCGACGAGAACCGCGCCCCGGGTCGGGTGGCTCACGAGCTCGATAACCGCGGCACCCATTTCTACCTCGCCCTCTACTGGGCGCAGGCTCTCGCCACCCAAAACACCGACCCACAGCTCAAGGCAAAATTCGGAAAAATGGCCAAGGATCTCGCCGAAAACGAGAAGACCATTCTCGCCCAAATCGACGCCACGGCTGGCGTGCCCCAGGATATTGGCGGCTACTACCTGCCCGATCCCGCAAAAGCCGAGAAGGCCATGCGCCCCAGCGCCACCTTCAACGCCATCCTCGCCGGAGTCTGACGAACGACCGAAGCGGCACGAATGCGTCACGCTGGAGCGACGCATTGGTGTTCCATGGTCACGCCAGCGTGACACTTTTCCCGTAGCCATGCCCCTTTCATGGATACCTATAACATATTAATTTTGCATGATTTTATTGAAAAATGAGGCACTCCGGATGAATTGGCATCTTTCTTGATAGGAACCCCGCTCAGGATGGCTGCAAAGAAATTGCGCCTTTTCAAAAGGAGGTCTCTACAATGTACGGAAAGACTCAGGCAACGTTGGCGATCCTCATCATGGCCGTTTGTGGCGTGGCCTTGGTCTTCACCGCTTGTGGAAACGGTGATTCCGGGCCGCAAAATCCAGATCTCTCGAAGCAGGCGCTCTACGTCGACGAATGCGGTGATGAATACGAGCAATGCGTTGACATCTGCATTGACGATGGCTTCGGCGGCGAGGGCGAAGGAGAGGGCGAAGGAGAAGGCGAGGGCGACGGTGAGGGCGAAGGTGAGGGCGAGGGCGAGGGTGAAGGCGAGGGTGAGGGTGAGGGTGAGGGTGAGGGCGAAGGCGAAGGTGAGGGCGAGGACGACGGCGGGCGAGACGATGGTGGCCAGCACGGCATGGTCAGCAGCATTGGTGTTGGTCGCGATGCAAGTATCAATTGCATCAACGCATGCCAAACGACTCTGGGCGAGTGCACCGACGACGCCGCTGGCGAGGACGACAGCCAAAGCGGCTGCATAAGCCTGTTCGACGACTGCGTGGGTATCTGCGAAGACGGGTTAGAGAACTGTATCGCCGAAACCAACGGCAGCCCGCAATGTCAGGACGCCCTTGGCCTTTGCGTGGACCACTGCGTGTTGGCCGTCGATGACTGTGTCAAAGAAGAAGACACCGACAAGGACGACGACGGCGATGTAGACGTGTACTAATCCACCCCTGCTCGATGGCTCTTGCAAAAATCCAAGGTAAGCTTATCCGTGAATAGGGGCCCACTCGCCCCGGAAGGTGATGCCATGATCCCTCCAACTTCCATTCACGGTAACCCCCAACACATCGAGTTTCTGCCTCTGCTTTGCGCGGCGTGTGTCGCCTCGCTCCTCTTTGTCGGCTGCGACGAGGGGTCGATGTCAGAGGAGGTCATCGACGAGGCGCCCTCCATTTGCAGGAGCCTGTGTAAAAGCGAATACGCCTGCGAGTGGCACGCCCCGAAGGACTACGACGGCGCGCGCGACTTTTTGCAAGACGAGTGCATCTACTCCTGTGCCTATTACACCGACGCCGGGGCTCTCATCATCGAGCGCTCTTTGCACTGCGCAGAGGGCCTCGAGTTGGACGACGGCTGCGTAAAATACGACGAGCAAGAATTGCCCGCGGCGCGGGTCGCAGGTCCCACGGTGGAGAGTTACCTCCAATGCGTGGAGGCCTCTGGCCTCATGGCCTGTCAGGACAAGAGCTTCGGGTTCATCATAGCGGACGCCGACGCCTGCAGCCGCTACAACAACTGCATCCGAATGCTCGACTTCGGGCTTTTCGAGAACGCAACCTGGGATGACGCGACTTCGAGCTGCAACGTGGCCAAGCAGTTCGATGGCGAACGATCCTATTACCTGGACATCCTGTGGTGACCCGCAGGCCGTAGGAGGATGGCCATGGACCGCGCGATCCGAGTGTTGTACTTGGTGAGTCTCGCCGCACTGTCTAGCCTAGGCGCCTGTGACGTGGATGAATCCTCGAGCAGCGATGTCCGAATCGCCACTGAGCGCTGGTCTGCAAAGGACGATCCGGGTAAATCCCCCATCGAGCTTTCGACCAATCTCTCGGCGCTCCCGAGCGAAGGCACAGTCGCTCGGCCGCCCTGGCCCGGCTATGCCTGGCATACGATCTACGACAGCCTCAACTACGCCTGGGCAGGAGCGGGAACCGAGTCGCCAGCGGCCAAGTACGCTCGCCTCTTCGGCATCGAGAACCTCGATGACGTCATCTCCAAGCTCTACGGCGTCGCCCAGTCGGACACAGTGGCGCGTTGCTCAGCGACGATCGGGTGTCGGTCAGAGGAAGAGTGCAGCTTTCACCAAGGCGAATCGGACGGATACTGTATTCCGATCTGGTGGGGTCTGTGCCACGCTTGGAGCGTAGCCGCTGTTCTAGAGCCCGAACCCGTGCAGCCAGTGGTCCTCAATGGGGTGACCTTCGAACCCAACGACATCAAGGGCCTATTGGTTCTGACCTACGATCGACCAGAAGTCGTGTTCGTCTCACAGCGCTGCAATGGCAACAACGATTTTGGCGGGATTCGGTACGATGACTTCGATCGCCCGGAGTCCAAATGCCGCGACATCAACCCCGGCGCGTTTCATGTGTTCCTGGCCAACTACGTGGGACTTTTGAACCAGTCCTTTGTCACAGATGTCGTCTTTGACGAACCGGTCGGCAGCCTGTCGGTCTATTCCTACAAAGTGCAGCAGTCTCGAGAGTTGAGCCTGGACGAAGCCCGTTCCATGGTCGGCGACGTGCTGAGCCCCGATACCCGCTCCACTGTACACATGAACGTTTCAGTATCGTATGTGGAATCTACGGATGCCCAGGTGACGGGGAACCTCACCGCGCGGCTCTCGGAGTTCATCAAAACCTTTGACTATAGCTATGTGCTCGAGCTCGATCGCCATGGCTCGATCATCGGCGGCGAGTGGGAAGGCGAGAGCAAGACCCGTCACCCGGACTTCATTCGCCTGCCCCAAGGGCCTGGCTCAAAACCCGTGGCTGGTGGCTTTGTCCATTACTCCAAAGTCAAACAGCTCGTGGATGCCTCGGCCCAGGGCGCGCAAATCAATTTGAAAACGATCCACCAGCAGGCCTCGGTCGGCCCCAACGAATGGAAGACCTTCGGGCCGTTCAACGTCGCCAACGGAGGCCATCTCGAGGCGAGCGTGAGCAGCCAGAAAAACGTGGAGCTCTTCCTATACAAGGGCAATGCCGTCTCGACTCAAGAGTACGCCTGCCGACGCCGCTTTGCGCAGACCAGCACTCCGTGCTTCGTGGCAGGACCAGGACCGGTCTGGATCAAGGTGCTCGGCAGATCGTTCAATGCACAGTTCGAGCTCTCTGTGCTTTACGGTCAACAGCGATAGCTCGGCACGAAAATCCCCGGAGGCGGGGCGGAGGAAACAGCTATGAACAACACAAGAGTGGTCACATGGGCAGGTCTCGTCGCGCTCCTAATCGCCTGTTTCGCAGTGGGCTGCGGCTCAAAGGATGGGAACTCCAGGACAGACGATGATGGTACTGCGACGGGCGAAGGCGAAGGCGAGGGCGAAGGCGAAGGCGAGGGCGAGGGCGAGGGTGAGGGTGAAGGCGAGGGTGAAGGCGAGGGTGAAGGCGAGGGTGAAGGCGAGGGCGAGGGCGAGGGCGAGGGCGAAGGCAGCACCGACACAGAGACCGAGACCATTGATTTCGACTGCGAGAACTGGGACACCGATCATGCGGCCCTAGAGACCGAGGTCCTCGGGCTCATCGCGGCAATGCGAGCGGCCGGAGGCCAGTGCGCCGGCCAGACCTACGAAGCGGTCGCGCCGCCCTTCGCGGAGCATAACATCGTCCACTGCGCCGCCCGGTATCACAGCCTCGACATGGCCACCAACAACTATTTCTCCCGTAATGGATCAGACGGCACTGAGCCGGATGTTCTCCTGGAGAGCTTTGGTTACCCAAAGGTGCGCGCGTATCACTCCATGGTCCTAGGGGGTACAACCGGAGCCGAGCCGATTCTCGATGCCCTCAAGGCAAGCAGCCAACGTTGTGAATCGTTTTTCTCCTCGAAATTCAAGGACATCGGCGTGGGCATCACCTATAAGGGCGATGCCGAACACGGCTGGTACACGACCATCTACTTCGCCGCTCCTGTCACAAAATAGCCTCGGACTGGCGCCAGCGCTCTGCTGGGCTCATTCTTCCCCTTTCTAAAGAGTCGCGCGAATGCACCGCATCCAAAGGGAGGTCTCATGCCCCGCAGTCGATTCTCGGTGACGGCCGGAAGCTTTCACCCTTTAGGCGCCTCTCTCACGGCCACAGGGGTCAACTTCACCCTGTTCTCGCGCCATGCCACGTCCGTGCATCTCGTGCTCTTCGACGAGCAGGGCCAGGAGCTCGCCGAGCTCTTGCTCCCTGGGCGCACGCGGCACGTCTGGCACGGCCATGTGGAGGGGCTGCGCGAGGGCGCGCGGTACGGCTATCGCGTGGACGGTCCCTACAACCCCAAGCAGGGGCACAGATTCAACCGCAAAAAGCTGCTGCTCGATCCCTATGCCAAGGCCATCTCCGGCGCCTACGAAGGCGACCCATCGCTTCATCTGGGCTACGATCATCGCTCGGCCCTCTCGGATCTCACGCCGAGCCCATTCGACAATGCCAAGTTCGCCGCCAAGGCCGTGGTGGTCGACGACGCCTTTGACTGGCAGGACGATGCGCCGCCGATCATTCCCACGCAGGACCTCATCCTCTACGAAGCGCACCTCAAGGGGCTGACCGCGCACAAGAGCAGCGGCGTGGAGCACCCAGGCACCTACCTCGGCGCCATCGAGAAGATCCCCCACCTCAAGGAGCTGGGCATCAACGCGGTGGAGCTTCTCCCCATTCACGCCTGTCACACCGAGCGCCATCTGCGGGAAAAAAACCTCCCCAACTACTGGGGCTACTCTTCCCTGTGCTACTTCGCGCCCGAGCCGCGGTATAGCCATGGGCATCGCGAGCTCGACGCGGTCAAAGAGCTCAAGACCCTGGTGCGCGAGCTGCACAAGCAGGGCATCGAGGTCATCCTCGACGTGGTCTACAACCATACGGCCGAGGCCGATCACTGCGGCCCCACCTTGAGCCTCCGGGGCATCGACAACGCGTCCTACTACCAGCTCGCGAGCGCCGACCTCTGTCGATACCTCGATTTCACCGGGTGCGGCAACACCCTCAACTTCGACGAGCCGCAAGTGGTCAAGCTCGTCATGGACAGCCTTCGCTATTGGACGCAGCACTACCACATCGACGGATTCCGCTTTGACCTCGCCTCTGCCCTGGGCCGAGAGCGGGGGCGTTTTGATCAGGTCAGTGCGTTCTTCATGGCCGTGCACCAGGATCCGGTCATCTCCAGGGTCAAGCTCATCGCCGAGCCCTGGGATATTGGCAGCGACTCCTATCAGCTCGGCAACTTCCCCGTGGACTTCTGCGAGTGGAATGGAAGGTTTCGCGACTGTGTGCGCAAGTTCGTCAAGTCCGATCCGGCCATGGTGCCGGAGCTGGCGAGCCGCGCCTCGGGCAGCGCCGATCTGTTTCGCGACGACGGTCGAACCCCGTGGAGCAGCGTCAACTTCGTCACCTGCCACGACGGCTTCACGCTGTGGGACATGGTCTCGTACGCGACCAAGCACAACGAGGCCAACGGCGAAGACAACCGCGACGGCGCCAGTGACAATCACTCCTGGGCTTGGGGTGTCGAGGGCGAGACCGACGATGCGGAGATCCTCGCGCTGCGCCGGCGAATCGCCAAAAACGCCCTGGCCATTTTGCTTTTGTCCCAAGGCACTCCCATGCTGCTGGGCGGCGACGAAATGCTGCGCACCCAGCGCGGCAACAACAACGCCTACTGCCAAGACAACGAGCTGTCTTGGCTGGACTGGGGTCGTCTGGAACACGTTCGCGGGTTCTTCGATTTTACCCGCGCGCTGATCGCACGCCGCAAGGCCCATGCCGGACTGCGCAGACGCGCGTTCTTCGAGGGCGTGGATCACGATCGGGACGGCATCGCGGACATCACCTGGTTTGGCCCTTCGGGAGAGCCCCCGGACTGGACGAACCGCGAGCTGCGCAGCCTCGGATGCCGCATCCAGGGTCGCGAGACCCCAATGGTCGAAGGATATCGCGACGAGGCCGATCTCCTGCTGCTCTTCCACGGTCATTGGGACGATGTGGACTTTTGCCTGCCACCGCCTACCCGCGGTCGTGCGTGGAGGCTCGCCATCGACACCGCGCTTCCCGAAGGGCAGGACTCGCGGTTAGTGGGCGCCGAAGAGCTCATCGACGATCAGCTGCGCTACCGTGCCAAAGGGCGCAGCGTCACCCTGCTCGTCGGTCGGTGAAAGGAAGTCGTCAGGCTGAAAGGACGCAAGTAGGCGCGAGTCGCTCCACCTGCCCTTTCGCAGCCTTGATGTCGAACGTCTTGCCATCGAAGTGGATGGTGTAGACGGTGAGGGGAACCGGACGTCGCAGCAGCGTTTCGAGGCTGGCCTTAAACTCGAGCTTTGGCGGGAGCGAAGCGCCGAGGTCGAACATCGCGATCCCAGTGTCCGCAGACAGGGCGCTCTCCAGGGGGGACAGCTGCCGGTCATCGGAAAGCGCGGCCCAGCTCAGGCTGGCCTCCAGGTCTTCCCAAGCGAAAAGCACGATCGTGGTGGGGGTCTCGAACACCGCCGTCCGCTTGAGGCTGCGCTCGAGCTCCTTCACCTTGTCCTGCTCGTTCTTGCCTTTCGCCTCCAGAATCATCGCCGCGAGCCTCGCGGCCGAATGCAGCCTCGCGAGGCGCCGCGGATCGTCTGGCCCAGGTTCTCCGTCGCCGCTCGCCACTTGGCGCTCGATGCGCAGCGCCTCGTCGATGCGCCCCTGCCCCGCGGCCGCGGCCGCGAGCCGCAGCAAGGCCACGGGCGTGGGAGACATCGCCACCAGGGACTCGTACTGGCGATACGCCTCCTCGTACCAGCCGTGGCGCAGGAAAAGATCGCCGAGCTTCTGCCGCGCGGCCGGATCCTCGGGGCTCCACTCCACGAGCTCCGAGCAGGTTCGTCGGGCTTCGTCGATGCGGTCGCTGTCGGCGAGCAAATCGCACAGGATGGTGAGCACGGCAGGAGTCGCTTGCCCATCCCGCCGCAGTCGGGTGGCAGCGGCAAAGGCCTCTTCCTTTCGGTCCGCCTCGGCCAGCGCCTCGACGAGCAGGCCGAGGCCCACGGGATCTTGCGGATCCCGCGCCAGACCCGCCTTCACCTGCTCGACGCGCCTGTCTGGATCATCGATGGCGCCCAGAGTCCTTCTCACCTCGCTCCAGTCCACGCCGCCGTGAAGGACCAGCATGTCGGGATTCATCACTCGTCGCAGCACCCTGCGCTTCAGATACGTCTGCAGCTTGGGATAGAGGGTGAACTGCGCCAGGAGCCCTTGCACCTGCTCCGCGGTCGCGGCGCGGGGCTCGAGGACGTCGAGCAAGGCCTTGCGATCCCTCCACGCCGGCAGCTCGCAGGACTTGCCAGCCTCGAAGTACACGTTTGCGAGGGCGCTCGCATCGACGAGTTGCGCCGTGCGTCTCGTCCACAGCACGCGGCGCTCGGAGAGAGAGCGCGTCGAGGCGTCCGAACAGGCGAGGTTGCTGAACTGCGCATCGCCGCTCGAATCCCGATCCACACCGTAGGGATTGGCGATATTGAAAGCCGTACCCAACGACGAAGAGCCCCCGGGACTGTCGTCCGCGACCTCCTCGTCCGAGCGTCTGCGGTCCCGCGGCCCCTTGATTCCGTAATGATTGTCGCTGCTTTTTTTCTTGTCGGCCATGCCACCCAAGGGCGCGCCCGAGGATCCATAGCCTTCGCCACCGCCCGAGGCGCTCTCCTTTGCCCTCATGCCCTTTTGCAGGCTCACAGACGGTGGGTCGGCCTGGGACTCGGAGGGCGCCGGGCTCGGAGGCGCGCCGTCGGCAGGAGCCATGACGCTTTCAGGCTTGCTCTCCACCGGGGCGGCCCTTTGCGCATTCGCCTCTTCCGCGTGCGGCGGCGCTTCGGATTTCGCCTCGGAGCTACAGCCCATGGGCGCGAGCAAGCCGCCGAAAGTTTGACTCGCGAGCGCCCAGGCGCCCCCGGATTCCTCCCTGCGAGCCGCGTCGGACAGTCGGAACCGAGGCTGTCTTTGCAGGCCTTGCTGGTCGTGGGCCGCATTGCTCTCGAGCACGAGAAAGGACGAGAAGGGGGTCATCAGGCTGTAACGGATGCCCAGGGCGATGATCTGACCGCGGTTTTCCTCTGCGCCCTCGCTCTGCAAGCGCTCGAGATAGGCTCTGGCCCACAGTGAAGGGATGTAACCGTACTCATCGCCGCTCTCCTCGGACACGGAGTATTTCTGCTCGAACGCCTCTTGCCCGAGCTTGCCGCTCACCTTGATCTCTTTGGGCAGGCCGTGGTGCGAACGCGCGAGCAACACGACCTCGTCACCCTCGGTGAGCTTGCCGCTGGAGGTGCTCATCACCTGATCGAGGCCGCTGCCAGCATCTATCTCGAGCTCGGTCAGGGTTGGGGTCTTGAGCATGCCCACGAACCGCAGCGCTTCCTGGACAGACTGGTCGGGCGTGTCCACGCGGAACATCCGACCCGCTCCCACCCTCGCCAATCGCTCGAGCAGGGGCGTGTTGGCATCCATGCCCACGGCCAGGGTAAACAGCCTGGCGCGAGAGTCGCTGAGGGCGCGGCGCAATCTGTCGGCGAGCTCCTTGGAAGAGCGCTCGCCCACGGTGGCCCGGCCGTCGCCCACGTAGACGACCGCTGGCTGCTGGGAACCGTGGAGCAGGTCCAAGGCCTTGGAGAACATCGCGCCCAGGTCTGTGGCGCCGCCAGAGGCCACCTCACTGAGCCGCTCCATGGCCTCGGAGACCGTGGCATCGCTCACCTCGGACAGGCCCTTTTCTGGAAACACGACGCGAGGCTGCAGATCCGTTGCCACCACGGCGAATCGATCTCCCTTCGACAAAGCGCGCAGGATCGCCTCAGCCGCTTCGTCTCGCACGCTGCGATCCGCCTCGTCGCCGCCGGCCGAGGTGTCGAGCACCACCACCACGTCTCCGGGGACTTTGTCGAGCTTGTCGAAGCTGACCTCGGGCGAATAACGCACCATCACGTAAGCGGCCTCGTCTCCGTCGCCCGAGTACCTCATGGCCCGCACGGCCTCGCCCTTGTCCTTTGGAGTCAGCTCGAGCAGAAAATCCGAGCGCGGAGAAAACCCGGATCGCCGCATGCTGAGGCTCTTCTTGTCCTGCTCGAGACGCGCATCCTCCAAGGTGGCGACCTCGAAATCGGCTCCCTGCTCGCCCAGATCCACATCGAGGGCAAACTCCTGGATCGGCTCGGCCTTGGACGAGCCCATGGGGTAGACGTAGCGATACACTCCATCGGCGAGGGGCAAGAGCTGGGTGTAGGACAGGACGATGCGTCGCTGTCCAGCAGCCGGCACTGGGTAGATGCGAGCCCTAAAGGTCCTGCCATCGATCCACTCCAGCAGCGCCGGATCGAACGCTGACTGCACGGCTTCCTCGTACGCCGCTGCCGCCTGCTTGCGCTCGATCATCTCGCCTTCCACGAGCGAGCCGTTCACCTCCAACGCAAACCGCGTCACCGCCGCGTCTTCTGGTAGCCCAAACCAGTACCACCCCTCTAGGACGCTGCTGGTTGGGTTGAAAAACTGCTGGTCCACGGTGGTCTCTGCCACACCGTCGCGGATGACGATTTGCACCTTCTGCGACAGGATCTGCAAGGGAGCAGGAGGCGCCGAGGCACGATCCCGGTCGATGCCGTACAGCTTGCCCGCGCCACGGCTCTCGCTCGACTGGCCGAGCTCCCGATCCGCCATGCCACCGGTCCAGTCCACCCAGAAGTCCACGGGCTGCGGCTTGGGCGCGCCCTCTTTTTCAACGATCACCCGCTCGCCAGAATGCACCTCGGCTCGACCGCCCTTGGCCGACACCACGGCGAGCCCGCGAGCCACATAGACCGACACCTTGCCGCCGTCGATGGCGACATCGAGCCCGGCACCCGCGGCCGAAACCGAGGCGCTCCCAGCCGAGATCCGCGCCATCTCGTCCTCGCCAGAGGGCACATCAGCCCACAATTCGCCCTGCAACAGCTCGAGCGCCTCGCCTTTGAGACGCACCTTGGAGCCACCGCGCAAGAACACCGCCGTGCCACTGCTCAGGCGTAGCAGGGCTCGTCCCCCCTCCATGGCGAGCAGCTCGGCTTCGCCTGGCAACATGGCGCCAGTGATCATCCTCTCCTTCGCGCTTTGCGTCACGAGAAAGACATCGCCTGCCACGAGCTCGAGCCTACTGCCCAGTGGCTGCGTGGCCGAGGGCGGTGCGGGCTCGCCGCAACTGGCGGCGAAAACGGTCAGCGCGACCAAGCCGAAAGACAGGCGTGCGCTCGAGAGTCTCATGACGGACCTCCTAACCCAGTACTTTGTCAAAGGTTGTTCGAAGTATAGCCCAGGCAGAGCCCCCGTCACGGACGCCGAGGTTCCAGCGTTTCCCCCCCCCAAAAAAAACAACGGCCCGCTAAGAAGCCCTAGCATGGAAAGCAGCGGACAGCGGCGCGAGTGCCGCTGTCCTCTCTGCCCTGCAAGCCAACGAAGTGCTCAACAACCTCTTCAAAGAGCCGAGGCTCCTCGCCACCCTGCTGA
>JALOQD010000158.1 GCA_025453525.1 Myxococcota bacterium
TGGATGCCCGAGGTGGTGCCCTATGCCGAGGCCCTGCTCGAAAGCGGCCTCGAGGTCGTCTATGTATTCGGCGAGAACAAACAGGAAGAAGTACCCACAATGAAAACGTGCGCGGCCTACGCTAACCAATACTCCGAATACAGCGAGGCGCCGCTCGTTTCCAAGTTCTACATGGACCACGACGGCGTCTCGCCCTTTGCCCACTTCTTCGAGGCCATGTGGTACTACCCCTCGGGAGACGGCGCCTTCGGCACACCATTCAACACCATCGTGAATGCCCAGACCTCCGAGTTTGTGTGGTACGGCGCCGGAGCCGTGGGCGTGGACACCATGGACTCTTACATGTCCGAACTCCTGGGGCTCTGAAGACCTACCGAGGCAGCGCAGCAGCGAGCAGGGGATAGTTGATCATCTGGGCCACGCTCAGGGCTGTTTGCTCAGAGCGGGCGCCGCTCACGCGCACCGTCACCATGATGCGGTCGCTCACCATGGCGATCACCTCTGCAACGTTCGTGGGTTTGTCGAAGCGCTCCGTGGCCGGATGGCCGCCGAGGGTCACCGCACCCACGCGCTGTGTCGCCGAATCCATGAGCACCGCGCGAGCGAGGTTGAAGGGCATGGCGATCCACGGGTTCATGGCGGTGTCCACGATGTCGACCCTGGCCTTCATGGAAAGGGCGACGAGGGCGATGCTGGCCGTGGACACGTCGATGCCCATCATTTTCGCGGTCTGTCCCTTGGCCTGTTCCTCTGCGGTCCAGCCTGGAATGGCCTGGGGCAGGGCCTGGGCGAGGGTCTGCCACGGGATCGTCGCCACAGGTGTCCGAGCGCCGCGCTTCATGGCGCTCATCGCTGTGGCCAGAGCGTCCATGGGCTTTTGCCACTGGACCTGCGCAGGCGCCACAGCGCCCTGTGCCGAGGCAGGGCCCGACGGCTGCGGCTGCGCGGCAACCAGAGGGGGCGAGGCGTTCTCCTGGCTGCACGCAGCCCACAGGAGCGCGGCTGCCAAGATGATACTCAAACACGAGGTCACTCTTGGTTTCATTCGGGATTCTCCGCTCAAAAGGACACTCATGGCAAAAGAAGCGCGCCCTTGCCCAGGTGGCACTCGATGACGCCCTCGATGCCGGGCAGCTCGCGCAGGGCCTGGCACGCCTGTGGCTGGTGCTCGGGACGGACCAGGAATTTGGGCTGTGGGCCAGCATCGCAGGTGAAGTAGGCTTCGACGCCGCTCTTTCGCAGCGAGCGACAAAGGTGCAGGGCGCTGACCGTCGCTGCGTTCCAAAACGCGATGCCAGGTCGAGCGGCGAGCGCCGCGGCGTGCATGGATAGAGCGCTGCGCTCTGCGATCTCTCCGAGAGCGGTGAAGTCCTTGTTCCCCACGGCGGCGAGCGCATCCTCGAAATCCTGGTGCACGGCGCGGAGCCAAGCTCCGTAGTAGGGAGACGTGGTGCGGGTGCGCTCCATGGCCACGGTGGAGCCGATTTCCTTGGGGCCGCTCGCCGCAAGCCCCACGACCACTCGCAGGTCCCACTGCCCAGGCTCGAGCAGCGTGCGCGCGATAGAGTCGCGACCGTCCTCTTCCACGCCCTCGTACCAGGCGACAATCCCGCCGCAAACCGAACGAGCGGCCGAGCCAGAGCCTCTGCGCGCCAAAGCCGACAGCTCGTCCGAAGAAAGCTCGAGGCCATAGGCCTTGCAGGCTGCCAGTGCCAAGGCCGCCATGCCCGAGGCCGAAGAGGCGAGCCCCGCGGCAGTGGGAAAGCTGTTGCGGGTTTTCAGCCGCGCGCGTCGCCCATCGCCCGCAGCTTGCCGCACGATGTCGAGCAACTTGGTCACCCGCTCAGTGAATGACGGACTCGCCGGCGCATCGGCGAGCCAAACTTCGTCCGCATCGAGAGACGCATCGAGGGAAAGCTCGGACACGGTCTCGAGTGGCTCGAGCGTCAGCGACAGACTCGGACCTGCGGGCAAATTGAGACGTGCATCGCGTTTGCCGAAGTACTTGACCAAGGCGAGATTCGCCAGAGCCCGAACGCGAATAGCCGTTGTCATAAAGCAGAAGGACCAGCGGCAATCCAGCGACTGAGCTGTGACCCGACGATGCGCGGCACGCCCGCCATGTCCTTGGGCTTGCGCACGCCACACAGGAGCAACACCGCCTTGAGACCGTCGAGGAGCTCAGCGATGAAGGCATCGACTCGCTGTGGCCCTCCCTTGCGGTAGGTGCGCACGAGGGGATCGGTCAGCCCTATCATGTGCGCGCCCAGAGCCAAGGCAGCGGCTGCATCCATCGCGCCGCGCACTCCCCCGGAAGCCACCACCTCGAAGCCTTGGGTCGACAGCCAATCCGTGGCTGCGGCAGCAGGAACGCCCCAGTTCGAGAGCATCTCACCCAGTCGAGCCAGCGATTCGTTTTCGCTGTGAGCGGCCATGGCGAACGGCGAGCTGCTGCCCAGTCCGCCCACTTCCACGCGGCGCACGCCGATGGCCTGGAGGAACGCGCCGTCCAAGTACGACAAGCCGCAGCCACTCTCCTTGACGAGCACCGGCAGGTTCGGATCCGAGGCACACAGCGTGGAGATGGTGGCCACAGCGCCTCTCAAATCCGGCCTGCTCTCGCCCTCGAGCATGGCCCACGCGCCCTTCAAGAACACCGATAGGCCATCGGCGCCGATGGAGCGAGCCGCTTCCACGACCTGGCCAGGTCCAAAGCTCGCAAGCTCGTGCACTCCGATGCCGGCCATGAGCAAGACATCTGGCGCCAGGGCGCGGAGCTCGAATTCGGTTTTGCGACTCGGGTCGGAAAGCAGGGGTGCGATGCTCCCAGTGCACAGGGCGAGGCCGTGTTTCTGCGCCATGCGCGCTAGGCACTCCTCGAAGGCCGGATCCCGAGGGACAAAAGCCGGAGGGCTCAGCCACAGCGGAGCGGCCAGATCCTTGCCGCAAAACTCGGTGCGCAAATCGATGAGCTCCCATGAGCTCTCTGGCAGGGCGCGATGGACGAGTTGCACCTGCTCGAACAAAGACGAGTGGTCGCCTCCTCGCGCCTTGTCCGTCCCGATGATGTCCCACAAATCCTTTTGCTTGCTCTCGTCTTTGCTCATCGGCTTTTCCTCCCCTAGCGCGCACGGGCTTTTCCAAAAGCGCCGCAGATTTAGAGCCCATAATGACGATAATAGTTAGCACGCCGCCGTGCCCCATGCCAGACGTGCCTCTCACCCATGGCGAGACCGGGCGCGGAGGGGAATCGTCGTCGTTTTTTTGACCCGTGTACAGTGATGTCGTACGGTGTCTTCAGATGTAGGACATTTCCCGACCACGTCTGCGGGATGTCAAGGAGGACACGGTGACGAAGGCCTATCGCTCCTGGAAAGAGTTCAAGCAAGAGGAGTACCGCCAGTTCGGCTCGATCCAGCTCAGCCTCGACGAGCTGGCCCGCGACCTCTACTACGACGAGAAAGTCCAACACTGGGACGAAGAGCCCGACGAGCTCCGCTTCGACTAGGTGTACGCAGTCCCCCTCCCGGGACTGACCCGAACCCCGGCCAGGTCGCCTCCCTGCGCCGGGGTTTTTTTTATGACGCGCCCTGCCCCTTCCTTGCCACGGCCCATAGGCAAATGCCATGTCGCTCGCACAGCCTCTCGACTTCGGCTCGCTCGAGGACGAGAGAGTTGTCGGCTTCGAGAACGATCGCCGCGAGCCTGTGTGCCGCAGCCAGCCGACAAGTCGTGGGTCCGACGCTGGGCAGATCGAACCGCAGATCCTGTCCCTGTGCAGCGAGCTTGACGAGCACGGCGCCAGGACCAGGCGCTCGCGAGAGCAGCTCGTTGGTCCCTGCCCTGCCCTCCACGGCGTACAGACGACCCCGATAGGCGAGAGCGGCCTGGCCTCGCCCGGACTGTCCTACTCTGCGCGCCCCTTCGAGCCCCGCGTCGATCGAATCTTCGATGAGAGAACTCGGGGCAGGCCCGGCGATGTGCCCGCTGGGCGCGAGCCGATCCTTCAAGAGGGGCCGGGGATCTAAGACCTCGAGGCCGCGGCTCGCAAAAGCGCGGGCCGCGGCCCGCAAAATGGCGTCGCCGTTTCCGGTCATGGCCGCGAGCAGAGGCGCGGCCGCTCCGAGGTCTGGGCGCAGCTCTCGCAGATGCGGTCTTTCGACAGAGCCGGCAAAAAAGATCTCCTGCACTCCCGCCGACGAGAAAGCCCTGGCCATGGTCGCGATCTGGCCGAGGGCAAAGGAGCCGAGTTGCTCGCCGGGGATGTCCACGGCGATTGCGCAAACGCTTGCAACGACCGGCTCTGCTCCGATTTCGAGGATGCATTGGGCCAGTTCCCGCGGCATCGCGCCACGCCCCGCGACGATGCCGAGGCCTTTTCCTGTTCGTTCAGCGAGCAAGACCGCGCCGAGAAAGGGCCAGGAACTCACGCATGCGCCTGCCTTCTTCTGTCTGCACATCGAGGAAAGAGCCCTGCGCAATGGTCTCGAGGGAGTCGCGGCCCATGAGCGCCTTGGCGATGAGCTTGATCTCGGCCCTGGCGCGCGGGCTGATGCCGCGGCGTTCGAGGCCCACGCGGTTCGTGCCCCGCAACTTGGCTCGATTGCCTTCGACGATGCAGAAGGGCGGTGCGTCCCGCTCCACGAACGAACCAGCGGCTATCATCGCCGATTCACCGATGCGCACGAACGAGCCCACCGCAGACAATCCGCCAAACACCGCGTGATCGCCCACTTCGACGTGCCCAGCGAGGGTCGCGCCATTGGCCATGATCACGCGGCTCCCTATGAGGCAATCGTGCGCCACATGAACGTAGGCCATCAGCAAGTTGCAATCTCCGATGACGGTTCGTCCGCCGCCGTGCAGGGTGCCGCGGTTGACGGTCACATGCTCGCGGAAGTCGTTCCCATCGCCGATGACGAGGACCGTGGGCTCGCCCCGATGGCGCAGGTCCTGCGGCGGACCTCCGATGCACGCGAACGAGTGGACCGTGTTGCGCCCGCCCATTTTCGTGTGACTGCGCACCACCGCATGGGCGTGGAGCACGCAGGACGGACCTATCTCCACATGCTGCTCCACCACGGCGAACGGCCCAATGGAACAACCGGGAGACAATTTGGCCTCTCCATGAACACTGGCCAGGCGATCCACATGGATCTCGGCAAACGCGTGCCGTGGCCCCACCTCCGAAGCGAGAACGAGCTCCGTTTCCATGGTCTTTAGCTGCGCAGCGCGTCGCGGCGGCCGACGAGGGCGAGCGCGAGGGTGCTCTCCATCACGGGGATATCCCGGCAAAACGCCCGAGCTTCGAAACGCCAGACATTGCTCGAACGCCGCAGGAGGCGGGATTCGAGCTCCACGACGTCTCCGGGAAACACAAAACGGTGAAACTTGGTTTTCGACAGGCCCACGAGTTGCACGAGGGTCTCGGCCGGATCGTAGCGCTCTGTGGCATAGGCGAGAATGCTGCTCGCCTGCACCATGGCTTCGATGAGGACCGTTCCCGGCATCACCGGCAGCCTGGGGTAGTGGCCCAAAAAAGCCGGATCGCTGATCGTAGCGTTCTTAATCGCCAGAATGCGCTCAGCGGGTTCGATTTCGATTACCCGATCGAGAAGCACGGCCGGCTGCTTGTGCGGCAAAATGCCCAGGATGCTCGTCGTATCCAAACCAGTGCTGCTCACGTCGCACCCTCCCTGTTGTTTCCGTCGTCTTCCTGCTCGCAGCGCCCGAGCCTCGAAAGATAGGCCATCACGCGCTGCCACTTTTGCCTAGGCCACGCAGGATACCCCGCGACCTGCGCGCCATCGGGCACATGCCTCGTGACACCGGACTTCGCCGCGACCATGGCGCGCTTGCCGATCCGAACGTGGTCGGCGACTCCGGCTTGGCCTCCCAGCATAGCTTCGTCGCCCACTCGTGTCGAGCCGGCGAGCCCCACCTGGGCAGCGAGCAGAGCCCGAGCGCCAATGGTCGCGTTGTGTCCCACCTGAATGAGGTTGTCCAGCTTAGCGCCTGGTCCGATGCGGGTCACACCCAAAGTGGCGCGGTCCACGCATGTGTTGGCGCCGATATGGACATCGTCCGCGATCTCCACGATGCCGATATGGCGAATTCGCACAGGCCCCTGCTTCGAGGGCGCGTAGCCAAATCCCTCGAAACCGATCACCGCCCCTGGTCCAATGCGGACCCGCGCACCGATGCGCGTACCTGGTCCAATATACACCAAGGGACCGATCCACGTATCTGGCCCCACGCTGGCTTCTTCCTCGATGACCGCTCCTGCCCCCACGAACACCCCAGCCCCGAGCGCCGCTGTGGGATGGACGATGGCCTGCGGATGCACCCCGCTCTGGGGCGCAGGCTCGGGATGGAGCGCCGCGACGATGCGGGCCAGGGCCAGGGCCGGCTCTCCATGCGCGAGTATCCCTGCGACCCCGAAGCGCAAGGCAAGGTCGACCCTGTTTTCGGGACACAACACCGCTGCCGGGAGCTCCCCAAGAGGGACGAGGCCATCGGGTCGCAAGAGCGGACAGATGCAGAAAGGAGCGACCATGTCCAAGGGACGCACGCAGCGCACCACGATCTCGCTGCCGCATTCAACCCGTCCGCCGGTGAGTTTGCCCAATTCTTCCAGGGAAAGCGCTCGCATGGCTGGCACAATACACCGACCCGTAGGCCTGTCACGAGGCCAAATCAGATCCAAACGCGGACTTCGTGCGTCAAGGGCCTTCAAGAGAAACTGGGCGTCAAGCGAGCCGAAAAAGGCGGCTCGCGCACAGCGAAAAATTGCTTATACTCACAACCATCGCTTTATTTGTTAAAAATCATATGTTGAACAATTTGGGTTCTCACTTGGGCAAACGAGAAGAAAGGAACCCTGCGCGATGACGTCATCGTTTCCCGATGTGCCCCCGGTTGTCCAGGCGAGCATGGACGACCCCAGAGGCCGATATCGCCTCATCGCCAAACTCGGATCAGGCGGGATGGCTGACGTGTTCTTGGGCGTGCAGTTTGGGGAGCAGAACTTCAAGCGCCTCGTCGTTATAAAAAAGATTCACGCTCGAGGTCTAAATCTCAAAAACGTCGATGCCATCAAAATGTTCATCGACGAGGCGCGAACCGTCGCCTCTCTGAACCACCCCCACATCGTCAAAATTTTCGATCTCAATCGCTTGCGCAGCGACATCATCATCACGATGGAGTACATCGACGGCGAGACGCTGGCGTTTATCATCAAGAGCATCGCCAAGTCTGGCCACAAGCTTCCGCTGCCCATCACCTGCCGCCTCATCACCCAGGCGTGCGAGGCCCTGCAGTACGCCCATTCGGCAACCACCCCCGAGGGGAATGCGCTGGGACTCATTCACAGAGATATCGATACCCAAAATCTGATGATCGACTCCAATGGCTATGTCAAGCTCATCGATTTTGGCGTGGCTAAGACAGAGACCCAAACCGAGCTTACGGCGCCTGGGATGTTCAAGGGCAAGTTGTCCTACGTAGCGCCGGATATTTTCAAGTTCAAAAGAGTCGACCACCGCGTCGACCTGTATTCCCTCGGCTTGGTTCTATATTCGATGGTCACGTTGAAAAAGCCGTTCCCGTTCAAGGGAGACGTCACCGTGGCCGAGGTCATCGAACGGGTGCTCAAGGAACAACTGACGCCGCCGTCCACCCTGGACAAATCCATGCCCAAGGAACTGGACGCGATCATCCTCAAGGCCACGCACAAAGACCGCGAGCAGCGCTACCAATCGGGCGAAGAATTCGGCGATGCCATCTCGCGTTTTGCCGACAAGCACGAGGGCCTTGCCAACACCGCCGAGGTCAAGCGCTGGTTCCACGACCAGTTCTCGCCGCGCATGCCCAGGCCGCCATGGCCCAGGGCGAAACCAGCAACCTCGACGAATCCAAAATCGATCTGCGCGCCTCGGCCATGGGTCTGAAGGTGTCCCTAGTCGACGATGTATCGTCGCCCGTCGGTGCCGGCGAGCATGCCCCAGGCTCAGGCGCCGACTCAGCCTCAGGCGCCGCCCCTCCAGTGCCGAGCCTAGCGCCGGCCAACTTCGTGAAACGCGTCAATCCTTACATTCTGATGCTCGTGGGTTTCGGGCTCATCGCAGCTTCGGTTGTCATCGTTTTTGCTCTCTTTTTCAATAGTCCGTCGCAAAAACAGTCTCGAGGCGTCGTCACGGTGACGTCCATTGGCGAAAACGAGGACAATCTTCAGGTGACTTCCGTGCCTCAAAACGCCGAGTTGTTCGTGGACGGCAAGTCCTACGGCATGATCGGGACAACCGGCGTCTCGCTGCGGGTCGAGCCCAGGACACTTCATACGATCCGCGTGGTCAAGGACGGGTTCGAAGTGTACGAGCTCACCTTCCCTGGCGATGCTCGCAGCCGGCGCAAGGTCGAGGCGTTCCTCGTGGCCACAGTCGAGGATCCAGAGACCAAGGATCAGCGAGAGTCCAAAGTAGCGGACGGGCGCAGCTCCTCAGGGGCAGACGAAGCGTCCCAGCGCAAGCGGGCGTGGAAACCGCCGCCCCCGCGCAAACCGCCGCCCATTTCGACGACACCCGCGCCCACGGTCGAGCCGCCTTCAGTCGCGACACCGACCGAGACGACTGTAACCAAAGAACCCGACAAGGTGCCGGCGACGGCGAGCACCCGAACGACCGCCCCTCGCTCCGGGAGCGTAGGCACCGCAAGCCAGGCGTCGACTCGCTCCACCTCGAGCAGCGAGGCCAAGAAACCCGAGTCCTCTGAACCGGGCGCCCCTTCAGCCTCGAGCACTCGCACTGCCGAAGAGGAAGCCGCTGCCAATGCCCGCGCCGCGGCCGCCGCCCGTCGAAGCCTGCGGGAGGAAAACCAGTACTTCAGCGGCGACGGCAGCTGGTCAGGCGCCGAGGTTTTCGGCCGTGGATGCGGGCGTTGCCATAATGGCGGCAAGGCGCTCAAGCTCATCCCGTCGCGCAAGACCAAGACAGAGTGGCGGTATTTCTTCGATCGCAGACTCCACCGGCGTTACGCCAAACTCGAAAAGTATTTTTCCGAGGAAGAGCTCAACCGCTGCCTCAACCACATCCTGCAGCGCACGTTCTAAATTGTTTCTCCGTAACTGGTGCACCGCCGTTTATCTAGTATATATACCATCGTGTACACAGGGTTGACTCGAGGTGAGCGACACATGGATTCCGTTCCGCCAGCAACATCCATAGCCGGCATCGAGGACCTACAAAGCCGTTACCGCCTCATTGCCAAGCTCGGCTCAGGTGGTATGGCCGATGTCTTTCTCGCGGTTCAGCTCGGCGAGCAGGAGTTCGAGCGGCTCGTGGTCATCAAGAAGGTCCATGCCTCTGGCCTGAACATACAAAACATCGACGCCATGCGAATGTTCGTGGACGAGGCTCGCACAGTGGCCGCGCTCAACCATCCGCATATCGTCAAGGTCTACGACCTCAATCGGCACGGCGATGAGATCTTCATCACCATGGAGTACGTGGACGGCGAGTCCATGGCCTACCTGGTCAAATCCATCGCGGCTATCAACGAGCGGGTTCCGCTCCCGGTGATCAACCGCCTGATGGTCCAAGCCTGCGAAGCCCTGCACTACGCCCACACGGCGACGACCCCCGAGGGCGATGCTCTCAATCTCGTCCATCGAGATATCGACCTTCAGAATCTCATGGTCGACTCCAATGGATATCTCAAGGTCATCGACTTTGGCATTGCCAAGACAACGACCCAGACAGAGCTGACGGCCCCGGGCATGTTCAAGGGCAAGCTGTCCTACACCTCGCCAGACATGTTCCGCTTCAAAAACATCGACCACCGAGTCGACATCTACTCCCTCGGGCTGGTGCTCTTTGCCCTGGTGACCCGCAAGAAGCCGTTCCCGTTCAAGCCGAACGTGAGCCTGGCCGAGGTCATCGAGCGCATTCTCAAGGAAAAGTTACCGCCGCTCGCAGCCATCGACAGCACGCTGCCCAGCGCGCTCAACGAGATTATTGCCAAGGCCACACACAAGGATCGGGATAGTCGCTATCAGACGTGCGAGGAGTTTGCCGAGGATTTGCGGCTCTTCTCCAAGACGCACGGCGGCCTCGCGACGACCTCGGACGTCAAGAGATGGTTTCAAGACCAATTCTCCGATCGCATCAACAAACGCCGGGAGTTCGAGCGCACGGCGCTCAAAAAGGCCAAGGCCAAGGCCGAAAAGGACGCCCAAGATCAAGCTCGAAAAGCGCAGAACACCCTGGCTGCCATGGGCGGGGACTCCTCTATCCTGGCCGCTTCCTCTGCGTTCCAGAACTCGGGCCACATGCAGGTGGGCAGCACGCCTTCCTCCTACGTCATGACCGGGACAAATCCCCCCACCGGGCGAGCCGTCAACCCGTACCTGCTGCTCTTCTTTGCCTTCCTGCTCTTTGCCGGTCTGGCCATTTTGGTCCACACGTTGTTCTTTCCGAGCAGACAAGAGGAACTGGCCGCAGCGAATCAGCCAACGTCCGAGCCGCTGCCCACCGAGAACCTTCATGTGACTTCGCAACCTTCCAAGGCAGACCTCTACGTGGACGGAGTGCGCATAGGCTCCACTGGCACGGCAGGCATTAGTCTCATGGTCGAGCCAGGCCGCATGCACAGCATCTCGATCCGCAAGGAAGGCCACCAGTCCTACGACATCAGCATCATGGGCGAAAAGTCCGGCACTCGGCGCATCGAAGCGCGACTCCTCCCCACTTCCGATACCAAAGCGCATCCTGCCCCGAGCGGAACACCGAGCCCAGCGCCGAGCGCAAAACTGAGCCCTGTCCCAATGGCAAAGCCTTCGACCGGCGAGGCACGTTGAAGGAACACAAGGAGAGAGCCGAGCTTAAGGATTACTTCTTCTTCGCTGGCGCCGCTGCGGGGGTCGCCGCGCTGCCCTTGCCGTAGGTCTCGTTGTAGAGCTGGATGGCCTTGTCGGTGAGGTCCAAATGGGCTGGAGCCCAAGCGATGCCCACGCTGTTGTAAATCATAGTGTAGCCGTCCGACTTGCCGATCTGGGCCAGCACTTTCTCCATCTTGACCAGCAGCCCCTCGGTGAGCTGGGACATCTTGTCCTGAAGCTCCTTCTGGTGCTGCGCATAGGTCTGCTGCAGCTCCTGGACCGCGCGGTAGTACTCCTCGACCTTTTGCTGCATGGCCGGCTCAGTCAGGACGTTCTTTTGCTTTTGCAAAGCTTCCTGCATGGCCATGACTTCTTTCTCCTTATCGGAGAGCTTTTTCTGAAGCTTGCTCTGCAGGCCCTCGAGCTTGGTCTTGGTCGCCTTCCCCTCCACGGTCTCGTAAACGGCTCGCTGCACGTCCACGTAGGCGATCTTATCTGCTGCGTGGGCGATCCGCGGCATGAGATATGCCAGGACGGCGAGTGGCATCCAAATCCAGGTGAAATTTTTGGTCATCGTCTTTTCAACTCCCGAGTTTACGAGCCTGCCACCGTTGTTTGGCGACGCGGCATTCTTGGATTTCTCGTCGTTCGACTCCGCTCGACGGACAGATATTTAACACATTGAGCAAAGGCGTCATTCCCCATTTGGCTCCTTAGAAGAAGTTGCCGAAGGTAAATTCGAACATCTGCTTCTCTTCTCCGGCTAACCTCTGGAGCGGGAAACCCCACTCGAACCGCAGCGGCCCCATGGGCGAGAACCAGCGGAAGCCAAAGCCAGCCGCGGTTCGCAGATACAGCGGATTCTGGTTGCACGGGTCAGTGAACTTGTCGATGCCTCGACCGCTCGCCGCACCGCCGGCCTGGCACCAGGTTTGTTCGAGATTGAACGAGTTACCGGCGTCGAAGAACACCACGCCCTTGATGCCGACCATCTCTATGATCGGGAACTCGATCTCGGTGTTGAAGGTGAGCCGCATATTGCCGCCGATATTGATGCCCGAGGGCACGGGCTCGGCGTTGGGGTCGAACTTGTTGGGGATCGACAGGCGCGGGCCCAAGGACCAAGGGTAGAAGCCCCGCACGTCCATGATGCCGCCAGAACGGTAGCGGTGCATGATCGACAGGCCTTCTTGTTTGTGCGAGGTGATGAGCCCCCATTGACCATTGAGACGCAGCACGAACTTCCAAAAGAGCGGAAAGTACCAACGCGAGGTCAAGGAATAGCGAGTAAAGCCCAGTCGATCCTCTGTGCCGAGAAACCGCGGCGCATACTCGATCGAGCCCATGTTGTAAGAACCGGCGGTGGGGAACAGGCGGTTGTTGCGCTTGTCGAAGGCCAGCATCGCCTTGACCGAGGACGTGCGACCATCGGCAAAGAGGTTGGCCAGCGGCAGATTATAGAGGTCGGAGTTGAGGCGTCTTCCGCTGATGAGCAGCCCGCGGTTCGAGCCGGTGTCCACGTCCGAATGCTCGATGGTGTAGGTGAGATAGAGGCGAAGGTCGCGCAGCACCAGGGGATGCCCCAGGGTGAGCTCGGCTCCCGTGGAGGTGCGATTGTAGTCCACCTGAGCCATGACCGTATTGTACAGGTTGAACGCCAGGGTCCACTCTGAATCGAGGAACCGCGGCTCCCAGAAGCTGAGCATGAACATCTGGCGCATGCTCGAGATCTGAGCCTGCAGAGACACGGTCTGTCCCTGGCCCATGAAGTTCTGCTCCGTGATCTGGGCCTGGCCGATGAAATTCTCCACCGAGCTGAAGCCCATGCCGACCTGGAACTGTCCCGTGTGCTTCTCCGCGACCTCGATAGTGACGATCATCTTGTCCGGCGCGCTGCCCGGACGCGTGGTGATGTCCACGGTCTCGAAGAACCCCAGCTGCGTGACCCTCGCCTTGGACACGTCGATGCCCGTCTGACTGTACTTCTCGCCTTCGTGGATCGGGATCTCGCGGCGGATGACCCGGTCGCGCGTCTTGGTGTTGCCCCGAACGTCGATGCGCTCGAAATAGACCACAGGACCGCGGCTGATCTCCAGCACCAGATCCACGATGTTCTCGTCCTTGCGTGTCAGGGTCTGTAAATCGACATTGACGTTGGCGTAGCCCAGGTCTTGATAACGCCGCTGAACGCGCTCGACATCTTGGCGAACCGCGCTATTGGCGAACCATTCATCGCGCTTGGATTGCACCATGGCGCGCACGACCCGTCGGCCGCCGAGTGGCTCGATCTCCTTGCCCGTCTCATCCACCTCGCGCACGACAATGCGACCGACCTTGAAGCGAGGCCCCTCCTCGATGGGCACGGAAAGAAAGATATAGCGGCGATCAGCGGTGAGCTCCACGCGGGGAGTGCCCACCTTGACGTTGAGGTAGCCCTTTTCCCAATAGAGCGCTTGGATGACCGTGAGGTCGCGATCGAAGTTCTCCTGCGCGAACTTCCCAGAGTCCGTGAGCATGGAAAAGGGCCCAGCGGTGCGGGTGGAGAGCACCCGAGCGATCTCGGCGTCGGGGATTTCGTGGTTGCCTACGAAATCGAAGCGCCGCACCTCGACCTCGGCGTTCTCCCGCATAACGAACACGATGTCATAAGTATTTTGGCCGGTCTCTTCCAGGCGATAGCTGACCTGGGCCAGGAAGAATCCCTTTTTGGCGTATAAGTCTCGTATTTTTTGCAGGTTGCGATGAATGGTCGGCACATCCAGGGGCTTATTGGACTGAATATCAAGTACTTCTTTAATATCGTCTTCGTCTATTTTGTCGTTGCCCTCGAGCTTGACCTCGCTGACCGCGGCCTTCTCGACCACTTTGTACTTGAGGGCCACGCCACCCTCGACAGGGGTCACGCTCACTTGGACGTCGCTGAAAAAACCCAGGCCGTAGAGGGCGCGAATGTCGCGGGCCACGCGACTCGGATCGTAGGTCATCCCTCGGCGCGTGCCTATATTCACACGGACATCATCTGCGGAAACGCGGCGGTTGCCCTCGGTATCGACTCGGACCACCGTCTGTCCCTTGAGATCCCCACCACCGAACTGCTGGATCTCTTCGGCCAAGGCCTGGGCATCCTCATCCGCAGACTGGCCCTGGTCCTGAGCACGCGCGCCTTCTGCCATGAGACATAGGCACGCACAAGCCGTGAACATTGAAAATCGGCCGCGAAGGGCGCTGTTGTCCATTCCCTCTCCTAAACGCAACCACGAGCCGACTTCATCCCCTAGCGGTGACAAAGCTTGCGGCGAGTTGTACGTCGAGGGTCTGGCGCAAGTCAACCGCACTTCTTTGACGAACAAACATAATTGACAGTTGTAAACGAGGAGAGCTCAGGGCCCGGCGCCGAGAATCGACACCAAGCCAGCGCACGATTCGACGAACCGCGAGGCACAGAAGACAAAGGCAAAAGCGCACACGATCTGCGTCCCGAGCTGACGCAATGCAGAAAGGGGCAAGTCCATCGGACTGCCCCAGAGGCGCTCGAGCAATCCCGCGACCGCTTCTGCCAAAAGGCCGCAGGAAAGGGCCGGGAGAGCGAGGAGAACTCCGCAGGTCAAAAGGGAGGCGGCGAGGCGCGCAGTGGCATCGGTGAGCAGGGTCTCGCTCGCGTCAAAGGGAACGACAAAAGACGCCGAGAGGAGGGCGATGAGGGCTCGATGCCCGCCTGCGGCAAAAAGCGCTGCCACGCCGAACAGGCCGTACACATTGGCCAGGTCTGGGCCAGGCCCACCCTTTGGGGCGTCAGGCCACATGACCGCGGTCGCGAGGCCTCCGGGAATTTCGAGCAGCGCATAGGCCAAACGGCCCGCGGTTCCTATCACTGCGCCGGCCGCGACCTGCACGAGAACAGCGCTCAGGAACGATGACTCCCCTCGAAACCCGGGCGCTCCAGGCGACGCCAATAGGGCCAAAGACAGGGCAGAGCTCAGGGCGAGCCAAACGACGGCCGGAAACACACCGCCACCGAGCATGGGCATGAGGCGAAGGGCCGTAGCCACACGCGCAAAGACCAGCGCGTAAGACATGAGGGCAACCTCCAGGACATCCATGACAGCGTTAGTTTCCCACAGCGGACAACGAAGCGAGCACGCGTTCGGCGTACGATTGAACCTGTTCGGCGATCCAAGGGGCGAGGAGCACGAGCGCAAAACCGACACCCAAAAGGCGAGGGACAAGACCGATAACCGGCTCGCTGACGCTGCAAAGACGCTGGACGACGGCGCTGACGACGCCAGCCAAAAAGGCCGCGCCGACCAAGGGGAGTGCGAGCGTCGCGGCCAGCAGGAACCCCTCGATCAGCAATCCTCCGACATCCGAGGCGTCCATGTTCGGTTCACCTGGGGCTAAAGAGGATGGGGAATTCCACCGGCGACTCGGACCCAGCAGGCGGGAATACCCATTTTTGGATGGATTTGGTGAGGCACGAACGCAAGGCGGCATTGCCAGAGCCCTCACCGGACATGCCGATCTTTTTGACCATGCCGCTCGTGCCCACGTTGAGATTGAAATTGATGCGAATGTCCCGATCTGAGGGAGCGTCCCCTTGCTTGAGAGACCGGACGTAGCAATTCTGCAACGCGCCGCGGTTGCGATCCACGACAGACTTGATCTGCGGTGCGGTCAGGGCCGAGGCGCCGCCGCCGGTCGCCCCTGATTGTTTGTGCGACTTGTCTGCTCCGATAGGACCCCCACTGCCGCCGCCCATGCCCATCTGCTCCAAAAGGGCCCGCGTTTTCTCGTCGACCTGGGCGCCTTTGGTCCCGGCTGATTTGTCCATCGCCCCAACCCGGTTCTTGACCTTACCCTTGGCGTTGCCCGCGCCGTCTTCTTCGTCGTCCACGCGCACGGTCGGTGACAAAGGCCGATCCCTATACACGACTTTCTCCACGACTTTTTCAACGGTTTGAGTGACGATGCGCTCGCCCGCCTGCCCGGGTTTCATGATCATGACGACGAGCAGCAAAAGAGCGATGAGGAACAGCCCCACTGCGGAGATGAGCACGACGCGACTCTGCTCGGCCACGCGAGGCGGCGACAGGGAGTGCAACTCGCCAGCGGTGACGGGTTCCAAGGAGACATGCTGACCCTCCTCGGAGGAAAAAAAAGAGTGTTCTGCAGAGCCCTCGCCGCCGCTCTTGGACGAAGGGGCAGCGCCTGCCTTGGCACCGGCAAAGGACAACGCATCGCTTATCCGGACATTGGCCCGGGTTTTGGAATCATCGTCCGCATCGACCTCGGCATCGACATCCACCTCCAGGGCTTCATATTCCCCGACGACCCCCACGGAATACCCCCTGAGGGGCGAGCTCGCGGATTGCGACGGCCCGGCTCCGAAAAGCCCGAGGCGCGGAACGATGCTTCCTCCAGCGCTAATCGCTCCCGTGTCCTCGAGGTCGATACGGGCCACGAGCCCCACGAGCTCTTTGCAGTTTCGCAAGGCCACCCAGTCGGGCAAGCCCTCCTTCCACACCAGGGAATCGTCGGTGACCTGCTTCTCTTTTTGATATTGATGGATCCGCCGGGCAGAGATGGGACCCACCGGAGAACCGTCCACGGCAGCGAACCAATGGGCTAGGTCCACGTCGCGCTTGCCAATGGCCTGGGCCGACTTCTTCACCGCTTCGTAGAGTCCGGGCGTGGCTGCTGCGGGCTTTCCCTCTGCCGAGGGCTTGAATGCGCTCGCGAACTTTCCCTCGAGCACGGACTTCCCGGGAGGAGGCGGAGCCGTTTGGGGCACACTGGGGCGACTCGGCGCTGGAGGCCGGCTCTTCCGGAACGACCCAGAGGAACGCCCTTCTGGGGCCACAGAGGAGGAAGACGGAGCTCTCACCTCGATGACTGTGCTGCACTGCTTACAGCGCACGCGCAGCAGCTTGCCTTGGACTCTTTCGTCCGCGATGGTGTACTTGGCATCACAGTGTTGGCAGACGAATCTCATTTAGACAGGCTCATTATAGCAGGCCCACGAGATGGCGCTTGATTCCTTCCCTAGTTTCTTCGTCTGGACTATGCCCAAGCGCCCTTTCCCAGGTTTCAATCGCCTTAAATCGGAAGCCGCTTTTTTGATACAAGACCGCGAGATTCTTGAGCGCTGCAAAATCGTCTGGCGCGAGCTCCAACGAGTTTTCGAGAGCGCGAATCGCTTGGTAGTTGAGGCCCTTTTTCCCGAGCAGTAGGGCCAGATGATAGTGGAGCTTAGCTGCCAAGGGATCGATGGCGATTCCATTGCGGATGAGGTCGATGGCATCGTCGAGGCGACCGCTGCGATAGGCGGCAATGCCAGCCTCGAGAATGCGCTCCGCCTCCTGGGACAGGTGCTCTGGCTCGGGTCGCGCCTGCTTCTCGGTACGCTGCAGAAGCAACTCCACTCGATTGACGAGATCGCCGATCTTGAACGGCTTCTCCAAGAAGTCGTCCACGCCATAGGACTCCTGGAGGTCCTTGGCATAGCGCCACCCGCGATAAATCGCGGATATCATGATGACCGGGATATGGCTGTAGCGACTGCTGGACTTGATTTTCTTGCAGATGTCGAACCCATGGACCTCGGGCAGCATGGCGTCGAGGACGAGCATGTCCGGGTTCGCCGTCTGGACCAATCGAATGGCCTCGAGCCCACGGGAGGCAGACACGACGTCGTATCCCTTTTCTTTGAGCACGCGGGTGATGAGCAGCCGAATATCGTCCTCGTCGTCGACGACGAGAATTCGCCTCTTCTGGCCAGAGGAGGCAACCTGCGCCGTCGGCGCCAGCGACGGCAGTGGCTCTTGGGTCGCGTGGCTCACTTGAGCCATGTCCGGCGGCCGCCCCATAAATTCCACTTCGACATCGATGGTCGGCAGATCCGAGGCGTCGGCCATCACGGTTCCAGCGCCGCCGGGCTCCTCGATCTTCGAGGGGGGGAGAGGCTCTGAAATGCGCTGTCCGAAACGCGGGCCTCGATAAACGGTCTGCCCAGCCATGCGCGCCGCGTAGCAAGTCTCGATGGCGTACACGAGCTGGCTGTGGAGCGCCACCTGGACAAAGACCTTGCGACCAGAGACAAACTCGAGCTCCTCCACTACGCGCCCGTCATCAGGACTGGCCATGGCCAGGCGGATGGCCTCGCCGGAAACGTAGACTGGCAGCACCACATGCCGCATCGCGATACTCTGGGGGATGAGGTCCAGGTTGCTCAGATCGATCTCGACTTCTTCGAGGTTGACCGCCGGGATGCCATGTTGCTCACTGAGCGCCTTGAGCAGGCACAACTCGTCCGCGAGCCCCCTCTCCAGGGCCAGGGACGCCAGACGCTCGTGGCCCTGCCGTTGGTCAGCGAGGAGGTCATCGAGATCTTGCTGACCGACGAGCCGCTGCTTGAGCAAGATCTTCCCGAGCTGTATCTTATTCCCGTCGGTCATTCCTACTCGCTGCTGCGATAGTGCACCGCCGCAAAGCGCGGCTTTGCCACTTGCGACTGGTCTCTCCGGAGTCTAGCAAATGCGCGCTGACAGTCCAAACGCTAATATTAAATAACCAACTCGAAAATGAATCAAAGAGGACCAGACCAGCGACCGCTCCCATCAGACAAAGTGGGCGGCGCCCAAGAACTCGAGCGGGAAAGACGGGCGATGAGCTCCTCGAGTCTGTGGCGCGCCTGCCCCGATAGCCTATGGAAAGCGATGCCCATGCCCCGGTCGTCGCCGAGCTGACGCCAGGACACTCGACCGAGCACGGTCTCCGGGCGCGTACTTTGGTCGAAATAAACCCGCAGGGCCACGGCCTCGCCCTCGATGAGCAGATCTTCGCAGAGCAGGAACATCCCCCCTCGACCGATGTCTCGGGTGCGTCCCTCGCACCATGGGCTCGAGGGTTTCTCTGCGGAGTACAGCACCCGCAGGGCCACGGACATCCGCTGACCGCGGCCGCGCACCGAAGCCAGATGACCGCGGCAAAATTCGAGGAGGAACTCCTTGCGGCTCCGCTCGATTTCGTCCCACGCCACGCCCACTCCAGACCGCAGCGCCGACCGCCACTTCACCGGGGGACGGCGCCAAATCACCGTGCCGCGCAAGGGCACGCCCTCGGGGATCTCGGGAAACACGAGCACGGTCTGAACGACCTCTCCCAGGCCGATGTCCTCATCCGTGGCCACGAACACACCACCGCCTGGCGCGTCCTGCAAGTAGCACTCGAGGAGCTCGCTGCGGCGACTGAAGGCGACGATGAGATTGCGCATGACTGCTGGAGATTGTCGCAAGAAAACCCGCACCGCGTCAAGGAAGCGATCCTCCTGCAGAGCTGCCCCCAGAAGTCCGCGTGTCGATTTTCTTGAAAGTCGCGAAGGGCGCAGGCGCTCACATCCCCGAGAGGATGAGGAATCCGTCGCCTTGCGCCTCGAGCTGCAGGCGATTGTCAGCCGTACGGTTGGACCATTTGCGGTGTTATAAATCAGCTCGACGTAGATGACATTGTCCAACTCATAAATGGTGCGATAGCGGAACTCATACCGAATGGTATTGAGCCCTGCCAGGCGATTCTTGAGCACCTCTTCCAATCGAGCGAGGTCGACATCGTCTTCGACCGTGGGAGTGCCCGAATTGTCGAAGTAGCGGGGCGAGGCCAGGGTGAGCAGGAGCCCCACGTTCTTCTCTTCGACTGCGCGGCGGTATCGCTCGCAAAAATCGATGACCTCGCGATTAAAGTCGTTGTCCTCGATATCGGTGTTGGGAATGGTCCGCTTCTTACAGCCAGACACACAGGTGCCCAAAAGAGCCAAGGCCATGAGGCAAAACGCGATTCTTCTCGTCATGAACCCCTCGCATTTACAGGCCCGCTCGACATTCGAGGCATTCGGGCACGGTCCATGCGGCAACGCGCCGCGGTGGGGATGATATTCCGAAAAAGACTAAAAGGACAGCGAGGACAGCAAGCAGAGGAGCAAGGGGAAGGGCTGTACCGCAGGGGTGTATTGGCAGGTGGCTCTTTTGCGCGAACGGTGGAAACGGCCAACTCGCCCCGCAGCGCAACCCGCAGCGCGGTTGTCCAAGGTCCATACCTCGACAAGGGGTGAGTCACTGACGAGCCATAGCGCCCGCACCTTGTCTCCTTGAGCCCAACGAGCTTTGGCCAAATCGAACGCCACGTTCACGGCCGAGGGCTCGACCGCGCGGATCTCGTCGCGAACGTCAAAGGGTACGTCCGAGGCCAAAGGCCAATGGATGCGCAAACGGCACGGCGCGCTTGCGGCCGACTCTTTCCAGGTGACAGGGTGGCTCTGCGCGCTAGAAGCAAAGCGCATCAACCTGCTCCCCTGGCCTTTCTCGGACGGCACGCCAGCCCAAGTGACACTGCGCGGTAGCAGCGGCACACCGGCCGATTCGAGCTCAGCAGCCTCTACCTGCGCTGGGATCAGCAGCTCCGACAAAAACTCAGAAGCCAAGGGATCGGCGACGTGCACGGCGCAGGCTCGATGTTTCGAAAAGCCCGGTCCCATCATCTCCAAGTCGTAGGCGCCTGGCGCCATCCACGGGGGAGTCCACCAATCGAACGCATAGGTCTGTCCACTCGTCGGCCGAATGCGCAGTAGCCTCAACGGGTAGTGGAAACGCCTGTCGTCATTCATCGACGATGCCGCTTCCCGGGCGAGCCGCGCGCTCCAGCCTCGCAAGGCCGCGCTCTGCTGCACCCCAGGCGGCGGAGTCAGTGGCAGAAGGGGGCGCGCCTCCACAGTGAAAACCGCTCCTGCTTCGATAGATTGGGCACAGATTTCGGGGCGGGTTTCTGCAGATACAACCGGGACCGCGACAACACTCCATGCGGCAGGGAGCGCCATCCAAAAAGCGACGAGGCGCGCCTCGTTACTTCGAGGGCTTGGGCAGGTCATCTCGGCGCACGAACACAGAGGCGGACTCTCGAACGTCCTTGTCTTTCCGGGCAATGACCACAACGCGATTGGCCCCTGGCTCGAGGGGCACGTCGACGTTGAACGAAATGGCGTTTTTCCCCGAAGCGCCGTCATTGGCTTGATAGAGAACCTTCCGATCACCGACAAAGACGATAATATCCCTCACCTCGGTAGGATGTCGTGCGACGCCGGAAATGCGCAGGGTTTGGCCCTTGACGCGCCGCACCGTCGAACCGTCGATGCGTATCGATGGAGGCTCGATGAACGCCTCATCGAACGAGGGTCTGGCTCTCTCCGCCGAGGCCGTTTGGCTTCGGGCGAGGTAAGCGAAGCGCTTGTCCGCTATGCGCACTCGCACAAAATCGCCCTGACGGGCGTTGACCTCGTAGGAAACGCCCGGCTTGCCATAGGCGACGATCTCCGCTCCGTCGAAAGGAGCCTCGCGCAGGGGGACTTCCTTTGCTAGAGACACAGCCACGAATCCACGGGCTGCCGCCAGGGCCGGCACCTTGCGCCCAATGGGCAGGCTCACCGTGCGCTGAAACAGCGGCAACTCGGTAGGGAAACGCCCCTTGAGCCATTCCACGATCGCCAGGTCCAGCTCAGCGACCTCGCCGCGCAGCCCTGGGGCGAGCCGGATGCGGAACTGTCCGGACGCGCTTCGACCTGGCAAGAGCTTGCCCACAGAGAACGATCCCTGGACGATGTCGATGCCGGGTTTGGCGCTCAGGTTGACGTGGGCGTCGATGGTCGAGCCCGTTCCCACGTTTTTCACGGTCACATAGATGGCGAGCTCTTCCCCAGGCTGGAAGGAGCCGTCGGCCTCACCGAGCTCCTGAACGTGCCAGCTATAGGCGAGCCGCGACCGCTCCGGTGCGGACACAGTCACGTCTAGGGTGACCGGCGGCGGCACCGGGCCCGAGGCAGCGGTGAAAGTCACGGTCAGAGGATCGACGCGCTCTGATGGCAGCGCCGGCACATCTACGAACGCCGAGGCTTTGGCCTTTGCGCCTGGCGGGATCTTGCCCAGCACCAGCTCCAGACCGTCCAGGAGCGGGTTGTCGCTCTTGGTCACGCCCATGAGGCGATACGCGGTTGCCTTGCCGCCATTGCGCGTTCGGACCTCCAGCGCCAATTCCTTCCCTGGCGACGGTGGGCTGCGTAAGGACGCGGTGGCCACCATCGACGATTTGGCTTCTCCGCTCAAAGAGCTCGCCTCCCGAGGCTGGCTCCAATCGACTTTCAAGGCTCGCAAGGCCTTCTCGATGGCCTCGGATTGACTCAGATTGTCCTGTTTCAGAAGCTGCTTGGCGGTCTCTCGCAGCTCCTCGGAGGTGACGCCATTCTCCTTGGCCGCCAGGCGCCTGGCGAACTCGAGCATGTAGCGTCGGAGGTAGCCGCCGCGCTCGTCGTTGCTGTCGTCTGTATAGCACTTCTCGATTCGCGCCATGTCCGCCGCGTGCTCGGCCCCGGGAACGAGCACCAGCCCCTCGAGCACATCCCGCACCTCTCGGCGCCGCGCTGTCGGGCGATCGAGATGGGACGCGAGGTCCGCCTCGGAGAAACGGTCTGTGCCTGGCACCAAATTCATGTCCTTGCGATCCACGAGCCGCGGGGAAAACGTGACGTCAGCCGGGACTCCGATGGCCTGAATCGAAACGTCGCCGGGCAGCAGATACTGGGCCTCGGTGAGCTTGATAGCGCCGCCGTCTCGCATGGGAGTCGGTTTTTGCACCGACCCCTTTCCAAACGTGGTCTCACCGACGATCAGCACGCGGCCGTGGTTGCGCAAGGCGCCAGCGAGGATTTCGGCCGCCGAAGCCGAGCCCGAATCCGCGAGCAGAACGATCGGATACAAAGGCTCTGTCCCACCGAGTTGCGCGTTGGCCACTTCGCGGTCCTCGCGACGTCTGCCCGCAGTGACGACGATCGTGCCTGAGTCGAGGAACACGTCGGCGATTTTCTCCACGCTGTCGAGCGAGCCGCCGGGATTGCCGCGCAGGTCGAGCACCAGGCTCTTCATTCCCTGGCCGTGAAGCTTGCTCAAGGCCGATTGCACCTCGCCCAGGCTGTTGTTCTGAAAGCCATCGAGCTCGATCAACCCGACCTTGTCCGCGAGCAATCTGGCTTTGACGCTCTCGATGGGAATGGTCTGGCGAACGACCTCATAGGGTTTCGTGCTCTCGCCGCGCCGCACCTCGAGTCGCACCTTGGTACCGGGTTTTCCGCGCAGTCGCGACGCCGCCTCAGAGGTGGTGATGTTCACCGTGGATTCGCCGTCTATCTTCAGGATCACGTCCCCGGCTTTGAAGCCAGCCGAAGCCGCTGGAGTTGCGTCGATCACCGAAACCACCGTGAGTTGCCCGCGGCACGGCGGCCGGCGATCGGTCGTTATCTTGATGCCCAGCCCTCCGAACTCTCCCCTCATGGTCGTCTGCAAGTCGTCCCACTGCTCGGGATTGAGGGCGTTGCTGTGGGGATCGAGGGTCATCAGCATGGCGTTGACCGCCGCGTACTCGAGCTCGGCGAAATCGTACTCCTGCCGGGACAGGTTCTTCTGCAGCAATCGATAGACGTCGCGCATCCTCCGAGCGAGAGTCCAGGGGCTGTCCACTCCTGCGACATCCAGCTCCAGGGACTCCTTTGGCATCAATAACTTGGCCTTGCCCCCTTGCGCATCCCAGTCCAGCCGGAGCTCGGCCACCGCGCGCTGGAGCTCCTCGAGAGCTTTTTGGAGCATGACCTTTGGGTCGACGCGCAAAGGATCGTAGTAGGACTCGGCCACCGCGAGCAACGCTCGGTTGGTAACCTCGGCTCGACCGATGTCGTGGTCTGAAGGCGAGGCGGCCGAGGCCTCAAAGGTCAATAGAAGGAACGCCGCCCCCCAACAAAGGGACGCGACCGCGAAGGGCTTGTGAATGGGCATCGAACAGTCTCCTTTGACAGCGCGGCGCGAATGCTCTACTAACGACCAGCTCGAGCTCTTTTTGTCCCGTGCGATTCGAGTGTGCGCA
>JALOQD010000159.1 GCA_025453525.1 Myxococcota bacterium
CCTTTATCCATATGTGGCACCTTTCCTGACCATTACGTCCTTGCTGTGGTGATGGATGGCATGGAGGTCGGCCGGGAGCTGCGCAGTGTCCTTTCTACCCAAGGTCCGTTCGGTGACGAGCGAGTTCTTCTCTCCCACATGTCCCTTCGTATGCGTATGGGCTCTATCCCTTTTGACACTCAATCTGTTCGCTTGCTCAAATTTTCAAAATCTGAAGGGTTTCTGTTGTTCGGTTCTCAGGTAGATTCAGATCCCCTCAAGTCGAGCACTAGTGTCGTCGGCTTTGACGGGGCATCTTGGGCTCGGCGCATTGACTCCAAATCCTCGTATCGAGATACCCCTTCTTCTTTTGTCGACCTCGATTTATCCCGAGTCGACGTCTATGGTTTTGACCTCATCGACCGACTCGCTCGCCAGATCTCTTCTCCTTCCAAAAATTCGCTGCATTTCTATGAGCCGGTACTGTCCGCACCTATCGAACTTCAAATTGGACAACCGCTTCCCTCCTCCATCTCTCTTTCTGACAAGGTCGTCGATGGTACCTGGGTTGAAGCCCGGCGTAAGACCGACCAGTCTCCCGTGGTTCGGGTTTTCGTCGCTCGAGATGGCAATATTCTTCAGGAAGAATATCCTGCTTTGAGTCAGATTCGCCGCCGTACGCCGATTGACCATGCGGCGCCGGTGCCCTCAGACCTTCCCGTCGGATTATTCTCCTCATCCTACAGTGGAGATTCGTCCTCATCTACTCGGGCGATATTTACTCTCCGCGCTGCCTCGACTCGCCTCGACTCCCTCCGCGCTCTTGGGGAGGCCGCGGGTCAAAAGCTGACTCGGACTTCTCCTTCCGAGTCTGCGCTCGAGGTCTTGGCCATGGCACCTGATGGTCAATCTCCTCCTTTGCCAGCAGACTTGTCGGCGGATGGTTTTATCAACCCTCGCGCTCCCTCTATTCTTTCGGCTCTCCAGTACCTTCGTTCTGCAGGCAAATCGGGTAAGCTCAACCCGCAGCGCACTCTCAACGCCACTTCCATCATTGCGGACCTTTCTTTGCGACCTTCTTTCAAATCCATTTGGTCTGATCCAGTAAAGCTCGCTGTCCTTCTAGCTCGGTACGTTTCTGCTCTACTGCCCAACAAAGAGCACACTTTTTCCATGGTTGATGCCGTGACTGCCTTGGAGAAGGGTTTTGGGGATTGTACTGAGCACTCGGTGTTGCTCGCTTCTTTTTTACGCGCTGAGAACATACCCTCTCGGCTTGTTTCAGGCATGCTCCTCACCCATGGTGGCCTGTGGATATATCATATGTGGAATGAGTATTGGGACGGGTCCTCGTGGCAGGCGATAGACGCTTCTAGGCCCCCTTTCAAGACCGACGCCATGTACGTATCCATCGGTCGCGGCGTCTCTCGTTTTACGGACTCTCGCTCGAATCTCTCCCGGTTCATCGAATCGGCGTTCAGCGGAGTTTCGTTCGATCTCGTGGCTGCTTGGGCTGATGGCATGGATTTGCCACTTTCTCACCCCAAACGCGTGGATGTGCGCAGCGACGAAGCCATCGTCCTCGAGTCCATGGTCCTCTCGCGCCGAGGAGATTGGGCCTCTGCGCTCAGGTGCCTTGACTCGGGCATTGCCAAAGAAGCTTCGACACTTTCTCAGAAGCTGCTCCGCCTCGAGTATTTGACCTCTTCCGGCCGTTGCGATGAGGCGCTTTCTGATGCCGCAGCACTTCTCAAAACGACGAGCGCACATGAAAATGTCCTGTCCATCAGGTTGTCGGAAATCAACTGCCACATTCGCCTTGGTCATATCCAGAAATCTCGCGTTGTATTAAAAGAGCTTCGCAAGATTCTCCCCAATGACGATATCAAGGTTTCGCTTTTGGATTCACAAATCACTGCTCTCGAAACCGGTCCATCTTCATCTCGTGCAAAGCTCGAAGTTCTCCTGCAATCCAACAAAGGATGCTTGCCTTGTCTAGCCGCTCACGCCAACACCATCCTCGAGTCTGAGGATCCCAGCTCAGCGGATCTCACACTCGCGCTTTCCGAGACTCTCAAAGTCCTCGATTTGGGCTATTGGGCGGACGTCGAACCGCTTTTGTCTTTTTCAAAGTTGCTCACGCGTTTGTCCCATCGAAAGGACGCACTTTTCGTGCTCGACCATGCGCTTTTACTGCGTCCCCTCGATCCCCAATTACTGTCTCTACGAGATCAATCCATTCGCGCTTTTTGCGGTTCCCCTTGACCCTTCGCGCTCGTCCGATTTCCGCTTTTTCCCTATGGCTCTTTAAATACCTCGGGAATTTTCAAGCCGTCGGAGCTTCCGGTCCATTCTTGCTCTTGTTTGCGATTTCCTTCGCCCTTTTCAGCAGCATCCTTTGCGCTCTTTTCCCTTCGTTCCTGCCGCCTTTGCCTCTCCTTGGACGTACTGACTTCTGAACCTGGCAGGATGAGCTTTGCACTCTTATTCTGTTCTGACGCTGTGAAGATCATCTTCGCGGACTTCCCGTCCAACGAGGCCGACAACTCGAGGGGCGCACCGCTCCATAAGGTCACGTCGCAGGGCGACGCGCTACACACCTGGCCCATCCCTTCTACTTCGATCACTGCTCCAGAAGGCTCGGTCTCGATGCGCACTTGCACTTTGTCTCGATGGACAAGGCCCTTTTCCAGTGCTGTGTCGCTCTGTGGGTTGGCCACCTTCTCGCTCGGGGAACCCGGTGCTGCTACCACCGGGTTTGGGACCTTGGCTTGCGCTTCTTCATTGTTCTCAACTCGTCTATCCAAAACACCTGTGCCGTAGGCTATTCCTATTGCGCAGAGAACCAATCCCACGAGTCCCGCGACCACGAATCCCGCTGTCTTTCGTCGGCCTGGGTGTATTTCCATGCCAATGGACGAGCTGGACGCCGACTCCATGCGTGTGCCAACGACACTCACGCTGCCTGTCGTCTCACGCCCAAGCATTCTTCCATCTGTTACGCGAATCAAACCGCTTTGAGGCTCACTGCGCTCGACGACGTATTTCTCGTCCCGCAGGGCCCTCTCGAGATCTGCCTCCAGGTGGGCCATGTCCTCATATCGCGCAGAGACCTCCTTGGCCATGGCGCGATACACCACCTCGCGTACAGACCTAGGCACGTCCGTTGCCGGAAACACCTCCTCGATCATGGGCACAGGCTCAAACATGTGCTGCGTGAGGACTGCCATGAACGATTCGCCATTGAATGGCACCTGTCCGGTGAACATCTCGAACATGATGCACCCCAGGGCGTACACATCTACTCTGTGGTCCAACGGCTTTCCAGCCGCCTGCTCTGGGGACATGTACTCTGGAGTGCCAAAGATCATGCCCGTTTTGGTGAGTCTCTTTCCTTCTGAGTCTTGGTCGGAAATCTTCGCAATGCCGAAGTCGAGGACCTTAACGAAGTCGTGTTGTTCGTCTTTTTCAACAATAAATATATTTTCCGGCTTCAGATCTCGATGCACAATGCCGATCTTGTGAGCCGCGGACAAGGCGCGCGAAATTTGGTTGATGATGGGGACCGTTCGGAGCAGGGGCATGGGGGTGCCGCGCACCACATCTGCGAGGGGCTTTCCCTGTAGCATTTCCATGACAAAGTAGACGCCGCCATCCTCCAGTTGTCCGAAGTCCGTCACGTCGACGATGTTCGCGTGCCCGATGCGGCTGGCGGCTTTTGCCTCTTGTCTAAACCTCCGCACGACCTCGGGACGCTTGGAAAAGTCGTCGCGCAGCACCTTGATGGCGACTTTCTTCTCGATGTCCACATGCAAAGCCGTGTACACCACACCCATTCCCCCTTCTCCCAGCTTTCGCAGCACACGGTAGCGACCCTGAATCGTCTTTCCAACGAGCGGATCCGCGGGCGTCGCTTGCGTCTCCATTGGGACCTGTCCAGTAGCGCCGAGGCGCGCCCCGTCCTTGTTACAGAACACCTCGGCACCATAGTACGCCGTACCGCACTCTTGACAGATCTTCATTGCTCGCGCTGACGCCTTTCGCTTTTCGCTAATACTTCACCTAAAAACCGTACCACCGCAGGTTGTTGCCGACAACCACCGACCATGATAGTTCGCGTCGATGCCTTTTTCGATCTCTGACTTTTCTTCCCTCTTTTCTCCCTTGGTTCTCGCCCCCATGGCCGAAATGAGCGACCCTCCTCTTCGCCGGCTCTTGTCCCGCCTAGGCGGCTGCGGTCTTCACTACACCGCCATGATCACTCCTCCTGCTTCCCGGGCTCTACGCGACCACCGCTTCTGCTTGGACACACGTCATCCCCTGTCCCCACCTCTCGTGTGTCAGATCGCCCCTTCTCGATCGGACGAAGTTCCCAATATGATCGACAACGTGCTGTCCTTCTGCCGTCCGTTTGCGCTCGACATCAACATGGGATGTCCTGTTTGGTGGATGCGGCGTTTGGGCGCCGGTGCCGGCCTGTTGTCTGAGCCTTCCCGCGCATTCTCTGTCGTAGAGAGCGCTCGGAAGACCTGGAAAGGCCCTCTCTTCGTCAAAATTCGCGCTGGGACGACGGCTATCGATATCTCCTGGCTTCTCGATTTTTGCCAAGGTCTCGTGGACTCCGGCGCCGACGTCATTACCCTTCACGGTCGCACTGTGGAAGAACGCCTTCGCCGCGAGGCACGCTGGGACCTTGTTCTTGCCGTGCGCGAAGCGCTGCTCGTCCCTGTCATCGGCAACGGCGACGTGCGAAGTGCCGATCAAGCGATTCGTCGCCTCCAAGAAACAGGAGCTGGAGGAATCATGATCGGCCGCGGTGTGCTGATGGACCCCTTTGTCTTCTCTCGTGCTAGCGCTTCCTTGCAAGGGCGTCCCTTTAAAGAGCCGACCTACGAAGACGAAGTGTCGATCCGCCTCGAGCTCATCGACGATATCGCCGCCACCTACGAGCCTGGACGTGCAGCGTGCCGGATCCGAAAACTCCTTCCATATCTCCTGTGCCGTTTCCCTTTTGCCCGCCGCTGTGCCCTGGAAATCGGTCGTCTTAAAACCCCCGCAGCGCAGCGCGTTGCTCTGCATGGTTTTTTGGAGAAATTCTCTGGACAAGCGACTCAGGTTCTAGGATAAATCGGTGTCCCTGAGCAGGCCAGGTAGCTCAGTCGGTAGAGCAGTGGACTGAAAATCCACGTGTCGGCGGTTCGATTCCGTCCCTGGCCACTACCCCAATATCCCGCGGTTCCCTTTGTTCTCTAAAACCAATATCTAAACCTGGGCACTACGCCCAAGGTCAGGTGATCTCTTTGTCCTGTGGCCTTTCATCTTCTTCTCCTTTTTCCCGTGCCGCGCATTTTGGGAGCACTCACCGCGCCTTTCTTCGCAAGGCTCTCTCCGGAGATCTCCCTGATTCTGTCTCGCAGATGCGCGGCTCTTTCAAAGTCGAGAGACGCCGCTGCCATGAGCATCTCTTCTCGAAGGGCCTCCACCTTTTCGGCAAAGTCCTCCTCTTCCAGGTCTCGTTCCAACGTGCGAGCCACGGCGAGATAGTCGGCGCTCGATGAGCCGGGACCCACCTCTTGCACGGCCTTTTCTATGGTCTTGGGCGTGATGCCGTGGGCTTCATTGTATTCCTGCTGTTTCTTCCGTCTCGCTTCCGTGATCTCGATGGCCCTCTGCATCGAATCGGTCATCTTTTCCGCATAGAGCACGACTTTGCCCCGCACGTTTCTCGCTGCTCTGCCCATGGTCTGGATGAGGGAGCGGGTGGAGCGCAAAAAGCCCTCTTTGTCTGCGTCCAAGATGGCGACTAGGGACACTTCGGGAATATCGAGACCCTCCCTCAAAAGGTTGATGCCGACCAACACGTCGAACTTCCCGTTTCTAAGGTCCCTGATGATCTCTATGCGTTCTAGTGTTTCGATGTCGCTGTGCAGGTATCGCACGCGCACTTCGGCTTCCGCGTAGTACTCGGTCAGGTCCTCGGCCATTCGTTTTGTCAACGTCGTGACGAGCACCCTTTCTTTTCTCTCCACGGTCTTGCGGATCTGATCGAGCAGGTCATCCACCTGTCCAGTGACTGGTCTGACCTCGACAACCGGATCGAGCAGCCCCGTGGGTCGTATCACTTGCTCTGTGACCAGTCCTTTGGCCTGACCCATTTCGTACTCCCCGGGCGTGGCAGAGACGAAGACGACTTGCCCCACTCTCTGTTCGAACTCCTCGAAGCGCAAGGGTCGGTTGTCGAGGGCGCTGGGCAAGCGAAAACCATAGTCCACCAGGGTCTCTTTTCTCGACCTGTCGCCTTTGTACATCGCCGATACTTGCGGCATGGTCTGGTGGCTTTCGTCGATGAAAGAAATGAAGTCCTTTGGAAAATAATCTATCAAGGTCGGCGGCGGTTCCCCCTGTTTCCTTCCTGACAGGAGCCTGGAGTAGTTCTCTATGCCATTGCAGTGTCCGGTTTGCTCGAGCATCTCCAAATCATAGAGAGTTCGCTCTGCCAGTCTCTGTTTTTCCAGCAGCTTACCATTTCTATCGAGCTCTTCTAGCCTCTCCCTGAGCTCGACGCGCGCCGCATCGATCGCTTTGACCAACTTTTGAGCCGGCGTTACGTAGTGGGAGCCTGGGTATATCATCGTCTTTTTTATTCGATGGATCACCGCGCCGCGCAGGGGATCAATCTCACTGATACGGTCCACAGTGTCCCCCCAGAACTCGACGCGAATGGCCTTCTCATCCTCGTAAACAGGAAATATCTCGACCGTGTCTCCCCTGACTCGAAACGTGCCCCTGGAGAAGTCCATGTCGTTTCTTTCATATTGAACGTCCACGAGTCTACGGAGTAACCGATCTCTGCCAAGGTCTTCTCCTTCCTCTATCGGGATGAGCATGTCCGCGTAATCCTCGGCTGCCCCGATTCCATAGATGCAGGACACCGAGGCGACGATGATGACATCTCTCCTCGTGAGCAGCGCCCGCGTAGCCGAGTGCCTCATCCGATCTATTTTGTCGTTTATGGACGAATCCTTTTCAATGTAGGTATCGCTGGACGGCACATAGGCCTCGGGTTGGTAGTAGTCGTAGTAGCTGACGAAGTACTCCACCGCGTTGTTCGGAAAGAGCGACCTCATCTCACTATAAAGCTGAGCCGCGAGGGTCTTGTTGTGCGCCATGATGAGAGCTGGCCGATTCGTCGCTGCAATCACCTGCGCCATGGTGAAGGTCTTTCCCGAACCCGTGATTCCGAGGAGTACCTGCCTCGCCTCTCCATCAGAGAGACGCTGGCAAATCTCTGCTATGGCCTTGGGTTGGTCTCCGCGCGGCTCGAAATTCGAGACGAGCTCAAACTGGTGCTCCGTATTGTCGCTCATTGAATAACTTCCTTTGTCTCCCTGGCGAGAGGCACGGAATTCCTCCGATGAAGCGGCCCTTATCCTGGTCTGTCACCTCCCGTCAAGGACCGACTTTTCTCTACCTACCGAACTTTCGTGGTCTTTTTTATCGAGGGCTTTTTATTTCAGCCAAGTCCCTGTGGGTCATCTTGTTGAAAACCCTAGGGTAAACCTGTAGCGAATCTGTGGCTTTCTTTGGGACGGTCTTTCTCCCCGATCTGTCCACACGTTCACTCTCGGTCCGAAGTCTTGCGTCCCTAGGGCCAGAATCGCTTATTCACAGATTCACAAGACCTAGTGATTCGAGTTATTTATATAAAACCCTTTGGGTAGAGATCTCTTACCTGTGGGAAAAACGAGAAGACCCACGAAGAGGAAGTTTCATGGACCTCACCATCAGCAAGCAAATCCTTTCTATCGCGCTGCAGCGCACCGCGGGAATCGCGGACCGCAAGAGCTCGATGCAAATCCTGGCCAACGTTCTCATCGATGCCACCATGGCCTCTAGCGTGAGACTGTCTGCGACAGACCTGAAGCTCTACGCGAGCGGTGTCCTGCCGGCCCAAGTTATCGAGACAGGCTCAGTGACCGTAGCAGCTAAGATGATTCATGATGTCGTGAAGAGCTTGCCCGAGGGAGAGGTTAGGCTGCGCACGGACAACGACCAGCTCATCGTGTCGAGCGGCCGGGCAAAGTTCAAGCTCCTGGCGTTGCCAGCAGATGACTTCCCCCGGCTTCCCGAGACCGAGGGGCTTTCGTTTTTCGAGGTAGAGACAGGGCTACTCGCGCGCATGATTGATCAGACCTCGTTCTCCATCTCCACAGACGATACCAGGCCCCACCTCAACGGCGCGTTGTTCCAGGGCGACGGCAAGAAGCTGCGCATGGTCACCACCGATGGTCATCGTCTCAACAAGGTCGAGCACAAGGTGGAAGAGGCGGGTTTCTACAACTTCTCCATGGTGATTCCACAAAAGGGCATCATGGAATTCAAGCGCATGATTGAAGAAGGCTCGGGCCATTGCAAGGTAGCGGCCCAGGAAGGTCAGATCTTTGTGCAACGCGAGTTCGACGTGGAAAAAGTGGAGGGTGCTGAGCCTCTGTCCGCGAGCTTTCTCCTCGTTTCCAAGCTCATCGATTCCGACTTCCCCAACTACGACCAAGTGATACCTTCGAGCTCGGAACGCGTCGTGATCGCGCCCCGTGTCCTATTCCTCGAAGCGCTGCGGCGGGTCTCGGTCGTTTCCTCGGACCGCACGCTCGGCGTGAAGTTCCAGCTCGTTGAGGGCTCGTTGGAGGTGATGACCAACAATCCCTCCGTAGGCGAAGGAGCCGAGCTCGTAGATGTCACCTACGAAGGCGAGAAGTTGGTCATAGGATTCAACGCGCGCTACATCATCGACGCCCTTTCGACGCTCACCGATGACGAGATCAAGCTCGAGGTGTCCGGTCCGCTCGATCCCATGGTCATAAAGGATATGAGCGGAGGGTTTGTCGGAGTTGTAATGCCCATGCGCATTTAGCTTTTCTTCATGTCAGCCCTGTTCCTGTACCGCCTGTCGATCGCCGATCTGAGAAATCTTACTTCGGTGGATATGGTTCCACACCCGCGCTTCAATGTCATAGCCGGCCGCAACGGCATGGGAAAGACCAACCTACTCGAGGCAATCTACCTGCTCGGCGCCTTGCGCTCGTTCCGCACCGCGACTCGAGCGGAGCTTCTTCGCCACGGCCATCAGGCAGCGAGAGTTCTGGGAATTTTTGGGGGACCAGCCGCAGGGCTGCGCTGCGAAGTGCTTCTCTCGGATAAATCTCGCCGCATTCGAGTGGACGACAAAGCGCTTTCTTGTGTGTCAGAGCACTTTCACAGGTTGCCCATGGTGCTGTTCCATCCAGCGACCATGTCTTTGGTTTCCAGCGGGCCAGAGACGCGGCGAAGGTTCCTAGACCGCGCGCTCTTTCAGGCTGACCCGACCTATCCGCAGCTCTTCTCCGACTACGCGAAAGCGCTCGTTTCGCGCAATCGACTGCTGAGAGGATCGACGTTGGACCGCCGATCCCTCGTTCCCTACGATGAACAGCTCGCGCGCCTTGGGACAAGGCTTTCCGAGCGTCGTCGGTGGTTGCTCGGCCGCCTTTCTCCGATGTTCGAGGAAACGTTTTGCGACCTCTCCGGTGGGCTCATCGCCAAATGCTCCTTGCCCCGCGACGATTGGCACGACGTCGAGCAGGTCATGGCGATGTTGCGGGAGCGCTATGCCGTCGACACGGCTCGCGGATACACTACCGCCGGTCCCCATGCTCAGGACATGGACATCGTCTTTGGAGGTCAGAGCGCCCGGCGGTATGCCTCGCAGGGACAGCAGCGTCTTCTCGCTCTCTCCTTGAAGATCTCCGAGGTGCGGGCGCTCACGGAAGCGACGGGGCGAATTCCGATCCTTCTTCTGGACGACGTCTCCTCTGAGCTGGACAGGGAGCGCAATCAGCAGCTCTTCTCTTTCTTGCGCAGTGCGGGCGGCCAGGTGTTCATTACCACGACGCACGTCGAGCACATCCTGCTCTATGGGGATAGGACCGACTACGAAATGAAGGACGGCAGGCTCACAGGGCGCTCGTGACCTCGACATTTGGGTCGAGATCATCACCGCTCGCGTGCACGTAGGCCTTGGCAGCAGTGTCGTCCAAGGCGTGGGCCCGGAGGAACAGCGCGCTCCAGCGAGCGGCGGTCTCGATGGCCACTGCCTGGGTCAAAGTGGGTTGTTTCGAGTCCTTGTCTGCACCGGCTGGGTTATTTTCGTTGGTGATGCCGTAGTGATTGGCACCCTCCACCCACACGAGCGCTTTGGGTGGGTTCTTGATTTTGTTGTAGGTCTGCTCAGTGCCAGAGGGCTTGGCCATTCCATCCAGTGTTCCCTGCACCAGGGCGATGGCGATCTCCTTGTTATTGGTGTCTGGAACTCCGCCTATGATCGGTGTCTCGAGGTTGGTGCCCCAGAATGCCGCGGCCGTGACTTCCTTGGGCGTGTTGAAGGAGAGTCCGAAGCAGGTGGGAGGTTGGCACACGCCTCGGATGACGCTCATGCCCGCGACGCCGCCCAGGGAATGACCGAGCAGGACGACCTTCGACGGATCGGCGCTGCCCTGAAGCGTTGAATCTTCGTTGGTATCCTCTACCTTCATGAAAGCGATGATGTCTGGGACCACTTGTTGCTCGGTAAAGTTCTTGCCCGAAAGCGAGTTGTGGTTGGGGACGACCACCACGAACCCATAGCTCGCCACGAGGGTGCAGAACTGCGAGTAGTAGCCCTTATCGACCTTGGCGCCCTGAAGCAGTATCGCCACGGGAAAGCTGTAACTGCCTGTCTCGAGATCGTCGGGATTCGGATAGTAAATGTCGGCAGCGTCGCCGTTCTTGCCGTTCTTGGTGATAGTGGTTTGATAAACGCCCACATCATCGAATTGGGGTGCGACTTCGTCCTCCTGGGTGTCTGTGCTGAGCTCGGTCTGGGTATCGGTTGTCTCGCCTTCGCCCTCTCCTTCGCCTTCGCCCTCGCCTTCGCCCTCTCCTTCGCCTTCGCCTTCGCCCTCTCCGGAAATGTCGTCTGTGACGGTGTCTTCGGTCGGAGAGGATCCCCCACAAGCCGCAGCGGCAAGTGTCAAAAGGATGGGCAGTGGCATCAATACGACTGTTCTCATGGCGTGCTCCTTAGGTGTTCTTTCCCGAGCTCAAGTTTCTCATTTCCGACTATAGCAAGCGAAGCATGACATTTTCCATACTTCTTTAAACGCGCTCCCTAGTTCTTCTTCTTCCTGTTATAGTCATGGCCAGCCATGGCCAGGAGTCACGAAAAGAGTTCGCAAGACGAAACCTCACCCAAGGACGTGCTCTTCGTGGCAGGTAAGACCGAAGATGGCGAGGGCATACGTGGCCTGCGCTGGCGAAAGGAACAGCCCGAAGGCGTGGCGCTCACTGAGTTGCGGCCCATGCACGAAGGGCAGCCCCTCCTTCACGGCGAGCTCGTCTCTCTGTCTCCTCGCCAAGAGAGCCCGCTTCTGTGGGATGTCGATGTCGAGTGTCGTGTGGAGAAAGGCAAGGTCGTGGGTGTGGAGCAGGGGCGCGCTGGTCCGGCCCGAGTGGTGAGCGACAACTATCGACAAGGGTGGGAGCAGGTCTTCGGCAGGCCGAGTCGTCCGAAACTGCCCAAAAATGAGCTCAACTGA